>JAEZHZ010000362.1 GCA_023436745.1 Pseudomonadota bacterium | reverse complement strand
CATAGAGGTTGGCGGCCCCGGGATAGAGCCCGTTCAGCACAAAGATGTGCGCATCGGCGAGCGCGGCGCGCACCGCCAGCCCCTCGTCGGGCGTGGCGACGAAGAAGAACCGTGCTCCTGCCGCGTGAAGCGCCTTGGCGGCCATGGTGATGCCGATGCCATAGGCGTCCGCCTTCACCACTGCGCCCGTGAGGGCTCCCGCGCTCACCTTGTCGAGTGCACGCCAGTTGCGGGCCAATGCCCCCAGATCGATGCTTAGCTGGCCACCCAGCCCGGAAGTCAGCGCCATGCTATTCCATGCGCTCAGGGAGATAATCGGCACGGGCGAGATTGCCGAAGCGGGTAAACTGCGCCTCGAAGCTCAGCTGCACGGTGCCCGTGGGGCCGTGACGTTGCTTCGCGATGATGACTTCTGCCTTGCCGTGCACCTGTTCCATCTCCCCTTGCCAGCTCAGGTGTTCCGGCGTGCCCTCCTTGGGCTCCTTGTTCTTCAGGTAGTACTCTTCGCGATACACGAACAGCACCACGTCGGCGTCCTGCTCGATAGAACCCGATTCGCGAAGGTCCGCCAGTTGCGGATGCTTGTCGTCGCGCGCTTCCACCTGACGCGACAGCTGGCTGAGCGCGATGATCGGCACTTCCAGCTCCTTCGCCAGCGCCTTGAGCGTCGTGGTGATTTCCGTCAGTTCCTGCACGCGGTTCTGGCTCGACGCCTTGGAAGAGCCCGACAGCAGCTGCAGGTAGTCGACGATCAGCAGGTCGAGCCCCTTCTGCCGCTTGAGACGCCGCGCCCGCGCTGCGAGCTGGGCCACGCTCAGGCCGCCGGTGTCGTCGATATAGAGCGGCACCTTGCTCATCATGTTCGACACATCGACCAGCTTGGAAAACTGGCTGTCGTGGATTCGGCCGCGGCGAATGTCCGATGACGAGATTTCCGCCTGCTCGGCCAGGATACGGGTGGCGAGCTGTTCGGAACTCATTTCCAGGCTGAAGAAGCCCACGACGCCGCCATCCACGGTCTTGTTGTGCCCGTCCGGCGTCACCTCGCCACGCCACGCCTTTGCGACATTGAAGGCGATATTGGTCACGAGCGAGGTCTTGCCCATGGCGGGGCGCCCGGCGAGAACGATCAGGTCCGAGCGCTGGAGGCCGCCCATCTGCCGGTCGAGGTCGTGCAGCTGCGTGGCAATGCCGGACAGGCCGCCGTCACGCTGGAAGGCTTCGCCCGCCATCTGGATCGATGCGCTGAGGGCGGTGCCGAAGCTGAGGAAGCCGCCATCGTAGCGCCCCTTCTCGGCCAGCTGGAACAGCTCGCCCTCGACCTTCTCGATCTGCTTGTTCGGTGTCATCTCGACATCCGAATCATAAGCGACCGAGACCATTTCCTCGCCGACGAGGATCAGGCTCCTTCGGATGGCGAGGTCGTAGATCGCCTGGCCGTAGTCCGACGCGTTGATGACGGTGGTGGCTTCCGCCGCGAGTCGCGCCAGGTACTGCGCCATGGTGACGTCGGGCAGCAGCTGGTCGGGCAGGTGGGTCTTGATCGTCGTGGGGTCGGCAGACTTGCCGGCGCGGATGATCTTGCCGGCGATCTCGTAGATGTTGCGGTGAACCGGCTCGTAGAAGTGCTCGGGCTCGAGGAAGTCGGCGACGCGGTAGAACGCCTCGTTGTTGATCAGGATGGCGCCCAGCAGGGCCTGCTCCGCCTCCACGTTGTGGGGGGCGACGCGAAACGACTTCTCATCAGCAGGGTGGAGCCGTGCAATCTCAGCCATCGGTGCCTCGGGGGAACAACGTTAACCTTCCTTAACCACGCCAGTCTGGCGTGAGTCTTGGCCTACGTGGCCGAGGGTTAATGCTGTGCTGATCAGCCCTGTGATTTCCGTGCACAACGGGGAATGTCTACGCTGGTCCTTGCACAAGGACAAGGCCGCAGCACCACCGAGTCGCTGCCCCCGGCCGCAAAGAAAAAGGCCGGGCAATGCCCGGCCTTCAGAATGGTGCGCTGAGGGGAGGACTACTCCTCGAAGCGGTCCTCGGCGGCTGCGTCGGCCTGGCCGGCAGCGAAATCGCCATCCTCGTCCACGTCGAAGTGCGTCACGGTGACGTCCTCGCCGGCAGCCTGGCGCAGGGCCTCGTCTTCCGAGCGGGCGATGTTGACGGTGATCGACACGGCCACTTCCGGGTGCAGCGAGAGCGACACGGTGTGCACGCCAACCGACTTGATCGGCTCGGCGAGTTCGACCTGGTTGCGCTGGATGGTGAAGCCTTCAATGGCGAGGGCCTCGACGACGTCGCGGGCAGCGACCGAACCGTAGAGCTGGCCGGTCTCGGCGGCCTGGCGGATGATGATCACCGCGCGGCCATCGAGGCCCTCGGCGATACCGGCAGCCGACAGGCGGCGCTCTTCGTTGCGCTTCTCGATGTTCGCGCGCTCGGCGGCGAACTTGGCGCGGTTGGCTTCGTTGGCGCGCAGCGCCTTGCCCTGCGGCAGCAGGTAGTTGCGGGCGAAGCCGTCCTTGACGGTGACTTCGTCGCCGATCGTACCGGTGCGGCCGATGCGCTCGAGCAGAATGACTTTCATAAAGGTGTTCCCTTTGGCTGTCCCGTCCTCAGGGGACGGTTAGGAGCCGCGGACCATCCGCGACCCCAACGTTCAGAATCCGTTCAGCTTCGTTCAGATTACTGAACGGCGAACGGCATGAGGCCGATGAAACGGGCGCGCTTGATCGCCTGGGCGAGTTCGCGCTGCTTCTTGGCCGAAACGGCGGTGATGCGGCTCGGCACGATCTTGCCGCGCTCGGACACGTAGCGCGACAGCAGGCGCACGTCCTTGTAGTCGATCTTCGGCGCGTTCTCGCCGGAGAACGGGCAGGTCTTGCGGCGACGCTGGAACGGGCGGCGCGCCTGCGAGGTGGTCAGGTCACGAATGGCCATGGTTCAAAATCCTTGTGTTAGGCGCGGCGGGGCGGACGGCGGTCGCCGAAGCCACCACGGTCGGAGCGGCCATCACGATCGTCGCGATCGCGCTTCTGCATCATCGCCGATGGGCCTTCTTCCAGCTCGTCCACGCGGACGGTCATGAAGCGCAGCACGTCTTCGTTGATGCGCATCTGGCGCTCCATCTCGGCGACGGCGGCAGCCGGGGCGTCGATGTTGAGCAGCGAGTAGTGCGCCTTGCGGTTCTTGCGGATGCGGTACGAGAGGCTCTTGAGCCCCCAGTATTCATTCTTGGTGACCTTGCCGCCGCCCTGGGCCAGCACTTCGGTCAGCTGTGCAGTCAGGTCTTCCACCTGCTGCTGGGACACGTCCTGGCGCGCCAGGAAAATGTGTTCGTAGAGGGCCATTGATGCGCCTTCCTTGGTTGCACTCACAATCGCTGGCGCGGAGCCCCTTTGAAGCCGGAAAGGCGTCAAAAGCAGTCTTGCAAAGAGCGGGAACACGGGAGGCCGGACCAGTCCTGGACCTGTTCGGTGTAAATGCCGAACCCTCCGTTCAGCCCCCGGCCAAACGAATTGATGCGGCGGCTATAGGGGAAACTGCCGCGTCTGACAAGGCAAAACTGGGCGAAACCGGCGCTGCGCCTTGACTCTGCCACAGCTTGCATCCAAAGCCCGGCGACAGCAAAACCGCTTATCGGGGTTGTACCCGAACCCACGCAGAGGGGCATCCATGACCAAGACAGCGTTCACCTTCCCCGGCCAGGGCAGCCAGGCCGTCGGCATGGGCAGGGATCTGGCCGACGCCTATCCGGAAGCGCGAGCCGTCTTCGACGAGGTCGATGAAGCGCTGGGCCAGAAGCTCTCCGCCATCATGTTCGAGGGCCCGGAGGACGTTCTCCGCCTTACCGAGAACGCCCAGCCGGCCCTTATGGCCGTCAGCGTCGCCGTGGTGCGTGTCCTCGCAGCTCGTGGCGTGCGCCTTGCCGATCGTGCTGCCTATGTCGCCGGCCACTCGCTTGGCGAGTACTCGGCCCTGTGTGCTGCCGGGACCTTCACTCTGGCCGACACCGCGAGTCTCCTGCGTACCCGCGGCCAGGCCATGCAGAAGGCCGTCCCCGTCGGTCACGGCGCCATGGCTGCGCTTCTCGGTCTCGATCTCGATACGGCCCGCGCCGTGGCCGAGGAAGCCGCGGGTGGGGAAGTCTGTCAGGTCGCCAACGACAATGCGCCGGGTCAGGTGGTCGTCTCCGGCACCACCGCTGCCGTCGAGCGGGCGGTGGACATCGCCAAGGGCAAAG
>JAEZHZ010000326.1 GCA_023436745.1 Pseudomonadota bacterium | reverse complement strand
CCGGGCTCGCACCAGACGCGCGAGAACCGGGGCATCGCCCTCGGTGGAGATGGCAACCGTCAGCGGCGCGCGCTCGACGATGGAGGGGGTGTAGAAATCGCACTCCGCGGGAACGTCGACCACGTTGAGGGGAATGCCACGCCGGGCAGCTTCTGCCTTGGCCAGTTCGGCATCCTCGCCCTCCTCGGCCACGAACACCAGCGCCGCGCCTGCGAAGTCGGCTTCAGCCAGCGGACGCTCGTGAACTGCATGAGAATGGGCCGAGAAGTCTGCCTCGATGCGCCGCGAGATAATCACGACTTGCGCAGTAGTCTTACTTGCCAGCCGGGCCTTGTTCAGGGCTTCGTCGGTGCCGCCGACGATGATGATCTTCTTGCCCTTGACGATGAAGCTCAACGGAAAGGTGTTGAGAGTGCCCATTGGTGCCCAAGTTTAGCGATACCGGAGCATACCGGCACGCACCACTTGTCACAAGGCATTGAAAATCAATAGCTTTTTTATTCTCCACCCGAGGCGACGCTTGGAACGGCGCCGTTCGGGCGGGCAGCAAGATCGGCAAATGAATCCGGGCGGACCGCGGCCCGCGCAAATTTCGCTCTAGCCTTGGCGGCTCGGCACGTGAACCACGAGCCCGTCGAGGTTTTCGCGGACCTTGATCTGGCAGGAGAGACGGCTCTGCGGGCGGACGTCGAAGGCGAAGTCCAGCATGTCCTCTTCCATCATCGAGGGACCACCGACCGTCTCGGTCCAGCTATCGTCGACATAGACATGGCAGGTGGCGCAGGTGCAGGCGCCGCCACACTCGGCGACGATGCCGGGCACGCCGTTCATGATGGCCGTCTCCATGACGGTGGCACCGGGCTCCGCTTCCGTTTCGATGCGCTCGCCATCCGGCGCGATGAAGGTGATCTTGGTCATGAATGCTCTTGCTTGCGTTTCGGCGGATATAGGTGGTGACCGCCGCCGCCACCAGCGTCTCACACTGCGTTGAATAGTCTAGGGAGCGACCGCGACCGTCGCGAGCAGCCGCTCCAGGTAGTGCTCGCCGATTCCGAACATGGACTTGAGGGCGGCGATCTGTGCGTCGGCGTCCTTGCCGGCCCGCGCGTCCCGCTCGGCGACGATCAGGTTGTTCTTGGGTGTATGCGCATCGGAGACGAACTCGAACACCCGCGTCTTGTAGCCGTGGCGCTCGAGCAGCAGGGCCCGCAGGGTGTCGGTCAGCATCTCGGCCTGCCGCTCGCGGAAGACGCCATGGCGCAGAAGGGGCGAAAGCGGATCGGCAGCCGTGCCGCGTTCCATCTCGCGCCTCACCTGCTTGTGGCAGCACGGGGCAACGGCGATCAGACGGGCGCCGGCGGCGATGCCCCGGTAGATGGCGTCGTCCGTCGCGGTGTCGCAGGCATGAAGCGCGATCACGGCATCGGCGCCGCTGGCGTCATAGTCGAGGATGCTGCCGGGCACGAAGCTGAGGCCCTCAAGCCCCGAGGATCGGGAGAGCGCGTTGCCGTCGGCCACCAGCTGCGGGCGCAGTTCCACCCCGACGATCTGGGCCTTGCGGCCCTGCCCCGCCAGCCAGTCGGCTAGGGCGAAGTCGAGGTAGCCCTTGCCGGCGCCCATGTCGACGATCCGGGGATTGTCGGGCAGCGCCTGAATCAGGGGCGCAAAGATCTCGACCATCCTGTTGATCTGGCGGAATTTATCCTGTGCGTCCTTGCGGACGTTGCCCTGTGGATCGGTAAGGCCGAGGCCGATCTGCCAGGGCTTGGCCGCAGCCGGAACGGCGCGGGCCTTCGCACGATCATGGCTGGCACCGGGCGCCTCGCGGGAGGCGTCGGTGCGCTTCAGCCGGATCTTGCTGCCATTGCGCTCGAAGGTGAGATCGAAGCTCGTTGTGGCAAGGTGCGCGCTGCGGAAGGCATCGGCGAGGCGGGCGCGCAACTGTTCCGCCGCGTACTCGAGCTCCACGTTCTTGATGATGTCGCGCGTCTTGTAGTGGTAGGTCAGCGAGACCAGATCCTGGCCCTTGACCACGATCCGGCGCACTTCGACCGACTTAAGGTCAGGCTCGGACCCGTGGTAGCCACCGAGCTTGAGGCGCACGAGCGAGCCGTCCGTGAAGGCGGACACGGCCGCATCGACGAACTCCTCGATGCGCGGGGAGGTCAATGCCGTTCCTTGGTGGTGAGGAAGCGCAGCTTCGGCCAGTCCTGCCGGGCGCGGTCGGCCCACCACTGGTTCTGGGCGAGGAACACGGGCGCGCCGCTGCGGTCCTCGGCCATGTTCATCTTCTGGGCGGTGATGAAGCGCTTGAGCTCTTCGGGATCGTCGCTCTCCACCCAGCGGGCGACCTCGAAGCCGATGCTCTCGAAGTCGATCGGCACGCCGTATTCCTTGGCGACGCGAGAGCTCAGCACCTCGAGCTGCAGCTGGCCGACGACGCCGACGATCCAGTCGGCACCGACCATGCGGCGGAACACCTGGGTCACGCCCTCCTCCGACAGGTCGGTGAGAGCCTTCGCCATCTGCTTGCTCTTCATGTGATCCGTGAGGCGAACGCGGCGGATGATTTCGGGGGCGAAGTTCGGAATGCCGGTGACGTTGATGGCGGCACCTTCCGTAAGGGTATCGCCCACCGACAGGGTCCCGTGATTGGGGATGCCGACAATGTCGCCCGCGACCGCTTCTTCGGCGAGCTCGCGGTTGTTGCCGAAGAAGAACATCGGGTTGGACACCGCCATGTCCTTGCCGGAGCGCACGTTCCTGAGGCGCATGCCGCGCTCGAACTTGCCCGAGCAGAGCCGCACGAAGGCGATGCGGTCGCGGTGGTTGGCGTCCATGTTCGCCTGCACCTTGAACACGAAGCCGGTGACCTTGCGGTCCGCCGGGTCGATCGGTGCCGGCAGGGCCGGCTGCGGGCGCGGCTCCGGGCCCCAGTCACCCAGCGTGCGCAGGAGTTCGGCGACAGAGACGCCCTTGAGGGCAGAGCCGAACAGCACCGGGCTCAGATGGCCCTTGTGGAAGGTGTCGAGGTCGAAGGTCGGCAGCATGGCCTGGGCCATCTCGAGCGTTTCGAGCGCAGTCATGAAAACCGGGTTGTCGACGAGGTCGTCGACGTCCAGCAGGTCCTCGAGCTGGTCGTACTCCGCCAGCGTTTTGCCCTGGGGGGTCACGACGCGCTTTTCCAGCAGGTCGATATAGCCGCCGAAATCGACGCCCTGCCCGATCGGCCACAATACAGGGGTGAGATCGAGGGCCAGCTTGTCCTGGATCTCGTCGATCAGTTCGAGGGGCGACAGGCCCTCGCGGTCCACCTTGTTGATGAAGGTGATGATCGGGATGTCACGCAGCCGGCAGACCTCGAACAGCTTCAGGGTCTGTGACTCGATGCCCTTGGCCGCATCGATCACCATGATGGCGGCGTCCACGGCAGTCAGCGTGCGATAGGTGTCTTCCGAGAAGTCGGAGTGGCCGGGGGTATCGAGAAGGTTGAGGGTCAGCCCGTCATATTCGAACGTCATCACCGACGAGGTGATGGAGATGCCGCGCTGCTGTTCCATCTCCATCCAGTCGGAGCGGGTGGAGCGCTGCCCGGCCTTGCCGCGGACCGCGCCGGCCGACTGGATCGCGCCGGCAGCGGCGAGCAGACGCTCGGTCAGCGTCGTCTTACCGGCGTCCGGGTGCGAGATGATCGCAAAGGTCCGGCGGGTACGGAACGGTTCAAGGGCGGCACGAGGCGGCGCCTCGGCTGCCGGGGAAAGCATGGTCATGGGATGTTCTGGCCAGGGGAGCGTCGCATGCGGGTGGGCGCACGTGCTGATATCGGCGCTCTATAGGTGATGGCAAGGGAGGGGTCAAACAACACCCCGCGACCACCTCACAGCGGCTCGTTGCTCAGCATGTCGGCGATGAACCCGCGGACCTCTTCCACAGCCATGGCGATATCGGCAAGCTGCTCGGCCTGAAGCGACCGGCCCTCGCGCATGTCGGCCTCGGCCGTCGCGGCCAGATCGACGATGGTCCAGGCACCGACCCCGGTCGCCGCGCTCCGCATGGAATGAAGCGCCAGCGCCAGGTCTTCCGGACCCGGCGCGTGCGCCACGCGCTCGTGGTAGGCGACGATGGTCGCATCGAACAGCCGGAGAATCTCGTACTCCAGATGCTCGTCGCCCAGGCACTGCTTGGCGAGGTGCACGAGGTCGATGGGCCGCGCATCCCGGCGAAGATGAACGGAGTCCAGGTTTTCGGCGGCGGAAGACACGGAACGCATGACAAGCCTCGAAACTGACGGCTACGCGCCCCAACGGTGGGCATGCCGCACCTGTTCACGCTACCCGGCAGCCGTGAACAGCCTCTTAAGCCACATCTTTGCCTTGGTTTGCCCATCGTTATGGCACGAGACTTCCCCAGACAAAATTAACCTTTGGGTAAGAAACCGTTCGGTTTGCATAAAATTGAATGTAAGGATGCGACCTGAGCCAGCGCGCGGCGGCGAGGGTTGCAGGACGATGCGGGGCATTTGCATCGAATTGCCTGTGGTTGATGGGGCTCCCCGCAAGGGGTGCCGTGTGACACCAACGCCTCAAGTCCGCCCAGCAGAAGAGCCGACGCGAGAGTTGTAAAGAGTATGGCGAAGAACCCGACCCCCACGAACGATCCCGCCGCGTTGGCCTTTTCCGCCGTCGAGGACGCCCTCAAGGAATCGGTGTTCAACATCGAGCCCAGCCCGGCGCAGAACGAGAAGCGGCAGAACGAACCACAACGTTCGGAACGGCTGCGCGCAGCCGACAAGATCGCCCAGCAGGCGGGCGTGGTCGCCAATGACGACCGCTTCCCCACTTCGCGCATCCTGTACAACCTGCAGAATCGTTCGTCGTCCGCACCGACCTGGATCGCGCTCGCGCTTTCCGTGGTGTGGGTGCTGGTTTCGGGCGCCGGCGCGTACATGCGCTACGGCAGCGACCTGGCCAATCTCGGCCAGTTCATGGGGACCATCGACTTCATCGCGCTGGTCGCGATCATGTTCCTGCCGGTCGCGGCGTTCTTCGCCGTGGCGACGCTCTTCCGCCGCGCCCAGGACCTGCGCAACGCCGCATCCTCGATCACCCAGGCCGCCATCCGCCTCGCCGAGCCGGAGGTCACCGCCGCCGACAAGGTGGCCTCGGTGGGTCAGGCCGTGCGGCGCGAAGTGAACGCCCTCGGCGACGGGCTCGAACGCGCCCTCTCCCGCGCCGGCGAACTCGAGGTGATGATCCACAACGAGGTCACCGCACTCGAGCGCACCTATTCCGACAACGAATCCCGCATGCGGGCGCTGATCGCGGAACTCGCCAACCAGCGCGAAAGCGTGCTGACCAACACCGAGCGCGTGCGCGAGGCCATCACCGAGAGCCATACCGGGCTGGTGTTCGACCTCGACATGATCAGCCAGCGCATCTCCGGCACCATCGTGGAGAGCGGCGGCAACCTGACGCGCGCCCTCGCAACCGCCGGCAACACCCTGACCGGCGCATTCGCGGAACGCACCGACGCCTTCGTGCAGCTGGTGGACAACCGCACCAGCGACGTGGTCTCGGCTCTCGACGAGAGCACGACGCGCCTGGCGCTGACATTCGGCGACCACACGGCCGTGCTGCAGCAGACGCTCGACGAGAGCGCCGGCCGCATCACCGGGGACGTCGAATCCCGCATACGGTCCCTCACCGAGGCGCTGGATGCACAGGGCAGCGCCGTCACCGGAGCCATCGAGGAGCGCGCCCGCCGCATCGAAGAACAGACGATGGCGATGTCGGGCAACTTCGAGCAGCGCACGGCCGCGTTCGCGGGCCTGCTGGACAGCACCACCGGCCAGCTGGCCCACACGCTCGACGAGCGCACCAGCACCATCGCAAGCCTCCTGACCGAAGGCGGCGGCTCCCTGCTCGAACAGCTGCGCCAGCGCGGCGAGGAAGTCACCAGCGGCCTGGACCACATCGGCCAGCGCGTCGTCGAGGACATCACCAACCGGTCGCGCGACGCCGAACGGCTCCTGGGTGCCTTTGGCCGCCAGATCGACGAATCCGTGTCGATCCAGCTCAACGCTCTCGACAGCCGCCTGCAGTCGGCCGTCATCGAGATCAACGGCGCGCTGGACGAAACCTCGGATCGCGCCCGCATCACCCTGTCTTCGGCAGGCCAGGATGCGCTGTCGCAGTTCGATGCCCGGCTGACCGAGATCGCCAACATCCTCGACACGCGCCTGCACACCCTCGACGGCGTGATCGGCGACAAGGGCGAGCAGCTGGTGCAGCGCCTCGAAGAACAGGGCACCACCTTTGCCGCCCGCGCCAACGTGCTCGAGATGGCGCTGAACCAGGAATCCGGTCGCTTCGACGATATCCTGAGCCAGCGCACCCGCGAGATGAGCGACGTGCTGGCCGCGCGCACCCAGAGCGTGAGCGACAACCTCGCCAACCGCTCGCGCGAACTGGCGGCCTCGCTCGAGAGCCACACCAGCCTGATCGACGAGACGCTCGACAACCGCACGCACGCCCTCGACGAGCTGCTCACCAGCCGCGCCGGCATGCTCGCCGACACGCTGTCGTCGCGCAGCAGCGAGATCTCCGAGACACTCACCCTGCATACCGGCGAGATTTCCGACACCCTTGCCTCGCGGGCCGGAGAGATCTCCGAGACCCTGGCGG
>JAEZHZ010000013.1 GCA_023436745.1 Pseudomonadota bacterium | reverse complement strand
CGGTCCTGCGAGTGGGCCTTGCCCAGCATCACATGCATGTGCCGGTCGAAATAACGCCGGTTGTAGAGCCCGGTGAGCTCGTCGGTCACGGCCAGGGCCATGGTATTGCTGACGCTTTCACGCAGTTCCAGTGCATAGCGCTGCCGGCGTATTTGCGTCTTGACCCGCGCCGCCAGCTCGTTGCGATCCACCGGCCGCATGATGAAGTCGTTGATGCCGAGGTCCAGCGCCCGCACCACGCGGGGCTTGTCGGCCTCGTCGGCGATGAGGATGATCGGCAGCGAACGGGTGTGTTCCAGCGTCCGTATCTGCGAGCAGACCCGCAGCGGGTCGAAATCCGGGAGATCCATCGCCACCAGCACCAGTTCGTAGTGCGCGCCGGCAACTTGGAACACGGCATCAGCGGGTTGCGTCAGGATATCCACGCGATGCTCAGCGGTGAGATACTGCTTGATGCGCTCGGCGTGCCGGTCGTCGCTGTCGATGAGGAGGATCGAACCTGCTTCTGCCGAAATGTTGTCCATCGCCCGAATGGCGTCCTCGATGGCGATCTGCTGACCGGTCAGGGCACGGGCCCGCAATTCGTCCGTCAGCGATTTCAGCCGCACGAGGCTCTTCACGCGCGCCATCAGCTGCACGTCGTCCACCGGCTTCGACAAAAAATCGTCTGCGCCGACCTCCAGTCCCCGCACCCGGTCGGAGGGCTGGTCCAGCGCGGTGATCATCAGCACGGGAATATGATGCGTCCGTGGATCGGCCTTGAGGCGCCGGCAGACCTCGAACCCGTCCATTACGGGCATCATCACATCGAGCAGGACGATGTCGACGTTCTCGCGGGCGCAGATCTCGAGCGCCTCGCGGCCCGACTGGGCAGTCAGCACATCGTAGTATTCAGCCGCGAGCCGCGCCTCGAGCAGACGGACATTGGTCGGAATGTCATCGACGACGAGTACGCGCGCTGTCACTGGCTGGCCCCGGCAAACATTCGGCGCAGCAGATCAGCCGGCAGGAACCCACCCGGCCGCCCGCCGCACGGTCAAGCCGGGCCAATGTAGCGGGCAATGGTTTCCAGAAAGTGAGGCACTGAGATCGGCTTGCTTATATAGCCCTCGCAACCGCCCTGCAGAATCCGCTCCTCGTCACCCTTCATGGCGAAGGCCGTGACGGCGATCACCGGGATATGCGCCAGTTCTTCGTCGTCCTTCAGCCACTTGGTGACCACCAGCCCCGAAACCTCCGGCAGCTGGATGTCCATCAGCATCAGGTCCGGATGATGGGCATGCGCGAGTTCGAGCGCCTCCATCCCGTTGCGGGTCTGGATGACCGAATAGCCACGCGATTCAAGCAGATCGTTGAAGAGCTTCATGTTGAGCTCATTGTCTTCGACGATCATCACAGTCTTGGGCATTGGTCCTTCCTCGCGCCGGTAAGGCGCTGGTGGCGCTTCGCTTTGCGACCGGCATCAGCTAGCATGCAATCTCTTACAAAACGCAAATGAGCCGGCAGTGCCACGTTCAGAATCCGCCAACCCTCGGGCTTCCGAGCTCGCCGATGCCTGCCTCGCCTTCCTCGCGGAACACCCGGAGGAACTGATGGCTTTCATGCAGGTTGCCGGACTGGACCCCGTTGCCCTTCGCCGGTCGGTCGGTTCACCAGACCTGCAGCGCGGGCTCGTCGACTATTTTGCCGCAAACGAACCGATTCTGCTCGCCCTGTGTGCCAATGCCGGCATAACGCCTGAGCAGTTCATGCAGGTGTGGCACCAGCAGAACCGGTCGGACTGGTCGTGATCGGCTGGCTCTGCCGCGATTGTCTTGCTGCCGGCAGCGCCGCAACGCCCCCTGCTCGCTGCGGAAACTGCGGCTCACCCCGCCTGTTCGGCCACCCGGAACTGTTCGACCTCGGCATAGCCCACGTCGATTGCGACGCGTTCTACGCTTCGGTGGAAAAGCGTGATGACCCAAGCCTCCGGGACAAGCCGCTGATCATCGGCGGCGGTGTCCGCGGCGTCGTGTCCACCTGCTGCTATATCGCGCGACAGTCCGGTGTCCGCTCGGCGATGCCCATGTTCAAGGCGCGCGAGCTCTGCCCCGATGCGGTGATCATCAAGCCGAACATGGCGAAGTACGTCGAGGTGAGCCGCCAGATCCGGCGCCTGATGGACGAACTGACCCCACTGGTGGAGCCGCTCTCCATCGATGAGGCCTTCCTTGACCTTCGCGGCACGCAGGCCCTTCACCGCTCTCCACCCGCCCTGGTGCTGGCGCGGTTCGCCCGCCGGGTTGAGACGGAGCTCGGCGTGACCGCCTCTGTGGGACTCAGCCACAACAAGTTCCTGGCCAAGATCGCGTCTGACCTCGACAAGCCTCGGGGCTTCGCCGTGATTGGCGCGGCCGAGACCCTGGAGTTTCTCGCATCGAAGCCGATCACCATGATCTACGGCGTGGGCAAGGTGTTCGCCGAGACCCTCAGGCGCGATGGCTTCATGACCATCGGCCAGTTGCAGGCAGAAGATCCCGTCACTCTCATCCGCCGCTACGGCGAAAGCGGCGCGCGGCTGTCCCGCCTCGCCCGCGGAGAGGATAGCCGCCCCGTCTCGGTCGACAGTGAGATGAAGACCATCTCAGCCGAGAACACATTCAACAGCGACATCAGCGATCTGGACGCGCTCTCTCGGGAACTGCTGGAGCTTGCCGAGCGACTTTCCGAGCGGGTAAAGGCGAAGGGGCTGGTCGGCGACACCGTCACCCTCAAGCTCAAGTCGGCCGGTTTTCGCTTGCGCACCCGTGCCCGCCACCTGATGATGCCGACACAACTCGCCGGAGTACTTTACGACACGGGCCGGAGCTTGCTGGAGCGTGAGGCAGATGGCACCGCTTATCGCCTCATCGGGATCGGGCTCTCCGGGCTCGACGAGTCCGATGGGCAGGACCCGGTGGATCTGCTGGAGCCCGCCGTGGCACGACGCGCGGCTGCCGAGCGCGCCATGGACCGCGTCCGGTCCCGATTCGGGCGCGAGGCGGTGGTTCGCGGCAAGCTCTACGCGCCCAAGCCGGAAAAACCGGCAGATGACGACAACATAAAAGGCAAGACACGATGACCAACCCGATCGATAAGCTGCGCGAGTACGGCTATGAGCTGCCGATGCCGAAGGCCCCGGTGGCAAGCTACGTTCCCGTCACCCGCTCGGGGAACCTGCTCTACGTGTCCGGCCAGATCTCTTCCGGCGAGAACGGGGTTGTCGGCGGCCGGCTGGGCGACACCATGAACGTGCAGCAGGGCGGCAACGCCGCCGAGCTCGCCGCCGTCAACATCCTCTCCCAGGTGGTGCATTCCGCGGGCATTCCCCTCTCGGAAATCAAGCAGGTCCTGAAGCTGACGGTGCTGGTGGCCTCCGCCCCGGACTTTACCGAACAGCACCTGGTCGCCAACGGCGCATCGAACCTGCTCGTCGGCGTCCTTGGCGACAAGGGCAAGCACGCCCGCGCTGCGTTCGGTGTGGTGGCGCTGCCGCTCGGCGCCGCAGTGGAGATCGATGCCGTCATCGAGGTGGCGTGACCGGCACCCCGAAGCCGACGGATCAAGTTCCGGAGAAGGTGCAAGGAAACCGGTGACAGCCGGAGCCTTTGGGTTCAGTGTTGAAGCTGAGGCCGCCTGGCCCCATATCGCACCGAGTGTTCCTTAAGGCTCCGATCCCGACCTTGCCCAGCGGCTTCACCGCAACCGTCTACCCGGCGACGGCCGACATTCCGGCCGCCACCTGGAACAGTCTTGTGCCATCCACAGACGGGCGGCCGGACAACCCCTTTCTCGACCACGCCTTTTTCCTCGCGTTGGAGCAGTCCCGTTGCGCCACGGCGCGTACGGGGTGGCAACCGCAGCATATCCTGGTGTCGGACGAAGAGGGCGTGCCGGTGGGCCTGATGCCGCTCTTTCTCAAGTCCCACTCGATGGGCGAGTACGTGTTCGACCACGGCTGGGCCAACGCCTTCGAACGCGCCGGCGGCAGCTACTATCCCAAGCTGCAGTGCTCCGTCCCCTTCACACCGGCAACGGCGCCCAAGCTGCTTGGAGCGCCCGGGGCAGCCCCTGCCCTGCTCTCGGCGGCGCAGCAGCTGGCGGTCCAGCGCGACGCCTCCTCCGTGCACGCAACCTTTGTTCCGGAGGAGCAGGCAACCGCGATGGGGGCCGCAGGCTGGCTGCACCGCATCGACACGCAGTTCCACTGGGTCAACGACGGCTTCTCCAATTTCGAGGAGTTCCTTGAGAGCCTGTCGTCGCGAAAGCGCAAGACCATCCGGCGGGAACGCCGCGACGCGCTTGCAGATGGACTGACCATCCGCTGGCTCACCGGCAGCGATATTCGCGAGGAGCACTGGGACGCGTTCTATGAGTTCTACGAGGATACGGGTGCCCGCAAGTGGGGGCGCCCCTATCTCAACCGCGAGTTCTTCTCCCGCATCGGCGCCAGCATGGCTGACCGTACGCTGTTGATCCTCGCCTATGACGGTCCCCAGCCGATTGCCGGCGCGATCAACTTCATCGGCAGCGACCGGCTCTACGGCCGCAACTGGGGGTCGACCAGGAACGTGCCCTTCCTCCACTTCGAGGTCTGCTACTATCAGGCGATCGACTTCGCTATCGCCCACAAGCTCGAAGTGGTTGAGGCAGGCGCCCAGGGCGAGCACAAGCTCGCTCGGGGCTATGTGCCGGTTTCCACCCATTCGACTCACTGGATCGCCCATCCCGGCCTGCGGCGAGCCGTCGCCGATCACCTCGACCATGAGCGCGAAGCCGTGCTCGAGTCGCAGGAGGTTCTGGAGACATACACCCCCTTCCGACGCGGCGAACGGAAGCAGTAGACCATCGCCGCTTTCCCCGCCGATGAACGCGGGTTATGACGGATTATGATCTTGGGAATCGTAGTCTTCGCCCTTCAGGCCGCCTTGGTCTTCATTGTCTCGACGGCACTTTTCGATGCGCTGCACTGGGCACTGCACCGCTGGGAGAAATCCTCAAACCCGCTGCTGCGGCGCTTCTCCTCCTGGCACTGGGTGCACCACAAGTTCCTCGGCATGGACATGCAGGTGAACCCGGCCTACGTGCGCGCAAACATCTGGCTTCACGTGCTGCCAGAGTACGTGACGTCCATGCTCGGCACACTGGTATTCCTGTTCGTCCTGCCGTGGGAACCGGTCGCGCTGGTGGCGGTCATCCGCACGGTCATGCTGGTGCTGACGCTCCGCGAAGAAGGCATCGATTTTAACCACATGGCCATGGATCGCGTCGGCGGACAGCAGGGCCGCCTCTGGGTGGACAACAATTACCACGCCATGCACCACGTCTACCCGAACAGCTTCTTTTCGTCGTTCTCGAACGCTTTCGACCTCATCTTCGGCACCGGCTGCCAGATAGAGGGACGCCGGTTCCTCGTCACGGGTGCAGGCGGCGCGTTCGGCGGCGCCATGGTGGAACAGTTGAAGAAGGCCGGCGCCATTGTGGAGACCGCCCGATCGGGCGTCGACTTCGCACCGGGCTACTATGACCGCATGCGCGAGAAGCTGGAACGCGCAGACGTGCTGATCCTCGCCCATGGCGCCAAGACGGACGACTGCTGGAACGCCAACTACGTCACCTTCCGGGACCTGGTGGAGCTCTTCTCGGACCTCGGCAAGACCCGCCTCACCGCTCCCGAAGTGTGGGCGGTCGGCTCTGAGGTCGAGTTCCATGGCGACATGGGCATGGACGAACTCAGGGACTACTCGGCCTCCAAGCGCGCCTACGCCCTCAAGGCGCGGCAATTCTATCGCTCCAACGACCTCATCTACCGCCACATCGTGCCGTCGTCCTTCACGTCGGCCATGGGCAAGGGCGCAATGACCGCAGAAACCGCGGTTCGGATTGCCCTGTTCTTCATCCGGCGGGGCTTCCGCTACGTGCCGGTCACGTTGACGGGGCTTGCGGTGTTGAACTATTTCCGCTTCCGCTATTTCCAGAAGGGCCAGCCCGACGATCTCAAGCCAGCGAGCGTGACTTCATGAGCTACGACCCCAGCAACATATTCGGCAGGATCCTGCGCGGCGAACTCCCGGCCCACAAGGTCTACGAGGACGACGTCGCCCTCGTGATGATGGACCTCTTCCCTCAGTCGCGGGGGCACACCCTGGTGCTTCCCAAGGCCGCCTCGCGCAACCTGCTGGATGCCGACCCGGCGACTCTGTCAGCTGTGATGCCTCTGGTTCAGCGGGTCGCCATAGCCTTGCAGAAAGTCACCGGAGCCGACGGCATGCGTCTCGCCCAGTTCAATGAGGCTCCGGCGGGCCAGACGGTCTTTCACCTGCACTTCCACCTGATCCCGGTCTACGAAGGCACCCCACTAGGCGCACACGCCGGCGGGAAGGCGGACGACGCGGAACTCGCCGCTCTTGCCAAGGCAGTCGCCGAGGCTCTCTAGGCGCTCACGCGCGGTGAAAAGTCGAGGTCACAACGCCGAGCACCACCATGGTGCCGACAATCATCAGCAGCGTCATCGCGGTTCTCCTCTAGGGATCAACCGCGGGCGCTGCGATTAGGTTGCTACAGCTGGTGATCGACGACCAGCCCGCCCTTCAGCGTCACGATCCGATCGGCCCGTC
>JAEZHZ010000265.1 GCA_023436745.1 Pseudomonadota bacterium | reverse complement strand
GGCGGCAGCGTGACGCTGTGGCCGCCGGTGCAGCAGCAGGCGCCGGCCGTGCGCGCCGGCCAGTGGCCGCTCGAGCCGGCGACGGGTTCGGAGCGGACGGCGCCGCGGCAGCTGGCCGAGCGGATCGCCCGGGAGATCAAGGGCTGGATCCGCGCCAAGCGACCGCTGGCGGGCCGTGGACGGCCGATTGGACCGGACGACGTGATGGTGCTGGTGCAGTCGCGCGGTGCGGTGTTCCAGGAGATCATCCGTGCGCTCAGGCGCGAGGGCCTGCCGACGCCGGGCGCCGACCGGCTGGAGGTGACCACGCATATCGCCGTGCTCGACCTGATGGCGCTGTGCGACGTGCTGCTCAACCCGGCCGACGACCTGCAGCTGGCGGCGCTGCTGCGCTCGCCACTGTTCGGCATCAGCGAGGACGACCTCTACCAGCTGGCCGAGGGGCGCGGGCACAGCACGCTGTGGGCCGCGCTCAAGGCGTGCACGGTGCCCGCCTGCGCCGGGGCTTATGACCGGCTCCGCCGCTGGCGGGGCGAACTCGACTTCGAGCGGCCCTTCGAGTTCCTGAGCCATGTTCTCTATGCCGAGGGCGGGCTCAGGCTGTTCCACGCGCGGCTCGGCGAGGAGGTGGACGACGTGTTCGCCGAACTGCTGGAACTGGCGCTGGCGCACGAGCAGACCGAGCAGCCGTCGCTGCAGGGGTTCGTTGCGGCGCTGCGCCGTTCGCAGGTCTCGATCAAGCGCGAACTGGCGGACGCCGGCAGCGGCGTACGGGTGATGACGGTGCACGGCGCCAAGGGGCTCGAGGCGCCGATCGTCATCCTCGCCGATGCAGCCTCCAAGCCGCAGGGGCGACAGACCAGCCGGCCGGTCTACCTGATCGCGAACGAGCCGGGGCCGCTACTGGTCCACGCCGCCAACCGCAGCCAGCACGTGGCCGACAGCCAGGCGGTGCGCGACACCGTCGAGGCGGCGCTGATGCAGGAATACTGGCGCAAGCTCTATGTCGGCATGACGCGCGCCGAGGACGAGCTCTATGTCACGGGTGCGCTGACGCAGACGGGCTCTCTCGAGGGCAGCTGGTACGACGCGGTGGAGCGGGCGCTGCGGCCGGACTGCGAAGTGCTGACCGACGAGGACGGCGCCGAGACAGCGCTGGTCTATCCGGCGGAACGGACACCGCCGCAGCCGGTGAGCCGGCCGACCGAGGCACCGCCGGCGCAGCGGCAGCCGCTCAGCCTCGATCCGGTTCCGGAACCGATCCGTGCCCCGGTGGTGACCCCATCGGGCGCCGGCACCGGGGGCAGCGCCGCCGGCCGGATGGGGGCGCTCGACACGGCCGCGGAGCGGGTGCGCGATGCCGAGACCGCGCGCAGGGAGGGCATCGCCGTCCACGCGCTGCTGCAGCACCTGGGCCGGTTCGAGCAGACGGAATGGCGCGAGGTGATTCCACGGGCGCTGATGAGCCTCGTGCCCGAAAGCGCCGCCCGTCACGCCGCGATCGGTGAGCGGGCGATCCGCATTCTCGAGAACCCGGCGCACCGGCGGCTGTTCGGACCGGGCAGCCGCGCGGAGGTGCCGTTCCTTCTCGAGGCGGAGCGCGACGGCAGGCCGGTGCGGCTCGCCGGACGCTTCGACCGGCTCGTGGTTGACGACTCGGGCGTGCTGGTGGTCGACTACAAGTCCGACGCTTCGGCGCCCACGGAGGTGGGCGCGGTGCCGGGGAACTATCGGACACAGCTCGGATTGTATGCGTTGGTTGCAGGTCAGCTCTTCCCCGGAAAGCCGGTCTCGGCCGCCATCCTCTGGACTGAACTGGAATCATTGATGAATCTGCCGCCGGACATGCTGGCGGCGGCAACCCGGGGTTTCACCTTGCGGTGACCCGTCTTGCCCCGCTGCTGGACACGCACCAGCTTTGGGGACACAAGACCCGCCGCTTTCAATCAAAGGCAAAAAACGAAATGACCAAACAGGTTTCCGACGCCACCTTCGGCGAGGAAGTACTCAACAGCAAGGAACCCGTGCTGGTGGATTTCTGGGCTGAGTGGTGCGGGCCCTGCCGGGCGATCGCCCCCGTGCTCGATGAACTGAGCCAGGAGCTTGCCGGCAAGGTGAAGATCGTCAAGCTCAACGTCGACGAGAACCCCGGCATCACCGCCCAGTACGGCGTGCGCTCCATTCCCACCATGATCCTGTTCAAGGGCGGGGAAGCTGCCGACATGAAGATCGGCGCCGGCACCCCCAAGGCCGGGCTGAGCAAGTGGCTCGAGGGCCACGCCGCCTGAGGATTTCCCCAGAACCGAATTCCTGCACCGCCGGAGCGATCCGGCGGTGTTTTCGTATGCGACGACTGTCGGCAGGCCGGCTCTGCAGCAGACGCAACATATAGAAACTTGCGATACAGAACACACCTGATGTAGTGTTACTTCTCGAAAGTGGAGAGACACGCATGGCTCAGCACGTCACCGACAGCGACTTCACCACCGAAGTGCTCGCGGCCGACCGGCCGGTGCTGGTGGACTTCTGGGCGGAGTGGTGCCCGCCCTGCGTTGCCATGTCGCCGACCATCGACGCGCTGGCGGACGAGCTCCGGGACACGGTCAAGATCGTGAAGCTCGACGTCGACAGCAATCCGGCGACGACCGTCGCCTACAACGTGCGCTCGATGCCGACGCTGATCGTGTTCCGCGACGGCCAGCCGGTGGACCTCAAGGTCGGCGCGGGCCAGTCGCGGGCGCAACTGATCAAGTGGCTCGACACGGTCGCCGGCTGACAGGCCCTGTTTTTGCCTGCCGGTTCTGCTAAGGCGGAGAAAAACCGGGAGGGCTGAAGCCTTGCAACCGATCGATCTCGCCGCGGCGCCGTTCAACCTCGATGATGCCGCGATCCGCTGGGTCCACACCACCCGCGATTCCCTGGCGCCGCGGGACAAGCTGGCGCAACTGTTCGTGCTGATCTCGCGCGGGGATCCGGAGGCGACCGTGCAGTTGGTGCGGACGTTCCGGCCCGGCGGCATCACCCGGTTCTACGGAGCCGACCTTGCCGAGGAGATTGACCTGATCCGCCAGGCGTCCGCAGCGACCACGCTGCCCCTGCTGGTCAGCGCCGACCTCGAAGGCAGCCGCATGAGCCTCGCCTTCGGCACCGAGGTCCCGAACCCGCTGGGTCTGGCGGCCGTAGACGATCTCGAGGCGACGACGGCGATCGCCAAGATCATGGCCGAGGAGGCGACGGCCGTGGGGCTCAACTGGAGCTTCACCCCGGTCATCGACATCAATGCCGACTGGCGGAGCGCCATCGTCGGCACCCGCTCCTATGGCAGCGATGTCGACCGGATCGAGCGCCACGCGGTGGCCCAGATCGCGGCCTTCCAGAGCAAGGGAGTGGCGGCGACCGTCAAGCACTGGCCCGGCGAGGGCTATGACGACCGGGACCAGCACCTCGTCACCACCGTAAATCCGCTGACCCTGGAACAGTGGGAGGAGACCTTCGGCCGCCTCTATCGCCGCGCCATCGCCGATGGAGTGATGAGCGTGATGTCGGCCCATATCGCCTTCCCCGCCTTCATCCGCTCGCTCGACCCGGATGCAGGCGCCGAGGCGTTCCGCCCGGCCTCGGTGAGCCGGCTGCTGACCACCGAACTGCTGCGCAACCGGCTGGGCTTCAACGGCCTGATCGTGTCGGACGCCACCGCCATGGCCGGGCTCGGCGACTGGGGGCCGCGCGAAGTGACGGTACCGGAACTGGTGATTGCCGGCTGCGACGTCATCCTGTTCTCGGACGAGCCCGAGGCCGACCTGATGCACCTGGTGCGCGCCGTCGCCGACGGGCGGCTGTCCCAGGAGCGCGTGGACGAGGCGGTGACCCGGGTGCTGGCGCTGAAGGCAGCGCTCAAGCTGCACGAACCCAGGCCGGCTCCGACCCTCGGTTCGGCGCAGGCGACGGTGGGAACCGAGGCCAGCCGCGAGACCGCCCGGTCGGTCACCGCCCGCGTGCCGACCCTGGTCAAGGATGTTCCCGGCATTCTGCCGATTACCCCCGAGCGGCACCGCAGGGTGCTGGTCTATTCGACCGGCGCGATCATGCCCTTCGTGCCGGAGCCGATCCCGCTGAGCCTGCCGGAACGGCTCAGGGCCGAGGGCTTCGAGGTGACGGTGCACGAGCCCGGCACCATGGCCAACCCGCGCGACTATGACCTCGTGCTCTACTTGCTGGCCGAGGAGACGCTGATGACGCGCGGCCGCATCTTCCTCGACTGGCGGCGCCTGACCGGCTCGGTGTTCGGGGCGATGGCCCGGCACTGGTACCAGGTGCCGACGGTGATGGTCTCGTTCGGCTTTCCCTACTACCTGCACGATGCGCCGCGGGTGCCCGCCTATATCAACGCCTATGGCTCCGGCGAACAGATGCAGGCGGCCGTGCTCGATGCCCTGCTCGGCCGGGCGCCGTTCGAGGGCAAGAGCCCGGTGGACCCCTTCACCGGCAGTGACCAGGGACGCTACTGAACAGCGTCGGACGTCCCCAGCGCCAGCAGGATCAGCGGGGCGTTGCCGATGAAGTGCATCAGCATCGAGGCGATGAGGTTGCGGCGCCACACATAGAGCCAGTAGGCGAGGAGCACGCCTACCCCCTGCTGGGCGAGCCAGGCAGGACCGAAGAAGACGATGTGCGGGGTCACGAACAGCACGAGACTTGCGGCGGCGCCGATCCAGATGCTGCCGCCGGCCTCGCCGAGCCGTTCCACCGGGTAGCCCCTGAACAGCACCTCCTCGGTGATGGCGGTGGTGAACACGATCGCCACGATCACCGGCAGAGGCAGCGCCATCAGCATGGTCATGCCGGCCGAGCCGCGCGTGGACACCAGCGTCGACACGAGCGCCGATGCGACCAGCCCCGCGCCGGCAAAGACCATTGCCCAGATGAGGTCCTGCCCGCCCGGGCGCCGGATGCCGATCGAGGGGAGACCCCGCCGTTCGACCAGCAGGATGAAGCCGATGAGCGCACCCGCCGCCAGCCAGTCCCACAGCAGCACCGATTGCGGGCCCCGGATGAACGCCCAGGTCACGCCGAGATGGCGGAGCAGCACGTTGATCCAGGTAGGGCTGTAGGCG
>JAEZHZ010000263.1 GCA_023436745.1 Pseudomonadota bacterium | reverse complement strand
ACCTCAACGAGCAGGGATTCGTCCCCTTCATCGAGGTGGCGCGCCGGGACACCGGCCAGGCCTGGCAGAAGTTCCACGACTGGAACGAATCCTACTCACGCTACGTGAACTACGTGTTCGCCCGCTATCAGGCCAACATCACCATCCTGAGCCCGATCCACTACGACTACTACGAGCAGACGATCCCCGCGGCTGAGTACTCCGTGCCGATCGAAATCGCGCTCGAACGACATGGACGTCCTCCCTTCGGCACCCTGCTGTCGGCCAACCCCAACCCATCGACGCTGGTCAACTTCGGCGCCGACAGCTGGGTAGACCTGCACCAGTCTGGCAACGTGCGGGAGCATTACACCTACTGGTATCTCACCGAGATTCACCAGTCTTCACCGGCAAAACCGGCCATAAACGGGGAGCCCTACTATGCCGGCCTGCACCAGCTCGGCACGCCCTACCCTCTCCGCGTTCCCCCGGACAGCCGCGAGGATCGCTACTATGTCCGGTCCGGCCTCTATGGCAGCTTCCTGAGCGGCGGCCTCGCGGGGTTCATCTACGGCGCCGAAGGTATCTGGCAGTCCGATATCGAGCCGGAATCACTTCACAAGATGTGGGACAGCTTCCGATGGAAGTCGGGCGCCGAAGTGCAACACCTCAAGACCTTTGCCATGGTGAAGGGCGAAACCTACCGCGCGCTCGAGCCGATGGCCGACCTTGTGATGCCCAACAAGGCCGGGCCGGACTTCGCCTACCATGGGTGGAGCTACTGCGCACGCACGGCTGACCGCAGCTGGTTCATGCTCTACTTCGAGGATCAGGCACCGCTCGAGGCCAAACTCCGCGGCGTCGAGGTGGGCGCCCGTTACCGCCCCCGCTTCTTCGATCCGCGCGAGGGGGTGTGGGGAGAGGCCGGAGAGGTGCTGACCGTGCCACGCAGTTCGGTGCTGGTGCTGCCTCAGCGGCCCGACACACAGGATTGGGGCCTGATGCTTGAGCGCGTCTGACCCCTGACACGCTTCCTCCCGGAAGGAACGGCGCCCACCTCGGTCGGCGCCGTTTCTTCGTGCACCCTGGACAGAACAAGAAGAAGGCGCCCGGATGGGGCGCCTTCAAGAGCCGCGACGGTGATCCCGGCCCTACTTCTTGCCCAGCCGCTTCATGAAGTCGTCGCGGTTCTTGCGATAGGGATGCGGAGGCATGTCGGGGAACATTGACCTGGTCGACTCGTCGGGGTCGATCCCCAGCGCTTCGAACAGCATCGAGCGATCGTAGCGATCGTTCTCGGACTCCTGCTTGGCGTAATAGAGCACGTCGTCGATGACATCCTGCGGCACGACGATGGCTCCATCGCCATCGGCGACCACTAGGTCACCCGGACGCACCGTCGCACCGCCGATGCTCACGGTCGAGTTTGGTTCGCCGAACTCGCCGCGGCCCTGGTACATGGGCTGGACGCCCCAGCGGTGCCAGCAGGGCATGGCCTTCTGGTAGAGCTGCTCATCGGTGTCGCGTGCTCCCCCATTGGTCAGTACGCCCTTCACGCCGCGCGCCGCCCACACCATAGAGTCCATCGAACCGATTGCGGGCGTCTTCTGGCCCATTGTGTCGATGACGAGGAAGTCTCCCTCGCCCACCTGCTCCCGGAAGTCCCCCATGTTCCACAACTGGCCGTACCAGTACTCATAGGCCCACTTGGTATAGTCCTCGGGCGACAGTTCCGGCACCCGGGTCTGGGTCGGGATGTGCTTGTAGGTCTGGGCAAAGCCCGCCGCCTTGGTGCGGTAGAGCGGGCGGATTTCGGGGTCGACGGTGCCGACGTGGTGCAGCCCCACCCAGTCCATCCCGTCGCGGATATCCGTGACGCGCAGCTTGGCGACGGTGTCCAGAATCTCTTTGCGTTTGGCCTGGTCCAACGATTTCTCCTCTGTTTCGTTTTCAGGACTGCTCGCGGCGCATCTCGGCTTCGAGGTCGCCAAGCTTTGCGACCCTCCGTCGAAAATGCGCTTCAGTAGAAAAGTCGGCGGCAAGGAAAGTGCGGACTACCTGCGCCATGATCTGCGGACCGATGATCCAGGCCCCCATGCAGAGCACGTTGACGTCATCATGCTCGACGCACTGGCGCGCCACATAGGTATCGTGCGCCACGGCGGCACGGATGCCGTTGACCTTGTTGGCGGCAATGCAGGCGCCAGCACCGGTGCCGCAGACCAGAACCACGCGCTCGGCCTTGCCTGTACGGATCAACTCGACGGCGCTGCGGGTCACGTCGGGGAAGTCGACAGGCTCCTCCGAGGTAGCGCCAAGGCTGATCACCTCGTCGCAGTTACGGGCGAGTATCTCGTGCACATGCCGCTTCATCGGAAACCCGGCGTGGTCCGATGCCAGGCCCAGCGCCTTACGACGTGGAATGACGAACCCGCCACCGTGCTGCTCCGCCTCGGTCGACATCAGGTGCCTCCTCATCCCTGATTGCTGCAGGTGTTCATACCGTGGTATTACCACTGTGGCAAGCCCGCCTTGACAAGGCCGCGGCAGGGGATCATCGCTCCAGCAAGGGGGTAGCCAATGGATTCAACGCTGACGCGCGGCGGTGACGACGCCGGCCCGCACTACGACAAGGTCTTCGGCTTCCTGCGCGAGCAACTGCTCTCGGGCGCGTTGAAGGCTGGCGACAGGCTATTGCCGGAACGCGAGCTCGCCCTGCGGCTAGGCGTCAGCCGACCGGTCGTGCGGGAGGTCCTGCGCGCCCTCTCCGCAATCGGGGTGCTGGAGATCCGCCACGGCTTCGGCAGCGTCGTGCGCAAGCCGGATTTCGGCGAAATGGGCGACGTCTTCACGCTGATGCTGGCTCAGCAGGACGATGCGGTCGAAGATATTCTGGAAGCGCGCATTGCCATCGAGCGCCAGGCCATCCGCCTTGCCTGCCAGCGTTCCACCGCGGCGGACATCGCCCTGCTCAAGTCCCGGCTCGCGGACATCAAGGCAACGCTTCACGACCCGACCGCCGGAGCAGAAGCCGACTTCGCCTTCCACGAAGCCATGATCGCTGCCGCACACGCCCCCATGCTGGAGAGCCTGCACGCCGCCATCGCCGCGCTCCTGCGGCGCTCGCACCACGAGCGGCGGGTGCGCATCACTAATCTGCCTGAGCTCGAAAACTACCTGGCTGACCACCACAGCCAGCTGCTCAAGGCCATACTGGACCGCGACGAGGCGGCCGCCGACCAGCTCCTGCTGTCGCACTTCGCAATCGGGGCAACCTTCGAGCGCCGCGCTCCACTCGAATGACCCGCCAGGGCGGCTGATCCCTAGGCTCTCGGAGCGCCTCGCAATTCGATAAGCCGCTCATAGGTATCCTCTACAT
>JAEZHZ010000193.1 GCA_023436745.1 Pseudomonadota bacterium | reverse complement strand
GGCTTTCAGCCCAGCGCCGGCATGCTCACCGAGGTGTCGTTTCCGGCCGGTGTCCGCGTGGATGGATGGGTCGGCACGGGCACCGAGGTGACCCCGTTCTACGACCCCATGCTGGCAAAGATCATCGTAACCGGGTCGACGCGTACCGAGGCGATCGCCAGCCTTCAGGCCGCGCTCGCCGGGACCCGGGTCCACGGCATCGACACCAACCTGGGCTATCTGCGCGCCATCGCAGCCTCCGAACTGCTAGCGTCGGGCCAGGTGGCGACGACCGCGCTCCGCGAATTCGCCTACTCCTCGAATGGCATCGACGTCATCGCGCCCGGCGCTCAGTCCAGCTTGCAAGAACTGCCCGGCAGGTTGCACCTCTGGCATGTCGGGGTGCCGCCCAGCGGGCCGATGGACGAGCGCTCCTTCCGGCATGCCAACCGGCTCGTCGGCAACGACGATGTTACCACAGCCCTTGAGATGACCGTATCGGGGCCGACCCTGCGGTTCAGTGCACCTTCCCGTGTCGCCATTGCCGGCGCCCACATGGTCGCCCGGCTCGATGGAGAGACGGTGCCGCACAATGCCGCGTTCGACGGCGCGGCGGGACAGATCCTTGCGGTGGGCTCGGTTTCCGGTCCCGGCCAGCGCGCCTATCTCGCCGTCGCAGGCGGTTTCGAAGCGCCGGTCGTCCTTGGTTCGCGGGCGACGTTCGGTCTCGGCGGCTTCGGCGGCCATGCCACGGGCGTTCTAAAGCCGGGCGACACGCTTCACCTGGCTCAAGCCGCGCAGACGGCCCCCGCTCCGGCGGGTGACCCACCCCCGCTCGCCACCCACTGGGACGTGGGAGTGGTCTATGGCCCCCACGGAGCGCCCGACTTCTTCCAGCAAGCCGACATCCAGGACCTGTTCTCTGCCACCTACGAGGTCCACTACAACAGCGCCCGCACCGGCGTGCGCCTGATCGGCCCGACGCCGCGCTGGGCCCGTTCCGACGGCGGCGAGGCCGGCCTGCACCCCTCCAATCTCCATGACAATGCCTACGCGGTCGGCGCCATAGACTTCACCGGCGACATGCCGATCATTCTCGGACCGGATGGCCCCAGCCTTGGTGGCTTTGTCTGTCCGGCGGTCATCGCTCGCGACGAGCAGTGGAAGATGGGGCAGTTCCGGCCGGGAGACACCATCCGCTTCCACGCCCTGGCGCGTCCTGATGACAGGGTTGCCGGCCCGGCCATCCGGACGGCCGATCTCGACACCGGCTCGTCAATTCTCCGACAGGCGATGAGTGGCACCGTGCCCGTGGTCTATCGCCGCCAGGGGGATGACAACCTGCTGGTCGAGTTCGGCGCGATGACCCTCGACATCGAGCTCAGGCTGCGGGTGCACCTGCTGATGGAGGCGGTGAAGGCGGCGCGCATTCCCGGCCTCATCGACCTCACGCCCGGCATCCGCTCGCTGCAGATCCACTACGACGGCACCAGTCTGACGCGCTCACGTCTGCTCGGCCTGCTGGCCGAGATCGAAACCACCCTGCCCGACGCCCGTGACGTGGCCGTGCCCAGCCGGATCGTGCACCTGCCGCTGTCATGGAACGATCCTGACGCTCAACTGGCCATGCGCAAGTACCAGGAACTGGTCCGCGCCAATGCGCCCTGGTGTCCGGACAACATCGAGTTCATTCGCCGCATCAATGGCCTCGACAGCATCGAGGCGGTGAAGAACACCGTGTTCGACGCCAGTTACCTCGTTCTCGGGCTGGGTGACGTCTATCTGGGCGCCCCCGTCGCCACCCCTGTCGATCCCCGGCATCGACTGGTCACCACCAAGTACAACCCTGCCCGCACCTGGACGCCCGAGAATGCCGTCGGGATCGGCGGCGCCTACATGTGCATCTACGGTATGGAGGGCCCCGGCGGTTATCAGCTCTTTGGACGCACCGTGCAGGTCTGGAACACTTGGCGGACCACACCGCAGTTTGCCCCCGGCAAGCCGTGGCTCCTCGACTTCTTCGACCAGATCCGGTTCTATCCCGTCAGCCACCAGGAGTTAGCTGAAGCCCGCGCCGCCTTCCCGCATGGCGCGTACCCCATCCGGATCGAGGAGACCCGCTTCTCCTATGCCGACTATGCGCGTTCCCTGAAGACCAATGCTGCCGAGATAGGCGCCTTCAAACGGCAGCAGCAGGCCGCCTTCGATGCCGAACGCCAGCATTGGCGCGACGCCGGCCTAGACAGCTTCGTCTCCGAGCAGACAGCACCACCGCGGCCGGAGGCGCAGGTGCCCGATGGGTGTTTCGGCGTCAGCAGCGGCGTGCCGGGCAGCATCTGGAAGCTGCTGGTCGATGAGGGCAGCCACGTCCAGCCGGGCGACACCATCGCCATCATCGAATCCATGAAGATGGAGATTTCGGTTCAGGCCCATGCTGCCGGGCGCGTGAGGACAATCCTGTCGAGCCCCGGTCAGACGGTGCGGGGTGGCGATGTTCTGGCCGTCATCGAGGAACTGGCATGAAACACTTCTGGACACGCTTCCGCGACATCGCCGTCGTGCTTCTCACCGCACGGGCCGACCACTACCGTCGTCTGATCGAATAGCTTCACGGGCGGGCCAGTCTCGCAACCAGCCCGTCCCACTCCCCGAGCAACAGGTCTCGTGCCCGTAACCCGCCGGACACGCTTTCGCGGCGTTCATCCTGGTTGAGCTGCGCGAACACGATGGTGCTACCGTCGTGCTGCGCCCATCCGACGAACCAGCCCCACCCCTTGGTGCGATCGAGGGAGCCGTCGGCAAGGCGGGGATAGGCGGACCCGGTCTTGCCGGAGACCACCCATCCGCCCGGCGTCTGCCAGCTTTCCACCACCGCCAGGGTCATGTCGATGGCGTGGGGCTGGACGGGCAGTTGGCGGTTGATGAGATTGCGCAGGAACGCCACCTGTTCGACGGGCGCAACCTCGAGCGAGGAACTGATCCAAGCCCGCTCGAGCCCGTTGTTCTTGCCCGGGTCTCCCGTAAAGTCGGCGTTGCCATACCCGAAGGCCTGGGTGTAGCCCCTCAGCCGCTCCATTCCCAGCGTTGCCGCCACCTGCTGCGAGAACCAGACGACCGAATGCTTCATCCATCGCCGAGGCGTGGTGGACTGCCGCCACTCCTCGCCGCCCCAGTCCGCATATCCGGCGCGGAACGGCAGCTCCGGCGTTTCACCGTCGAGCAGTATTCCGGCATCGAACCCCATCAGGGCCAGGGCTATCTTGAAGGTCGACGCGGGGGTGACCCGGGTGCGGCAGTCCCCCTCTTCCAGCAGTACGACACCGGTATTCGCATCGGCCATCACCGTGCAGAGCGGCTTGGCCTGAGTGGCAGGCATCGGCAGCAAAGTCAGGGAAAGGACTGTGGCAAGGGCGAGGAGCTTCATGAACCATCCCGTGGCAATCGGAGGGGGCAGAGGCTGGACTGATCCGCTGCAGAGTTCAACTCCCTTGGCCTTCCGCCGGCCCAGTGGGCGGCCACTGCAGGTTGACCCTGCATCAGCACCGGCTATCGTCGTCGCGTTTCGAGTTGGAGAATGCGAATGTTCAAGAAACTGCTGGTCGCCATTGACGGTTCGGACCTGAGCAACAAGGCGCTGGATGCTGCCCTGGACCTCGCCAAGACCCATGGTTCGCAGGTTACGGTGCTCACCGCAACTGACCCGGTTAACACGGTGCTCGGCAGTGGCGGGTTCGGGACGATGAACGCCGCTACCATGTTGGAGCGTCTCGACGAGGCCTACCGGGACGAGGCTGCGAAGGTCCTGCAGGCTGCCAAGACCCGCGCGTCCGAGGCAGGAGTCGAGATCGACACCGTCTATGTGCCGCGCCAGCGCGCCGCCGACGCCATCGTGCAGGAAGCCGAGACACGCGGCTGCGACACCATCCTCATGGGCTCGCACGGCAATCGCGGCCTCCGCAAGCTGATCCTTGGCAGCCAGGCCGCCGAGGTTCTCGCACGCTCGACTGTTCCCGTGCTGATCCTCAAGTAGCTGGCCCTGACCTGCCGCCGGATTAGCCTGCCTGTCCCCCTGAACGGTCGCCGGACCCATCCTCGGGGTGGGACGTTGACCATGGATGCCTCGTCACCCAGGGAAAGGAACATTCCATGTCGTTCAAGGATAAGGTTGCGCTGGTAACCGGCGCCGGTTCAGGTATCGGCGAGGCGATCTCGCAGGAACTGGCCTCGGCCGGCGTCAAGGTGGTGCTGGCCGACATCAGCCAGGAGGGCCTCGACCGGGTAGCCGGTGCCATTTCGGCCGCAGGCGGGGAAGCTGCCACCGTCATCTCCAACACCGCCTCCCCCGATGACTGCCGTGCCGCGGTCGAGTTCGCGGTCAGCACCTACGGCAAGCTGAACTATGCGGTGAACAATGCCGGCATCGCCGGCCGTGCCGCCCCGACGGGCGACGTGGACATCGAGGACTGGAACCGGGTCATCGACATCAACCTCAATGGCGTGCTGTACGGGATGCGCTACCAGATCCCCGCCATGCTGGAGGCAGGACCCAGCGAGAGCGCCATCGTCAACATGGCCTCGATCCACGGTGCAGTCGCAGCCCTTGGGAACAGCGCCTATACGGCTGCCAAGCATGGCGTTGTGGGCCTGACCAGGAACTCCGCCGCCGAGTATGGCCCGCATGGGCTGCGCATCAACTGCGTCGGGCCCGGCTACATCGACACCCCGCTGCTCGCGAACCTGCCGGACGACGTTCGCGCTGCGCTCGTGGCCCGCCACCCCCTCGGGCGGCTCGGCCGTGCCGAGGAAGTGGCCAAGATCGTCCGCTTCCTGCTCTCCGATGACGCCTCGTTCGTCACCGGCGGCTATTACCTGGTCGACGGCGGCTATACCGCCGTCTGAGAATCGCTGCGGCGGCCCGAGGGCCGCCGCAGCTGTCGTTCAGTGATCCGTGGATCAGTCCTTGGTCACGAGACGGTAGTAGACGAAGTCCGAGTTCGAACCGTTGACGTAACCGTCGACGTTGTCAGCCATGGCGATCTGCAGGGCCGCCTGGAACATGATCACGATCGGGCTTTCGGCCTGAACCTGCTTCTGCAGCTCCGTGTACATCTCGTTGCGAACGTCCTGGTCGGCTTCGGCCAGCGCCGCGTTGACCTCGTCGTTCATCTCCTGCGGCACGGCCCAGGCGTTACGCCAGGTGGTGGTGGCCGTGTAGTTGTCGTCCGCATTGTTGGAGTTGTAGGCGAAGGCCTTGGCGTTGGAGTGCGGGTCCATGAAGTCCGGGCCCCAGTACAGCAGCATGGCTTCGTGGGTACGCTCGCGGTACTTCGTGATCACCTGCGCACCGGTGCCGGGCAGGATGTCGAAGTTGATGCCGGCTTCGGCGAAGGTCGCCTGCAGCGACTGCGCGATGTCGGTGAACGGAGCCGAGTTGATCACGTCGAGGGTGACATTGATCGGGGTCTCGATACCGGCGTCTGCCAGAATCTGCTTGGCCTTCTCCACGTCGAGGCTGAACGGCGTCTCGTCATAGGAGCCCGGGAAGCCCTTCGGCCAGAAGGCCTGGTGCTTTTCCATCTGACCCTTGAGGAAGGTCTCGGTCATGCCGTCATAGTCGACCAGGTACCGCGCCGCTTCCCACACCGCCGGCGGGGTGAGTTCATCGGTCTTCTGGTTGAACGACAGGAAGTGAACCGCTGCCTGCGGGAACACTTCGACCTTCACGCCCTCGCCAAGGCCCACGATCTGGTCGGGGGTCAGGTTCTTGGCGATGTCGACGTCACCGGAGCTGAGCAGAAGCTGCTGGGTTGCGGCTTCGGCAACGTGACGAATCAGCACCTGCTTCATCGCCGGCGCACCGTTCCAGTAGTTCTCGTTGGCCGAGAGGCGCACGAGTTCGGCCGGGCGGTAGTCGGTCAGCACGAACGGGCCGGAACCAGCCGAGTTGGTGTTGAGCCAGGCGTTGCCCCAGTCACCGTCAACCTCGTTCTGCATGACCAGGACTTCGTCGACGATGGCGCCGGGACGGGCAGCAAGCACGTTCAGCACGAAGGCCGACGCGAAATCACCGGTCCACTTCACCGTGACGGTGTTGCCGTCGACGGTGACCATCTCGTCGATGTTCTCCGGGGTCCAGCCGAGCTGGGTCAGGATGAAGGCGGGGGTCAGGTTCAGCGTCACGACGCGCTTGAACGAGAACTTCACGTCTTCCGGGCGCACAGGGTTGCCCGAAGCGAAGGTCGCGCCGTCACGGATGGTGAAGGTCAGCGTCTTGGCTTCTTCGTCCGCCACCCACTCGCTGGCAAGGCCGGGAGCGAGAACGGTGGTGTTCTCGGCATCGTACTGGACCAGCTTGTCATAGAGGTTGGCGTTGATCTCGCCAGCCGAGAACTCGTAGGCCTGTGCCGGGTCGAGCGCGACGATGTCGTCGATGTTCTGGGCGATGACCAGCGCATCGGCGGGCGTCGCCGCGAAGGCGGCTCCAGCTGCCAGCGGCAGCGTAAGCGCGGATGCCAAGAGGGCAGCGCGGAAGAGCTTCATGAGCGTTTCTCCTTGTGGGTAATTTGCTTGCGAACCGGCTTGTTGACGCCGGTTTTTGGTTTCGCCACCGCGGCGCGCGGCCGGGCGGTGGAGCGAAAGAGGGTAAGCGTGCCGGTCCAGAGCAGGCGCGCAGGCTTGTCCGTGTGGTTCGACCAGGAGTGCGGCCGGTTGCCGCGGAAATGCAGGCTGTCGCCCACATTCATCACCATCTCCTCGCCATCGAGGCGCTGGGTGATGCAGCCCTCCAGCACGAACAGGATTTCCTCGCCTTCGTGCGACACCGTCTCCGAGTGGTACCCCGGCGGCACCGTCATCAGAAAGCTCGACAGCTGGTTTCCGGGAAACTCCGTTCCGAGCCGCTCATAGATGATTGACGAGCCGTCGACCGAGAAGCGGTTGCGCTCCCCTGCCCGCGTCAGGGCCTCATGCGTGGCTGGAGCGGAGACGAAATAGTCGATGCCGACGCCCAGCGCACGGGCGATCTGGGCCAGCGTGCCCAGCGAAGGTGTCGCATGGTCCCGCTCGACCTGGCTCAGGTATCCTACGGAGACGGCTGCGGCCTCGCCAAGCGTCACCAGGGTCATCTGCTGCTGACGGCGCCGGGCACGGATAAGCGACCCGATCCGTGGGTGCTGCACCTGCTCTGTAGCCGTCGTATCGCTCACTCAGCCGAACCACCAAAATTTTTTTGATATAAGCAAACTTCCTTGTAGAATGGAAGGGCTATATGAAACGACTGGCTGCGCGGATTCCGGGCCAGTCGCACAGTCGTGTTTGAATGAAGGAACAATCGTGGCGCTAGAGCAGAACCCGAGCCAGCCCGACCTCGGTGCGCAACGACGCCGTCGGTACGGACGCGGCCTCGCTACTGTGGGCAGCTTCCTGGTCACGCTGTTCCTGACGTTTCTGGGCCTGCTCGCCATCACCTTCTTCATCGGCAGGGTGATTCCGATCGATCCGGTGCTGGCCGTGGTCGGCGACCGCGCGACACAGGCGCAATACGATGCCGCCAGGATCGCCATGGGCCTCGACCGGCCGCTCTGGGAGCAGTTCATCTCCTATGTCGGCAATGTGCTCAGTGGCAATCTCGGCCAGTCCGTGTCGACCGGCAGGCCCGTAGTCGCGGATCTCAGCCGCTTTTTCCCCGCCACCTTCGAGATGGCGACCCTCGGCATCCTGATCGGCGTCGCACTGGGCGTGCCCCTCGGAGTCACCGCCGCAGCGAGGCAGGGCTCTTGGCTCGACCAGGCCATCCGCGTGGTCGGCCTTCTGGGCTATTCCGTGCCGGCGTTCTGGCTCGGGCTGGTCGGGCTCGCCCTCTTCTATGCCCGGCTACGCTGGGTCGGCGGCCCGGGACGCCTCGACATCTTCTATGATGGGCTGGTCCAGCCCGTCACAGGCATGATCCTTATCGACAGCCTGCTGCGTGGCGAGACCGACATCTTCTGGAACGCCGTGTCCCACATCATCCTGCCGGCCGCGGTCCTCGGCTTCTTCAGCCTCGCCTACATCGCCCGCATGACCCGCTCCTTCATGCTCGAGCAGTTGAGCCAGGAGTTCGTAACCACGGCCCGCGTGAAGGGCCTGCCCGAACGCGTTGTCATCTGGCGCCACGCCTTCAAGCCCATACGCGTACCGCTGATCACCGTGATCGGCCTGTCCTATGCCGGTCTGCTGGAAGGCTCAGTCATGATCGAGACCGTGTTCTCCTGGCCCGGCATCGGCAACTATCTCACCACCGCCCTGCTCAACGCCGACATGAACGCCGTTCTCGGCGCCACGCTGGTGGTCGGCGCGGTGTTCATCGCCATCAACAAGATTTCGGACGTGCTCTATCGCGTCCTCGACCCGAGGGCTCGCTGATGACAACCCGCGACTGGCTGCTCGCCGATTCTCCCGGCTCCCGCCTGCAGGCCAGTGCAGGCAGGGCTTACCGCGTGCTGACGGCGCTGATGCGCAATCCCCTGTCCGCACTGGGCGGGGTGATCATCCTGGTGCTGCTGTTCACTGCAGCGTTCGCGCCTTGGCTGGCTCCTTATTCGCCGACCGGGCAAAACCTCGCCGCCCGCCTGCTCCCGCCGTCGCCCGAGCACTGGATGGGAACCGACGAGCTCGGCCGCGACATCTTCTCGCGCGTGATCTGGGGGTCGCAGATCACCCTCACCATCGTGATGCTCGTCGCCCTGATCTCGGCGCCACTTGGCCTCGTGATCGGCGCGGTCTCCGGCTATTTCGGCGGGTGGGTCGACAAGCTGCTGATGGGCATCACCGACATCTTCCTGTCGCTGCCCAAGCTGATCCTCGCCCTGGCCTTCGTCGCCGCGCTGGGACCGGGCATCAACAACGCCATCATTGCCATCGCGATCACCTCATGGCCGGCCTATGCCCGCATCGCTCGCGCCGAGACCATGACCATCCGCAACGCCGAGTATATCTCTGCGGTGCAGTTGGCAGGTGGCGGGCCGATCCGGGTCATCGTCCAGCACATCCTGCCCCTCTGCACCTCCTCGATGATCGTGCGCGTCACCCTCGACATGGCTGGCGTGATCCTCACGGCGGCCGGCCTCGGTTTCCTCGGCCTTGGCGCCCAGCCGCCGCTGCCGGAATGGGGTGCCATGATCTCGCGTGGCCGCACCTTCATCCTGGACCAGTGGTGGGTCGCCACCATGCCCGGCTTTGCCATCATCATCGTTTCGCTGGGGTTCTGCTTCCTCGGCGACGGGTTGCGCGACGTGCTCGACCCCAAGAGCGAGGGAAAAGGCTGATGACCCGTCCCCTTCTCGAAGTCGAAAACCTGCGCGTCAGCTTCCCCACCCATCGCGGCCGCGTCGAAGTGGTGAAGGGCCTCTCCTTCACCCTCGGCCGTGAGCGGCTCGGTATCGTCGGCGAATCCGGCTCCGGCAAGTCGATGACGGGCCGCTCCATCCTCAAGCTCATCCGCAAGCCCGGCCAGGTGACGGCCGACCGCATGCGCTTCGAGGGTATCGACATCCTCGCCCAGAGCGAGCGGCAGATGCGCAACATCCGCGGCGCCCGCATCTCGATGGTGATGCAGGACCCCAAGTTCTCGCTCAATCCGGTGATGACGGTCGGCGACCAGATCGCCGAGGCGCTGGTCGCGCACCAGAACCTGCCCCGCCGCGATGTCCAGGCGCGCGTCGTCGAGATGCTCCACGCGGTGCGCATCAACGATCCGGAGCGGGTCGCCGGCCTCTACCCCCATGAAGTGTCGGGCGGCATGGGCCAGCGCATCATGATCTCGATGATGCTTATCCCGGAGCCCGAACTGCTGATCGCCGACGAGCCGACTTCGGCCCTCGACGTCTCCGTTCAGGCGCAGGTCCTCGACATCATCGACGACCTCGTCACCCGCAAGGGCATGGGTCTGATCCTGATCAGCCACGACCTCAACCTGGTCAGCCGCTACTGCGACCGCATCCTGGTTATGAACGCCGGTCGGGTGGTGGAAGAGTGCGCCGCCGGCGAGCTGGACAAGGCCAGGCATCCCTATACGCGCGGCCTTCTGGCCGCCATGCCAACAATCGACGAAAGCCGGGACGAACTGCCCGTGCTGGATCGCACCCAGTGGGCCGGCACATGAACGCTATCGCTCTTTCCGATCTCGACATCTCCTACAGCGACACCAAGGTCGTCTTCGACGTCGATCTCGCCATTGCCGAAGGCGAGAGCTTTGCGCTGGTCGGTGAATCCGGCTCCGGCAAGTCGACCATCCTGCGGGCCATCGCCGGTCTCGCGCCGGAGTGGACCGGCTCCATCTCGGTGATGGGCCAGCCGCGCAGCCACCGCGTCGACCGCGCCGTCTCCCGCCAGGTGCAGATGGTGTTCCAGGATCCCTACGGGTCGCTGCACCCCCGCAAGACCATCGACGCCACCCTGTCGGAGCCGCTCGCCATCCATGGCATCGGCAACCGTGGCGAACGCGTCGAGGAGATGCTCCGGGCCGTCGGTCTCGACCAGCGCTTCCGCTTTCGTTTCCCTCACCAGCTTTCCGGCGGCCAGCGCCAGCGCGTCGCCATCGCCCGCGCGCTGATGCTCGAGCCGAAGGTGCTGCTGCTCGACGAGCCGACCTCGGCGCTCGACGTGTCGGTGCAGGCCGAAATTCTCAACCTGCTGAAGCGCATCCGTCGCGAGCAGGGTCTCACCTATCTGCTGGTGACCCACAACCTGCCTGTCGTGAGCTTCCTCTGCGACCGCCTCGCCGTCATGCGCAAGGGGCGCATCGTCGAGGTCGCCGATGTGTCGCAACTGAAGGCGGGGCAGCTTCGTGATCCATATTCACAGGAACTGCTCGCCGCCACGGAAGGCGCCTGAGACCACGTTTCACCCCTCCCCCCATGGGGAGGCCGGGTGGGGGCTGCCGCCGCGCATCTCCACGAGCGACCCCTCACCCACCATCAGCCCAAGGACCTATGATGACTGACTTCACCCCTGCCCTCGCGACATTCGATGCGGCCATAGCCAAGGCCAAGACTGCCGAAGAGTCGTTCCGTGCCCTGCAGGATCTCGCCCGCGCCGTCGTCGGCGCCAAGCTGTTCACCGTCATGCTCGTGGACATGCAAGCCGAACTCTCCCGCCGCGCCTACACCAGCGATCCGGTGAGCTACCCCACCTCCGCCACCAAGCCGCTGAACTACGGCCCCTGGTTCGACATCGTGCACGGCCGCCGCGAGTTCTTCGTCGCCAACACCATCGAGGACATCTCCAAGGTGCTGTTCGACCACGAGCTGATCAACTCGCTCGGCTGCCAGTCGGTGGTCAACGTGCCGATCATCCTCAAGGACGAACTGGTGGGCTGCATGAACCTGCTCGACGTGGCCGGCCACTATACCCCGGAGCGCCTGCAGCTTATCCGCGACGTTCTCCTGATCCCGGCCAAGCTCGCCGTTCTGGCTGCCCGCTAGCCGCTACCCTCACGCACGTGTCACCCCGGCCGGCGCGCCGGGGTGGTTCTGATCTCACCGGCAGCGTCCCGCGCCGGCGGGCAAGTCAAGGCAAGTTCACGCCCGGCATTCCTCCTTGCCCATGCGGGGGAGTTGAGACCGTGGGAACGCCTCCCGACACTCCGCACCATGAACAGAGAACGTGAATGCTCCTCCCCCGCCTGCGGGGGAGGTTGTGTCGTGTCCGCCTCTAGGCAGCCGACGCAATCAGCGAGGCGTTGCCGCCTGCGGCCGTTGTGTCGATGCAGACATGCCGCTCGAGCTGCAACCGGCCAATGTCCTGCGGGCCCGCAATGATCGGCAGCAGGGCGCCATCGCGACGGCTCAGCGCCTGCCGGATCTGCCTGAGCCCCGCTTCGTCGCCAAACCATGCAACCGCATCGAAGCCGCCGCCGGTCGCCAGTCCCGCGATGTCGTCCGCAATCTCGGCCCGGCACCCCGCCTGGTCTGCCATCTGCCGCTGCGCGGCGCGGTCTTCCTCGCTCGGTCCCATGCACAGCACGGTACCGCGCGGCACCACATGGAGCTGGTTGCTCTCGCCGGTCGGGCCCGGCAGCTCGAGCACGCCCTGCTGCAGTCCGCTGCCGCCGAGCGTGAAGCGCGGCAGGTAGTGCGGCCCGCCGGCCTTGGGGCCCGTGCCGGAGAGGCCTTCGCCGCCGAAGGGCTGCGAGCCCACCACCGCACCGATCTGGTTGCGGTTGACATAGATGTTGCCGGCATGGACCTGCCCCGCCAGCCGC
>JAEZHZ010000179.1 GCA_023436745.1 Pseudomonadota bacterium | reverse complement strand
ACTCGGGGGAACTGGTGGAGGTGGCACCGGCCACCTCGATACTCACCGATCCCCGTCACCCATACACCAGGGCCCTGGGCAACAGCTTCCCGCCACTGACAGGTCCGCGGATGCGCCTTGATGGCATCGCAGGATCACCGCCCGACCTGCGGTCCCTCCCGGAGGGATGCCGATTCGCTCCCCGTTGCCAGTTTGCGACCGACGTCTGCCGGACCACCGTGCCTTCGCGGCGCTATTCTCCCGCACATGACAGCGAGGCGGCATGTCACTTGCTGAACTAGAGGCTGGCGAAACTACCGGAGTCTCCGCTCCGGTGGTGGAGATGAGCGGCGTAGACAAGGAGTTCGTCCTGGGCGGCGCCTTCCTCAACCAGATTGTCCTGAAGGCGCTTTCGGGAGTGTCCCTGAAGCTCACGCGGGGGCGGGCGCTGGCGCTGGTCGGCGAATCCGGCTCCGGCAAGTCGACCTGCGCGCGCATGCTCGCCCGCGTCTACGAGCCTACGCGCGGCGACATCCGCTTCCGCGGCGAGAACATCGCCGGTTTCCATGGTGCCAGGCTGCAGCAGTACCGATCGGATGTGCAGATGATCTTTCAGGATCCATTCGGCTCGCTGAACCCAACGCAGAACATCCGCTACCATCTGGAACGTCCGCTTCGCCTGCATCGCCCGGAGCTCCGGGGCAAGGCTATCGAGGCGGAAATGCTGGAACTGCTCGAAAGCGTCGGCCTGCGTCCCGCCGCCGACTATCTCAATCGTAGGCCGCACGAGCTTTCAGGCGGACAACGCCAGCGTGTTGCCATTGCCCGCGCACTGGCAGTGCAGCCAGAGGTGCTGCTTGCTGATGAGCCGACCTCGATGCTCGACGTCTCGGTGCGCCTGGGCATCCTGAACTTGCTGGAAGATCTCAAGCAGCAACGTCAGCTTGCGGCTCTGTACATCACCCACGACATCGCAACCGCGCGGTATTTTGCCGAGGACACTGCGGTGCTCTATGCGGGGCATCTGGTGGAGCAGGGGCCGAGCGTCGCCATTACCGGTGACCCGCGTCACCCTTACACGCAGTTGCTGATCGAAGCGGTGCCCAATCCCAGCCGCAAGATCGCCACCGTGCGCTCGCGCCGGGCTACGGACATTCCGATGTGGACGCAACAAAGCCGGGGCTGTCCCTTTGTGTCCCGCTGCCCACGGGCGACGTCCATCTGCCGGGAGACGATGCCCGAGCCCACCGTGGTCGGGCCGCAGCACACCGCAAGGTGCCATCACCTTTCGGGGTGAGACATCTGGCGAATGGCGCGCCCATCCTTGTCGAACAGGTGCAGGTTTTCCTGCGGCAAGGCGATATCGACGCGTTCATGCAGGTGCAGGTCCGGAGCGCCGTCCAGCTTCACGGTGACCGTGTCACCTGATTCCAACTCGAGATGCGCGAGGGCATATTCGCCGAACTGCTCGATCACCGCGAGAGTGCCCGAAAGATCGCCTGCGCCTTGTGCAGCGAGTGTCAGGTGCTCAGGCCGTACCCCGAGGGTAGTAGCGTCGGGATGGGCCGCCAACGCCTGGCGCGCTACCTCAGAGTTGGCGAGAGCTCCGCGTCCTGGGGAAATCTCAAGGAAGTTCATGCGCTGGCTCGCGATGAACCCCGCGACGAACATGTTGACCGGATTGCGGTAGAGCTCCAACGGCGTGCCGATCTGTTCAATCCGGCCGGCATTCAGTACCACGATCCGGTCGGCCAGCGTCATCGCCTCCACCTGATCGTGGGTCACGTAGATCATGGTGGCGTCGAGAGTGTCATGCAGCTTGGCGATCTCGACGCGGGTTTGCGAACGCAGTGCGGCGTCCAGGTTCGAGAGCGGCTCATCGAACAGGAAGACCCGGGGGTTGCGCACGATCGCGCGCCCGATGGCAACGCGCTGTCGCTGGCCGCCCGAGAGGGCGCGCGGCATGCGGTCAAGATAGGGCTCGATCTGCAGGATGCGCGCCGCTTCGCGCACCCGGCGCTCGACTTCGTCCCGTGGCGTGTGGGCGAGCTTGAGGCCGAAGGCCATGTTGTCGAAGACGCTCATATGCGGATAGAGCGCATAGCTCTGGAACACCATGGCGATGCCGCGCTGGGGCGAGGGCACGTTGTTGACGACCTTTCCGCCGATCGAGATCTCGCCGGCGGTGATAGGCTCAAGCCCCGCTATCATCCTGAGAAGCGTAGACTTGCCGCAACCTGAGGGGCCGACGAAGACGACGAATTCCCCCGAGCGGATGTCGAGATCGACCCCATGCACCACTTCAAGGGAGCCGTAGGACTTGCGGACGCCGCGCAGCGAGACATCGGCCATGATACGTCTCCTCAGGTTTCGACAAGCAGGGTGACGATCTCGAACGGGCGGAATTGCAGGCGGACGCCGTTGCCGGTGAGTTCGATAGGCTTGCTCTCGCCTTCCTCCATCAGGTTGACGGTGCGGATGGACTTGATCGGCAGCCCGAAAGTGATGGTCGCATCGGCCCGGATATTGGCGTGTTCGAAGATGCGGACCACGAT
>JAEZHZ010000098.1 GCA_023436745.1 Pseudomonadota bacterium | reverse complement strand
ACGGCGGCCTGGCGGTCTTCGAGGCTGGCGTCGTCGTCGCGCAGCATGATCACGGCGCGGGCAGCCTGCATGGCCGTGAGCACGTCCGCATTGGTCTCGGCGGCGATGGCCTCGTCGAGCAGCGGGATGTTGGCAGGATCGGGGCTGGCGAGGAAGGACCGGGCGGCGCTGAGGCGGGTCGCGGGATTGTCGCTCATCAGGGTCATGCCGGAGAGCGCCGTGGCAATGTCGCGGCGAAGGCCGTTGTTGACGCGGATGCGCGAGAAATCGGCATCGTCCGCCGGTGTGATCTCGCTGCCGTCGAGCGGGTCCAGCCAGGTGCGGCCGCGCTGAATGGCAACGGTGCCAGTCGCATCATCGAAGTAGAGGTCGCCCTTGGCGAGGGCCTCCAGGGTCGGCACCACCGCCGGGTCGCCCGTCGCGGCGAGAGTCTCGACGATGGCGGTGAGTTCACGAAGGTTGGCGTCCCCCATGGCGGCGATCTGGGACGCAAGGTCGGTGTCCTGGGCTTGGGCTACAGGAGCAAGGAGCAGGAGCAGCGCCACCACGGTCGTGCGGATCAGGGTCAACATGGTGGGCTGCGTCCTTGCTTGTCGAAACACCGGCGATGCACGTCGGTCGTTGTGATTGTTCCGCGTTCTGGCCTGACCTCCCCTCGTGAGAGGAGGTCAGGTGGGGGCCTCAGTTCGAGGCGATGGCCCCGCCGCAGGTCTTGGTTTCGGTGTTGTAGTTGCCGCAGCTGATCGGAGCGGTCCAATCGGCTTCGAGCATGGCGCTCTCGGGCAGGAAGTCGGACCAGGCGTCGCCCGGAACGAGGTCTTCGGTTTCCCAGACCACGAAGAACTGGCCGTCGTCCTGGATTTCACCGATGAGCACCGGCTTGGTGACGTGGTGGTTCGGGAGCATCTTGGCGATGCCGCCGGTCAGGTTCGGGGTCTCGAGGCCGACGATCGAGTCGATCACGGCGTCGGCTTCGGTCGAACCGGCAGCCTCCACGGCCTTCACCCACAGGTTGAAGCCGATGTAGTGAGCTTCCATCGGGTCGTTGGTCACGCGGTCCTCAGAGCCGATGAAATCGTGCCAGGCAGCGATGAACTCGGCGTTCTCGGGCGTGTCGACCGACATGAAGTAGTTCCATGCGGCGAGGTGGCCCACCAGCGGGGTGGTGTCGAAGCCGGAGAGTTCTTCCTCGCCCACGGAGAAGGCGACGACCGGGATATCCTCTGCCGCGATGCCCTGGTTGCCCAGTTCGCGGTAGAACGGTACGTTGGCGTCGCCATTGATGGTAGAGACCACGGCGGTCTTCTTGCCCTCGGAGCCGAAGGCCTTGATGTCGGACACGATCGTCTGCCAGTCGGAATGCCCGAACGGCGTGTAGTTGATCATGATGTCCTCGGAGGCCACGCCCTTGTCGAGCAGGTACTGTTCGAGGATCTTGTTGGTGGTCTGCGGATAGACGTAGTCGGTGCCGGCAAGCACCCAGCGCTCCACGCCTTCCTCGTTCATCAGGTAGTCGACGGCGGGGATGGCCTGCTGGTTGGGGGAAGCGCCGGTGTAGAACACGTTGCGCTGAGATTCTTCGCCCTCGTACTGCACGGGGTAGAAGAGCAGCGAGTTCAGTTCCTCGAACACCGGCAGCACCGACTTGCGGCACACCGAGGTCCAGCAGCCGAACACCACGTCCACGTCATCGACCTCGATGAGCTGGCGGGCGAGTTCGGCGGCGAGCGGCCAGTCCGAAGCGATATCGACCACGACCGGCTCGAGCTGCTTGCCGAGCACGCCGCCCTTGGCGTTCTGCTGCTCGATCAGGAACAGCATGGTGTCCTTGAGCGTGGTTTCCGAAATGGCCATGGTCCCGGACAGCGAGTGCAGGATGCCGACCTTGATGGTGTCGTCCTGCGCCATGACGGGTGCCACGGCGATGCTGCCGGCCATGGCCGCAGCAACGAGAGCGCTCATCGCGCGGAGTGTTTTCATGTGATCGTCCCTCAGACTGTTTGAGTCCCCAAGACACCAGGGAGGCGCCTGTAGGCCGGACCTTGAGACGATTTCGGCGACGACCCCTATACGTCGATTGACGTAAGCGGTGAGGGGTCGGGGGCGCTCCGAGATTGGCGGGCGGCGAAAGACCTAGGTGGATCGGAGCAAAAACCGCGTGAAATCGCTTCCGCTCGTGCTAGAACGATCTGGCGAATTTTTGTGCACAGGCCTGAGATGGTCAAGAACTAGACGATGGCGCGGCAGCGGATCATTCCCATCAGGCGTGAGTACAATCGTTGGGTCGCCAACGAGACGCTTGAAGATTATGCGCTGCGCTTCACCGCCAAGTCGGCACGGCGGTTCTCCAACGACCGCATTTCCCAGACGGCCATCGGCGCCATCTCATTTCTTGCGCTCGAAGCCATCGGCGGCGCCATCACGCTCAGCTACGGCACCACAAATGCGATGATCGCCATCGTGGTGGCGTCCATCGCCATCCTGCTCGTCGGCATGCCCATTGCCCGCTACGCGACACGCCATGGCGTGGACGTCGACCTGCTCACGCGCGGGGCGAGTTTCGGCTATATCGGCTCAACGGTGACCTCGCTGATCTATGCGAGCTTCACCTTCATCCTGTTCGCCATCGAAGCCTCGATCATGTCGAGTGCGCTGCAGCTGGCGTTCGGCATACCGCTGTGGATCGGGCACATCATTTCGGCGCTGGTGGTGATCCCGCTGGTGACACATGGCGTTCGCATGATCAGCCGGTTCCAGTTGCTGACGCAGCCGTTCTGGATCGTGCTCAACGTGCTGCCCTTCTTCTTCATCGCCTTCATGGACTGGGAGAAGTTCGACCTGTGGCGGGCCTTCGGTGGGATCGACGCGCCGCAGGGCGCCGCCGGCTCGATCGCCCCGTTCGACGTTGCGGCCTTCGGGGCGGCGTCGGCGGTGATCCTGGCGCTGATGACGCAGATCGGCGAGCAGGTGGACTTCCTGCGCTTCCTGCCCGCCAGCGGCACCAGCAAGTGGAGGCACCGGCTGGGCGTGTTTCTGGCGGGGGCGGGCTGGGTGGTGGTCGGCGCGCCCAAGCTGCTGGCCGGTTCGTTCCTTGCGTTCCTGGCGCTCTCCTCGGGGGTATCGGCGGAACATGCCTCCGAGCCCGGCTACATGTATGCCGTGGCGTTCGGCTACATGATCCCCAACGAGTTCGTGGCGCTGATGCTGATGGCCGTGTTCGTGGTCATCAGCCAGCTCAAGATCAACGTGATGAACGCCTATGCCGGCTCGCTGGCGTGGTCCAACTTCTTTTCACGACTGACCCATAGCCATCCCGGTCGGGTGGTCTGGCTCCTGTTCAATGTCGCCATCGCCCTGCTGCTGATGGAGCTCGGCATCTACCGGCTGCTGGAGGAGACGCTCGGGATCTTCTCCATCATCGCCATGAGCTGGCTGTGTTCGATCTCGGCGGACCTGTTCGTCAACAAGCCGCTGGGGCTGGCGCCCCCGGGCATAGAGTTCAAGCGCGCCCACCTCTACGACATAAACCCGGTCGGCCTCGGATCCATGTTGTTGGCGACGACCGTGGCACTCGTCGCGCACTTCGGCGCTTTCGGTGAAATGGCGGCGGCATTGGCGCCCTATATCGCTCTGGTGGTTTGCTTCATTGCCTCGCCGACGATCGCCTGGTTCACCAAGGGGCGGTATTATCTCGCGCGCAAGCCCCGGAAGGCCTGGCAATCGCTGCCAACGGTGACCTGCTCCATCTGCGAGCATCCGTTCGAGCCGGAAGACATGGCGTGGTGCCCCGCCTATGCCGCGCCGATCTGCTCGCTGTGCTGTTCGCTCGATGCGCGCTGCCACGACATGTGCAAGCCCAAGGCGCATTTCCGCGCCCAGACACATGCGGTTGCGGCCACGCTGCTGCCGGATTGGGCCGTGGCAAAACTGCAGACCCGGCTCGGGCGCTACGGCATGGCCATGGCAGCGGCCGTGGCGCTGCTCGCGGCGACGCTGGGGCTGATCTACAGCTTCGCCATCGGCTCGGCGCCGGATACGGCGGAGGTGGTGGGCGGCACGCTGGCGGTCGTGTTCTTCGTGTTCGCCGTGGCCGCGGGCATCATCACCTGGTTCCTGGTGCTTGCCGACGACAGCCGCAAGGTCGCAGAGG
>JAEZHZ010000355.1 GCA_023436745.1 Pseudomonadota bacterium | reverse complement strand
CTACTAGGACGTGCCGTGACGAAGAACCGCAGCCGGCATGCCCCGGTGCGACGAAAAACTGACAGGTTCCAGCGGCTGATCCCAATGACCTGGCGCGTCGGGGCATCCTAATGGCAGCTACGTCGTCAACATAAAAAAAGCGCTACCGATCCGATTTCAGCCCTACGCGCGGAACTGTAGACGAGATCCCGTGCACAAATTATCTGTAGATTTCAACTGAGTATGTGTTCGCAGTTCTATTCGAACTGGTGCGCCACTTCTTCTGACGGAACTGAACAAGCCGGATTTGCATAGTAGCGCAGGCCTCTTCCCGATAGGTTGAGGTGCTTCCCGTGGCTGACCTCCGAGGCACCTGTTGCGCAACTGCAACATGATGGCAGGATCACAACTGTGAGAGGAACCGGTGCCGCGTCGACCCGTTTGGTGGGTGAGGCTTTCCTGCACTAGCGAAGCACCCCCGAAGCGGCCTAGTGCATTGTCTTACTCCGGTTTTTCCCCGCGTCACCCATGGATTCCGTATTGCTTTCACGCCGTCTGTTCATGATCGGCCTGCCGGCCGCTGCCCTGGCTGCCTGTTCCTCCACCCGGACGCCAGCGGTGCAAGAACCTATCATAGACCCGTACTACCTGCGGATGTATGGGCCTATCCTCGATGAACCCTTCCCCGTTGCGGCGATGGATCTGCGGCGGGTTGATCCACGCTGGTGGCGCCAGGAAGTTATAGACCCGACTGGCGAGAAGCCGGGGACGATCGTCATCGACACACCCAGCCACCACCTCTATCTGGTGATGGAAGGCGGGCGGGCGCTTCGCTACGGCGTGGGCGTTGGCAAGGATGAAGCGCTGGTGTTCCGCGGCAACGCGTATATCGGCCGCAAGGCCGAATGGCCGCGCTGGACCCCTACACAGTCGATGATCAGGCGCGAACCCGATCGATATGGTCCCTATGCTGGCGGAATGGCTGGCGGGCCCGAGAATCCGCTCGGCCCGCGGGCGCTCTATCTGTATCGCAATGGCCGCGACACTTTGTTCCGCCTGCATGGCACCACCGAGCCGTATACGATCGGCACCAACGTGTCTTCAGGCTGTGTCCGCCTGATGAACCAGGACATCATCGACCTCTACGCCCGTGTGCCCACGGGAACGCGCGTGGTGGTGTACAACTGAGGCTCACGTCCGGGCCGATGCCGCGGCAGCGGCGCTCCCTGCGGATTTTACCGTAGTCACCGCAGCGACACACCAGCTGCTGTCGCGACACCGGCCCGGACGACCTTCAGCGCTCGATAAAGAAGCGAGCGATATAGCACGCGAGGGAACGGCTGTCCGAGGCCCGCTCGAGGGATGCCACAGCGTCATCGACCACGTTATCCGGTGCCAGGCCCCTGCGCATTTCCGCCAATGCCTGGGCATACTCGTCTTCGAACTCCGGGTGCGGCTGGAAACTCAGCGCAGCGCCGTTGCGATAGGAGAGCCCAGCATTGGGCGTGAACTCGGACGCGAGCACCACGTTGGCTTCGCGCGGGGGTACGATCACCTGATCCTGGTGTGAGCAGGCAACTGACAATGCCTCGGGCGCATCAAGCATGCAGGCGGGTCGCGTCACAACGCGATAGGTATGCCGCCCGATGCCCCAGCCCTTTTCGGACTTCGTGACGACTCCACCCAATGCATCGGCAATGATCTGGTGGCCGAAGCATATTCCGAGCATTGGCGTGCTGGCTGTGTAGGCCTCGCGAATGAACCCACGCAGGGGATCGAGCCAGGCATGGTCCTCGTAGACGCCGGCGGGCGAGCCGGTGATCACTATGCCCCGGAGCGTGGACGGATCCGGTAAGGCTTCTCCATGGGAGGCGGCAACAACCTCGTAGGTGAAGCGCTCGCCAGTGGCATCGAACATGCGTTCGAACATGCGCGGATACGAGCCGAACCGGGGTCGCAACTGACCCGGCACTTCCCCGGTCTGGATTATGGTGAGCTTCATGTTGTCAGAAGGAGGGGAATGGTCGTTCAGTCATAACAGCAACGCCCCGCGCTCAACACTAAGGGCCCGGATCGCTCCGGGCCCTGGTGACGCAATGATGGATGACACTCAGACCTGCTGAACGGTCTCCACGCCCGGCACGAAGTGGCGGAGCAGGTTCTCGATACCGCTCTTGAGGGTAGCGGTCGAAGAGGGGCAGCCAGAGCAGGCGCCCTGCATGTGGAGGAACACGGTGCCTTCGCGGAAGCCCTTGAAGATGATGTCACCGCCATCCATCGCAACGGCAGGACGGACCCGGGTGGCAAGGAGCTCCTTGATCACTTCGACAGTCTCGGTGTCTTCTGCCTCGAAGAACTCATCCACTTCACTGAAGTCGACGGGGTCGCCCGCGGACTCGCCCAGCACCGGCTTGCCGGACAGGAAGTGGTCCATGATCACGCCGAGGATAGCAGGCTTGATGTGAGCCCAGTTGGTATCGTCCTTGGTCACGGAAATGAAATCCGAACCGAGAAAGACACCCGTCACACCACCGATGCCGAACAGGCTCAACGCCAAGGGCGAAGCAGCTGCAGCTTCAGGAGTGCGGAAATCGCGCGGCTCACCCGGCAGCACGTCCCGGCCGGGCAGGAACTTCAGCGTTGCCGGGTTGGGAGTAGCTTCAGTCTGGATGAACATCGCTCGGTCCGTCAGTGTTTAGAACGCTTCTAAGATAGAGAGCCTGTGCCGGACTGCAAGTGCAATCTCGCGACGTTCGGCCGCGTTGGATGCGTCAGTGTCATGCGCTAGCGTCATAACATGATACGCATCTTCAGGTATATTGCCCTTTTCGAGGGACTTACGGCCGTAGCCCTGTTCTTCGTCGCCATGCCCGCGAAATACTGGTTCGACAATCCGTACCTTGTGCCCCCAATCGGTGGGCTGCACGGCTTTGCCTTCATCGTCTACATGCTGGCCATGGCGGTCTGCCTTCCCCGGCGCGGGCTCTCGCTTGGCAACTGGGCGACCACTTTCGTCTCCGGCTTCGTGCCGCTCGCGTCGTTCTTCAACGACAGGATGCTGCGCCGCCACGAGACAGTGGCAGCCTGATCAGCAGATCGCGATAACTTCCTCGTCGCTCATGCGGCCCGGCACGATGGTGAGCGGGATGGGCAGAGCGTTCGAACGCGCAGCGAAGTGGGTCACCAGGGCTCCGGGTCCCTCGTTCGAAGTGGATGCCGCGAGCACCAGAATGGCGATGTCGGGGTCCTTGCCGATGAAGCGCTCGATCTCCGAAGTGGCCTCGCCCTCGCGGATCACCGTCTCGGCACGCACCCCTCCAATGTCGCGGATGCGAGCGAGACGGGTATCGAGGTTGCGCTCCGCCTCCTCCACCGCCTCCGCCCGCAGAACGTCCTCCACCCCGAGACCGATGAACTCGGGCTTTGCGACCACGCTCATCAGCACCACCGTGCCGCCGGTACGCTTGACGCGGTAGGCGGCAAAAGTCAGTGCGCGCTCGCATTCCTCGGTCTCGTCGATGACGACGAGGAACTTGCGCTTGTACTCGGTGTCGTACATCGCCACCTCCGGTTAGCGGATGAACCCTACGATCGAGCGGACGTCCACCATGGTTGCCTCGGCAATCGCGCGCGCCCGCTCCGCCCCGTCCCGAAGGATCGCGTCGATGGTAGCGGAATCGTCGATCAGCCGACGGATCTCACCGGCCATGGGCGCGAGTTGCGCGACGGCGAGATCTGCCAGGGCCGGCTTGAACTTGCCCCATCCCTGGCCGCCGAACTCCGCCAGCACCTCGGCCTTGGTCCTGTCACTCAAGGCCGCATAGATACCGACGAGGTTGTCTGCCTCGGGCCGGTTTGACAGGCCCTCGACACCGTGCGGCAGCTCGGCCGGATCGGTCGTGGCCTTCTTGATCTTCTTGGCGATCGTGTCGGCGTCGTCCAGGAGCGAGATGCGCGATTGGTCCGACGGGTCCGACTTGCTCATCTTCCGTGTGCCGTCACGCAAGCTCATGATGCGGGTTGCCGGCCCCGCGATCAGGGGCTCGGTGAGCGGGAAGAAGGTACCGTCCTCTTCGGCCACGTTCTCGGCGGCTATCGAGTCGCGATAATCGTTGTTGAACTTGATGGCGATGTCGCGGGTCAGCTCGAGGTGCTGCTTCTGGTCATCACCGACCGGCACATGCGTGGCCTTGTAGAGCAGAATATCCGCCGCCATCAGTGCCGGGTAGGCGAACAGCCCGAGCGAAACGTTCTCGCTGTTCTTGCCCGCCTTGTCCTTGAACTGGGTCATGCGTGCCATCCAGCCCATGCGCGCGACACAGTTGAGCACCCACGCAAGTTCGGCGTGCTGGCTGACCTGGGACTGGTTGAAGACGATCGAGCGCTTGGGGTCAACGCCGGCGGCAATGAAGGCTGCCGCCACTTCGCGGGTGGCACGGCGGAGATCATCTGGCTCCTGCCGAACGGTGATCGCGTGCATGTCAACCACGCAATAGATGGTCTCATGCGTTTCCTGCAACGGCACGAACCGGCGGATCGCGCCAAGGTAATTGCCAAGGTGAAGATCGCCGGAAGGCTGAATTCCCGAGAATACGCGGGGAGTATACGTCATGCTTGGAAGTCTCGCTGCTGTGCCGCCTGTTTATATGCCTGCGGGGCAGACGTCACCCCCGGCGTAGCCGCCGAAACAGCAGCCCGAGCCGCTGCGCTCCGCTGAAATGCACAAGTGTGAAGTAACACACCACCCCAAAGGCAATCAGAGCGGCAAGCACCACAACCTGCTGCCAGATCGGCACCCCGGGAGCGAGGTGCTGGGCGCCTCGCTGCGACAGCAGGTGAAGAGCCGCTCCCATCAGCCCGCTCGAGATGATGATCAGCCCGTGCCGCCGCCAGGCATCGACGGAAACCCGGAACTGCCCACGCAACGCCAGCACAGTTCCGAGCAGAAGGGCGTTGAGCCATGCGGACGCGGCAGTCGCGATGGCAATTCCCACATGCAGGAGGCTGGGGAACAGCCAAAGGGACAGTCCGATATTGGCGAGAACCGAAATGCCGGCGAAAATGGTCGGCGTTACGGTATCCTCGCGGGCGAAGTAGCCCGGTTGCAGCACGCGTATCAGCACGTAGGCGGGTAACCCTGCCGAGAAGGCGACAAGAGCCTCGGCTGTTGCCGTGGTGGCCGCCTGGTCGAAAGCACCGCGCTCGAACAGCACCCGCACGATAGGTTCGGCCATCGCGATCAGCGCAGCGGCTGCCGGCAGCGACAGCAGCATGGCGAGCAGGAGCGACTGGTCCTGTGTCTGCTCCGCCTCCGCAGTACGGCCGCCCTTCAGGTGGCGGCTGAGTTCTGGAAGCAGCACCGTACCGATGGCGATCCCGATGATACCAAGCGGCAGTTGGTAGAGCCGATCGGCGTAGGAGAGCACCGAGATCGCGTTGTCGGCACCCGACGCGATGATCGTACCGACGAAGATGTTGATCTGGGTTATGCCACCAGCAAGGATCGCGGGGATGGCAAGCACCCAGAACCGCCGGACTTCCGGATCTGGGCGCGGCAGCCGGAAACGGGGTCGAAAGCCTGCCCGCTCGATGGCGCTCCAGACAAGCACTAGTTGCGCAATGCCGCCTGCCATCGTGGCAATCGCCACCCAGATCGTCGCGGTTTCCGGGTCCTGTACCCACCAGGTGGCCAAGGGCAGCAGCGCCGCGATGTTGACGATGTTGAGCAGAACCGGTGCGAAAGCGGCCGCGAAAAATCGACCCAGCGAGTTGAGCATCGCTCCGTACGCTGCCATCAGCGACATGCAGGCGAGATAGGGGAACATGATCCGTGTCAGCAGCACGGTCAGCTCCAGCTTGGCCGGATCGTCAGCGAAGCCCGGTACGAACAGCACCATGATCTGCGGCATGAAGACTTCCGCAAGCACGGTAACGATCACCAGCATCGCCACCAGCCAGGCCATGATCCGCGAGGCGAGATCGCGCGCTGCCGCGTCGCCCTGCTGCTCGAGCGCGCCCGAGAACATCGGCACGAAGGCCGTGTTGAACGCCCCTTCCGCAAACAGGCGTCGGAACAGGTTGGGGAAGCGGAAGGCCGCGAAGAAGGCGTCAGCAGCGGGACCCGTGCCGAGAACCGCCGCCATCAATGCATCGCGAACGAAGCCGGCGATGCGCGACACCAAAGTGAGGCCGCCGACTGAGAGGAAGGAGCGGTAGAGGTTCATCGGCAGATCCTCTGGCTGCACCCTTGGTGCCCACGTCCGGTCATACCCGCGCGCCAGGCCGATCTCAGCGAGCGGAGGATGCGTTGGGCAGCGCCGCTACCCATTCACCACCTTTGCCTCCGCCTTGCGTGGCTCGAACACAGCCATGAGGGCGTCGTGGATCTTTCGCTGGCGCGGCTTGGACATGATCTTCTGGCCAGTCAGATCGGTGACGTAGAACACGTCGACCGCCTTCTCGCCGTAGGTCCCGATATGGGCCGAACCGATGGTGAGGCTGAGGTCGGAAATGGCATGGGTCAGCGCGTAGAGCAGCCCCATGCGATCGAGGCCCGACACCTCGATGACGGTGAACTTCTCCGACAACGCGTTCGACACGGAGACCTGCGCCGGCAGCGCGAACGGCTTGAGGCGCTTGTTGTGCCGCGACTCCTTGCCCAGGTCGATGAGTATCTGCCGCTTGCCCTGTAGCAGCTGGCGAACGGTCTCGATTATACGGGTCGCGCGGACCTTCTCGTCCTCATCGGAGGTGAAGCTGCGGCGAAGGCGGAATGTGTCGAGGGCGCGCCCGTCGCGGGTCGAGAATATCTGCGCTCCGATGATGGAGGCATCCTGCATGGTGCAGGCACCGGCGATCAGCGACAGCAGCCGCGGATGGTCCGGCATGTAGAAGCTGACTTCCGTTATGCCTTCGAAGGACTTCACCCGGATGGAGCCGGCGAAGGGCTCGCCCGCCCGATCGGCGTTGCGGATCATCCGGGCATGCTCGACCTGCAGTTCCGGCTCGGCGCGCAGCCAGTAGTGATCGTAGTGTCGGCCGATATAGGCGCTGACGTCACCCGATGGCCAATCGGCCAGCGCACTGCTGAGCTGCTCGCGGGCGGCGCCGATGCGGTCGGACTGGGTAACCTGGGAATGTCCACCCGACAGCAGCGGCTCCGTAGCGTAGTACAGTGCCCTGAGTAGCGAGCCCTTCCATCCCGACCACACTCCCGGACCAACCGCTCGGATGTCACAGGCCGTGAGGATCATCAGAAGGGCAAGACGCTGCGGTGACTGAACGACGTCGGCAAATGCCTTCGCGGTTTCCGGATCCTGGATGTCGCGGGCCTGCGCGATCTCGCTCATCAACAGGTGGTACTCGATCAGCCAGGCGACAGTGTCCGTTTCGGCCGGAGTGAGGCCGAAGCGCGGGCACAGGCGACGGGCGATACGCGCGCCTGCGATCGAATGGTCTTCCGGCCGGCCCTTGGCGATGTCATGGAGGAACAGCGCGACATAGAGCAGGCGGGTGTCGTTGAGTTGCGGCAACAGCTCGTGGGTGAGCGGCAGTTCCTTCCTGAGCCCACCATTGGCGATGTCGGCCATCACCCCGATCGCCCGGATGAGGTGCTCGTCCACCGTGTAGTGGTGGTACATGTTGAACTGCATGAGTGCGACGATCTTGCCGAAATCCGGCACGAACTTGCCCAGCACGCCGCTCTCGTTCATCGCCCTAAGGATGCGCTCGACATAGAGCGGGCTGGTCAGCACCGTCA
>JAEZHZ010000353.1 GCA_023436745.1 Pseudomonadota bacterium | reverse complement strand
GTCTTGCCGGTGCCGGTGGCGCCGGTGATCAGGCCATGGCGGTTGGCGAACTTGAGCCACAGATATTCGGGCCGGTCGCTGGTGCCCAGGTAGATCTTGTCGTCGACGAGCATCGGCTGCCCTCAGTTGCGCTGACCTTATAGCCAGGCAGCATGCAACGGAACAACCCGCAGGCAATCTCGGAGCGAACACCGCCGTTAGCAGGTCATTAACCATAAAAAGACGGGTGTTGGCGCGACCAACTAAAGTGCCGCGTGAAGTTCACCGACCGCTGTTCCCCGAACATTCTTCAGCGTCTGGCGGGCAAAACCCTCCAGCACCTGCCGCTGGCGCTCGTCCGGATCGGCATATTCCAGCAGCAGTGCGGCAGCCATCGCCTGGGACGCTGCCATGTTGCCGTCATCGCATTTGAGGGCATAGCCCCAGCCCTTGTCGCGGATGGCGCCGCACTGGACGCCCTCGGCTCCACCCTTCTGCATCAGCCGGCCGCCGAACGCTTCCATCACCAGCGTGTCGAAGTGCCCGGTGCCGGCAACGAGGTGCGGGTGCGTGGTCGCGGCGTTGAACAGCGCCGTGGCGGCCTCTGCCCGCTCCGGGCTCAGGTCCCGCCCGGTGGCCATGCGTGCAAAGCCCAGCGCGAAGGCGCGGATCGGCGCCGCAAACGTGGGGATGGAGCAGCCGTCCGTGCCGCAGCGGTCCTCGCTCAGTTCTTCGCCGATCACCGCTTCGACGGCCCGCCTCACCGCCCGCTGCACCTCATGCTCACGGCTGACATAGCCGGACGTCGGCACCCCCATGGCCAGCGCAACGCTCAGCATGCCTGAATGCTTGCCGGAGCAATTGTTGTGGAGTTGGCTCGGCTGGCGCCCGGCGGCTCGAAGCGCCTCGCGCGCCGCAGCATTGGTCGGCTGATGCGCGCCGCACTCGAGATCGGCTTCGCCCAGGCCAAGCCGGGCCAGCAGTTCTCCGACGCGCTGCACATGCACGTCCTCGCCGTGGTGGGAGGCGCAGGCCAGCGCCAGTTCCTCGGCCGTATGGTGGAAGCGGTCGTAGGCGCGGCGCTCGAAAATGGCCAGCGCCTGCATGGATTTGATGGCCGAGCGCGGAAAGATCGCCCGCCCGATGTCGCCGGTCGAGGCGATCACCCGCCCCTGGGCGTCCACGATTGCGAAGGCGCCGCGATGACGGTTCTCGACCCAGTTGCCACGCACGGCCTCGGCAAGAACTGGATTGGCGTCCATGGAAAGCAGGCTCCGGTCCGGTTGGTTCTCAGGACGAACCGTGCCGGGCCGGAAATGTCAACATCGTCTCTGATCGGCGGGGGTGGAGGTCCGGTGGCGCGACACATGCGTGCGGCGGCGGGGTGCCGCAACCACCGGGCCTCCGCCGTCGCCGAGGCCGTTCAGATATCCAGGTCGTGGCGCAGCGTCAGGTAGCGCGAGTTCACCCAGCCGTTGAGCCCCTGCCCGCCAACCAGGCACCAGTCGGCGCCCCGCTCGGGCGTGATGCAGCGGTCCACCCACACATGCGTACCGGCGGTATAACCGCCGATCTTCTGCGAGTGCGGGGCGGGCCACTTGCGCACGTTGAGTTCGTCGGACGGGTGAACGCCCGTCACCTGGGCGAGCCGACCGACATTGTATCCGGCCGCCAGCGCCGACTGCGCGGCGAAGCCACCTGCAACGGTGATGACGAGTCCGCACAGCGCGGCAATGAGCAGTTTTTCCTGTCGCTTGTTCATGTTCGCCTACCCCGGTCGTCCGTTGCGGTTCACATTGCGCAGCCCGGCTTGAACTTGCCCTGAGGGATCCGTTCAGGTCCCGTTCATGTTCGTTCATCTGCGCTGTTGCGGAAGCGCTTGGCGGGCTCCGTGCCGCGTGTCACGGTGCGCTGGAATCAACAGGGAGAGCAGCAATGGCACGGGTTCTGGTGACCGGCGGCAGCGGCAAGCTCGGGCGCGCGGTGCTGCGCGACCTCGTTGCCCACGGCTACGAGGTTCTCAACATCGACCAGCAGCGCCTGGACGATCCGATCTGCCCTAGCGTCATGACAAACCTTACGGATTTCGGCCAGGTCGCCTCGGCTATCCTGGGGGGCATCGACGAGAAGGGCGGGCCGTTCGATGCCGTGGTGCACCTCGCCGCCATCCCCGCCCCAGGCATGGCCGCCAACGCCGCGACCTTCGCCAACAACGTCCCCACCACCTACAACGTGTTCGAATCCTGCCGCCTCGCCGGGATCAGGAACGTCGTGTTCGCCTCGAGCGAAACCGTCCTCGGCCTGCCGTTCGACACCCCGCCCCCATACGCACCGCTCGACGAGGAATATTACCCGCGCCCCCAGTCGGCTTACTCGCTCGGCAAGCTCCTCGACGAGACCATGGCCGCCCAGTTCTGCCGCTGGGACCCCGAGTTGCGCATGGTCGGCCTTCGCTTCTCCAACGTCATGTACCCCGAGGAATATCAGCGGTTTCCGGGCTTCGACGCCGATCCCATGGCCCGGAAATGGAACCTCTGGGGCTACAT
>JAEZHZ010000303.1 GCA_023436745.1 Pseudomonadota bacterium | reverse complement strand
GGCACGCCATCCCGCTTCTCGCGATAGGCATAGAGCGCCTGGTTCGGCGAGACGATGCCATAGATGGAGCCGACATTGATGATGCTGCCACGGCCCTTCTCGGCCATCTTTGCACCGATCACCTGGCTGCACAGCATGACGCCGGTCAGGTTCACGTCGATGATCTCGTCCCAGAACTTCTGGGGGTAGACCTCAAAGGGAGCGTTCTGCTCGGCGCCGCCATCGGGCTTGGAGTCGATGCCGGCGTTGTTCACCAGAACGTCGGGAACACCCCAGTCGGCAATTACCTGCTCCGTCGCAGCCTCGAGGGCGCCCTTGTCGGTAACGCTGGCTACGTAGACCCGGACGTTATCCTCAAGTCCGGCGAACAGTTCGTTGAACTGCTCATCACTCACCGGGCGGCGGCTGAACACCGCAACCTTTGCGCCGCCCTTGGCCAGCGAGGTGGTGAATTCGCGACCGAGTTGGCCGAGACCACCGGTCAGGACCACCACTTTACCGGCCACGCTAAAAATGTCAGACATCAAACGCTCCAACTTATGTCATAAGGATATGTCATAAGTTTGGAACCGCACATTGACAAGAGCCTTTGGGGCTGTTCCCAACAGGTGCGTTGGGACACAGTGCGAGGCGCCGCCAGGCAGGGGAACGGACCATGAAGAAGCGCAAGATCGGCCGCACCGGGCTTGAAGTCACCGAAATCAGTTTCGGTGGGACGGGTATCGGCAACTTGTACAAGCCAGTCAGCCGCGAGGACTCCGAGGTGGTGTTTGACGCCTCCTGGGACGCTGGCATCCGCCTCTTCGATACCGCCCCCCGCTACGGGCACGGCCTGAGCGAACGTCGGCTGGGAGATTTCCTGCGCGAGAAGCCGCGCGACTCTTACACGCTGGCGACCAAGGTCGGACGCCTGCTCACGCCGCTTCGCGGCCGCCAGATGGGCGACTATGGTTTCGCCGACCCCCTGCCGTTCGAACAGGAGTACGACTACACCTACGACGGGGTGATGCGCTCGTTCGAGGCGAGCCTGCACCGGCTGGGGCTCGACCAGGTCGACATTCTGTTCATGCACGACATCGGCCGGGATACTCATGGTGACGCCAACGACTACTGGCAGCCCATCGCTTTCGACGGCGGCCTCAGGGCCATGACCGAGTTGCGCGAGCAGGGGTTGGTCAAGGCCATCGGGCTCGGGGTCAACGAGGTGCAGGTGTGCCTCGATGCATTGGAGCACGCCGACCTCGACTGCTTCCTCCTGGCCGGTCGCTATTCACTGCTGGACCACGACAGTGCAGCGCCATTGCTGGACGCATGTCGCAGGCGCGGCGCCAGCCTCATCATTGGCGGCGTCTTCAATTCCGGCATTCTGGCGACCGGACCGAAACCCGGTGCCATGTTCAACTATGCGCCGGCCTCCGATGAGATCATCGCGCGCGCACAGCGTCTGGAGCGGATCTGTCAGGACCACGGGGTGGCGCTCTCGACGGCGGCGCTGCAATTCCCGCTCAGGAACGAAGTTGTCGCATCCGTTCTGCTCGGCGTCTCCAGCCAGCGCAACCTCGATCGCAACCTCGAAGGGCTCGCTGCCCACATACCTGACCAGCTCTGGACCGACCTTGCATCTGAAGGCTTGTTGACCACGCCCTAGGCCGCACTAGCCCTCCTCCTTGCTGTGCCCGGCCGGCTGTGCCATCAAATTGTGCCATAGCCCCGCGGGGTTGAGGGCCGCTGCTTCACATGACGAGCCTCAAGTTCGGCACCAGCGGCCTCCGTGGCCTTGTGAGCGATCTGCAGGGGCAGGCGGCGCGCCGTTATGCGGCAGCGTTCCTGCACCACCTGCGCCAGAGCGGCCAGCTTCGGGAGGGCAGGGTGCTGGTCGGTCGCGACCTCAGGCCGTCGAGCCCCTGCATTGCCGCCGACTGCATCGCGGCAATTGCCGCTTCCGGCCTGGAGGCGGTTGACTGCGGTGCAGTCCCGACGCCGGCGCTGGCGTTGGAGGCGCTGGCGCGCGGCGCGGCCGCCATCATGGTCACCGGCAGCCATATCCCGGCCGACAGGAACGGCCTCAAGTTCTATGGCCCGGCTGGAGAAATCACCAAGGCCGACGAGGCGGGCATTGCGGCTGCGCTGGTCGGGGTGGACGTTCCCGACGGCTCGGCGACGGTGCTGGACGCCCATGCGGCAGCGCTGGAGCGATACCGGAACAGGTGCATGTCGCTGCTGGAGCCGGGGGCGCTCGCAGGGATGCGGGTCGGCGTATACCAGCATTCGACCGTATCGCGGGACCTGCTTTGTGACGTTCTGGCGGGACTGGGCGCTGCGATCATCCCACTGGGCCGCACCGACCACTTCGTCCCGGTGGATACCGAGGCCTTCGGTGATGCGGTGTTTGCACCAATGGCAGGCTGGCTTGAGCAGCACCACCTGGACGTGATCGTGTCAGCCGATGGTGACGGGGACCGCCCACTCATGATGGATGGCACCGGAGCCTTCGTGCGTGGCGACGTGCTGGGCCTGCTCACCGCCCGCTTTCTGGGGGCAGACATAGTGGTGACGCCCGTCACCTCGAATTCAGGCATAGAACGCACCGGATACTTTGGCCGGGTGCTCCGCACCCGGGTAGGATCGCCCTACGTCGTGGCGGGCATGGCCGGTACCGACCGCGTGATCGGCTTCGAAGCCAATGGCGGAACCTTCATCGGCCCGGGGTTTGATGCCCTCGATCCGCTTCCCACCCGCGACGCGCTGACGCCGTTGATCGCGGTTCTGGGCCTCGCACGCAGGGAGCGGACGACGGTCGATCGCCTGGTGGCTGCGTTGCCCCTGCAGCACGCCCTTGCCGACCGACTGACTGATGTGCCGCCGGAGCGGAGCGGCGCCTTCCTCATCCGGCTGGAGAGCGAACCGGACTTTGCAGCGGGCGTGTTCGGGTCCCATGGCATAAGCGAGATCACCGCAATCGACGGGGTTAAGGTTCGAATCGCCTCGGGCGACACCGTGCATTTCCGAGCCTCGGGCAATGCTCCGGAGTTGCGCTGCTACGTTGAAGGCAGCACCCCGGCCGTCGCCGCTGACCTGCTGGACTGGGCCATGCGCACCGCCGGGGCTGAGGTGCGCTAGACGGGATCTACTGCCTGCCGAACTCGTCCTCCAGCCGGATGATGTCGTCCTCGCCCAGATATGAGCCTGTCTGCACCTCGATCAGTTCCAGTTCGATCTTGCCCGGATTGGCCAGGCGATGGGTGCAGCCGAGCGGCAGATAGATCGACTCGTTTTCGGTCAGCACCGACACCCGGCCGTCCACCGTGACCTCGGCTGTCCCGTGCACCACCACCCAGTGCTCGGACCGGTGATGGTGCTTTTGCAGGCTGAGTTTCTTTCCGGGCCTGACGAAGAGCTTCTTCACCTGAAACCGCTCCCCGATCAGGATCGAGGAATACCCTCCCCATGGCCGGTAGGAGGTCTTGTGCATCTCGGTCAGCGTTCGGGTGGATGGATTAGCCCTGAGAGACTTGGCGATGGTGCCGACATTCTGCGCCTGGCTGAGGCGGCCGACGAATACCGCGTCGTCCGTGGCGATGACGGCGACGTCATCAAGTCCATCGATGACCACATGCGCCGCATCGCTGGTGACCGGCGAATTGGTTGTGTTGGACAGCACGACGGGGCCTGAAACGGCGTTGCCGCCTGCGTCCCGGTGCTGCCGCTTCCAGACCGCATCCCACGCGCCAAGGTCCGACCACTCGAACGAAACCGGCAGCACCGCCGCCTTGGCAGTGCGTTCGAAGATCGCATAGTCGACGGAAATGTCAGGCGAGGCCGAGAACGCAGCCTCGTCGAGGCGGATGAAGTCGAGGTCCCGTTGCGCCCGGTCCACCGCCGCCGTCGCGGCCCGGTACACCTCCGGTGCGAGGGACTCGCATTCGGCGAGGAACAGTCCCGCATCCAGCATGAACATGCCCGAGTTCCAGAAATGCCTGCCCTCGCGCAGTAGTGCCTCGGCCCGCTCCGGCGTTGGTTTCTCGACGAACGCCGCAACCCTATGCGCGCCGTGGCAGAGCGCCTCGCCGACGGCAATATAGCCATAGCCGGTCTCCGGCCGGTCCGGCGCGATGCCGAACGTCACGAGATGTCCGTCCTGCGCCGCACGCACGGCATTGTCGATGGCAGCGAAATAGCCCCCGTCCGCGGCGATGAGATGGTCGGAGGGCAGCACGTGGATGATGGCGTTCTTGTCGCCGTTCACCGCCACCTGCGCCGCAGCCGCGATCGCCGCGGCGGTGTTGCGTGCCGCCGGTTCGAGCAGGATGGCGCCGGGGACAACGCCGCATTCCTGCGCCTGCTCGGCGACGAGGAAGCGGTATTCGGCGTTGGTGATGACGATGGGAGGACCATAGCGCGTCCCGTCCTTCACCCGTTCCAGCGTCTGCTGGAACAGGCTGGTGTCGCCGATGAGGTTGATGAACTGCTTCGGCCGCGCGGATCGCGACTTCGGCCACAAACGGGTGCCCTGACCGCCAGCCAGAATAACGGGAACGATTAGGTTCACCTGCGCGCCCTCATTTGCGACCCTGCTTTCTTGCCCAAATACAGGCGTCACTTCAACTCTGTCCGCAGCAAGTAAATTCCAACAATTCTGTTGCAGTTGTGACGGCCGCGAAATTCAGCCCGGCGAGTGGGAGTTCCCGCCTCGCGTCACATCACTTTCATACGCAGCCCCTATGCACCCCGCCGAACGCGCCGGGGATGTCCTCGATGCGTTCACTCGCCGCCCCGCCTGCTCGCTCTCCTGTTCATATGAACATTTCGGCTTTGCGTTCGAACAAACCGTTGCTACCACTGAGACGAGCGGGGGCACCAAGATCCCTGCCACACCCGGAGGAATGAAATGAACAAACTAGCCCTGCTGCTGTCGACTGCTGCCGCCACTCTCGGCCTGTCGACGGCGGCCCACGCCCAGACCGAGATCGCCTGGTGGCACGCCATGTCGGGGGAGCTTGGCGCCAAGCTCGAAGCGGTCGCCCAGGGCTTCAACGAGACACAGGACGAATACCGGATCACCCCCGTCTACAAGGGCAACTACGGCGAGACGCTCACCGCTGCGATCGCTGCTTTCCGCGCCAACGAGCAGCCGGCCATCGTGCAGGTGTACGAGGTCGGCACCGGCACCATGATGGCGGCCCAGGGTGCCGTATACCCCGTCCATCAGCTGATGGCTGACCAGGGCGAGTCCTGGGATCCGTCCATCTACATCGCACCGGTGGTGGGCTACTATTCCGACCCGCAGGGCAACATCCTGTCGCTGCCCTTCAACTCGTCCACCCCCATCATGTACTACAACAAGGAAATCTTCGAGGAAGCCGGGCTCGACCCCGAGAGCCCGCCCGCGACCTGGGAGGAGATGGAAGCCGCCTTCAGGCAGATCAAGGACTCCGGCGCGTCGGACTGCGCCTACACCACGGCCTGGATTTCCTGGATCCACACCGAGAATTTCTCTGCCCTGCACAACCTGCAGTACGCCACGCTCGAGAACGGCTTCGGCGGCCTCGGCACCGAATTCACCATGAACAACGAGCACCTCGCCCGCCACTGGGACAACCTCAAGCGCTGGCAGGACGAAGGCCTGTTCCGCTATGGCGGCCCCGAGGGTGGTCCGGATGCGCAGCCGGCATTCCTGTCGGGTGAATGCGCGATCTTCATGAACTCGTCGGGCGGCCGCGCGGCAGTTGTTGCCAATGCGGATTTCGAGGTCGGCTTTGCTCCGCTCCCCTACTACAGCGACGTGATCGAATCGCCGATGAACTCGATCATTGGTGGCGCGACGCTGTGGGTGCTGCAGGGCCGCCCCGATGCGGAATACCCCGGCGTGGCTGCGTTCTTCGAGTATCTGAGCCAGCCCGAGGTGCAGGCCGACTGGCACCAGTCCACCGGCTACCTGCCGATCACCAACGCGGCATATGAGCTCGGCCAGGAGCAGGGCTACTACGAGCAGAACCCGGGTTCCGATGTCTCCGTCGAGCAACTGACGCGCGTAGAGCCGAACGAGAACTCCAAGGGCCTGCGCTTCGGCAACTACACCCAGGTCCGCGCCATCATCGACGAGGAGTTCGAGCAGGTTCTGTCGGGTGCCAAGACCGGCCAGCAGGCGCTCGACTCCCTTGTGCAGCGCGGCAATGACCTGCTGCGTGAGTTCGAAGCAGCCAACAGCTGATCGATTTCAGTCGGGGGCGCTTAGGCGCCCCCGTTCCTGCCGGCCGGGGCCCTTCATGCAGACAAAGCGAACGACATTTCCCAACAAGGTACTGCCGTACCTGCTGGTCGCACCGCAGCTGATCATCACCTTCGTGTTCTTCCTGTGGCCCGCGGCCCAGGCGGTCAAGTCGAGCTTCGAACGGGAAGACCCGTTCGGCATGCGCACCAGCTTCGTGTGGTTCCAGAACTATCAGCGGCTGTTTGCCGATCCGAATTACCTCAATTCCTTCCACGTTACGCTGATCTTCGCCATCAGCGTCACGGCGCTCTCCATGGGGCTGTCGCTGCTGCTTGCGGTCGCCGTCAACCGGCTGATCCGCTCGGGCCGCGCCTACACCACGCTGCTGGTGTGGCCCTATGCGGTCGCGCCGGTCGTCGCCGGCATCCTGTGGTGGTTCATCTTCAATCCGTCCATCGGCATACTGGCCTACGCCCTGCGCCAGATGGGCATCGACTGGAACCACCGGATCGACGGCACCGACGCCATGATCCTGGTCGTCATCGCCGCCGCCTGGAAGCAGATTTCCTACAACTTCCTGTTCTTCGTCGCAGGGCTCCAGTCCATTCCGCAGTCGCTCAACGAGGCGGCCGCCATCGATGGTGCCGGCCCGTTCAAGCGGTTCTGGACCATCGTGTTCCCCCTGTTGTCGCCGACCACCTTCTTCCTGCTCATCATCAACATCAACTACGCCATGTTCGATACCTTCGGCATCATCGATGCCACCACCCAGGGCGGGCCGAGCCAGGCGACCAACATCCTGGTCTACAAGGTCTATGCCGACGGGTTCCTGGGTCTCAACATTGGCTCGTCCTCGGCGCAGTCGGTGATCCTGATGGTCATCGTTCTGGCGCTCGTCTTCGTGCAGTTCCGGTTCGTCGAGCGGCGGGTGGCCTACTGATATGGTTGAAAATCGTCCCTGGCTGAACGTCCTCACCCATCTGGTGCTGATCCTCGGCGTCGCGATCGTGGCCTTTCCGGTCTACATCGCCTTCATCGCCTCCACTCAGGCGCCCAACACCTTCCTGCGCGGCGTGATGCCGTTGC
>JAEZHZ010000212.1 GCA_023436745.1 Pseudomonadota bacterium | reverse complement strand
GGGTGAGTCCGATGGCAGTGATGTGGGAGCGCCTGCGCTGAAGCGGGCGGCTGTCGGCGGCATGCTCCCACCTTACAATGCACTGCAGGCGGGACCTGCTGGTTCAGTCGATGCTTGTTTCGCCGGTCTTCGGCATCGCAAACATCGATCCGGCCGCTCTGCTGGCGCCTGGCGCCGACTTCGATGCTCTTCGCCAGAAGCTCGAGGCCGAAGTGGACGCCGGAACGAGTGGCATTCCGCCCTATTTCGGCGGCTTCGTTGCCGATGTGCAGGGTGGCCGGCCCGCCGTGCTCATATCTCTCGCCTATGGAGACTGCGCCACCGCAGACGCAGCGGGCGGACTGATGGAGCAGCGCTGGCGCGATACCATGCCCGCCTCCGTCCAGGGCGAAGCCGAAACCGGGAGCATCGAAGGACCCGACGGACTTTGCGCTGCAACACTGAAGGTGTCCGGCGAAGCGGGCAATGGCCTGAGCAACCCGGTCTTCCAGGCCCTGTTCGATGGCTATGTGCGCCGGGAGTTCACCGTCCTGCAGATTGGCAGTCCCGCCTGAAGCCCTGACCCTGGGCTCAGCGCGGTTTCGAGCCGCCCGGGCCCTACTCCGCACCGGGGATTGTGCAGGACACCTCGTAGCCGGCGACCTTGGCGTCGTCGCCGAAGGTAACCACCGACAGCTCCGCGACGTAGCCGGAATAGCCGAAGGTGCAATAGCCAAATCCGGTAGGGGAGCAGGCATCCACCTCGTATATGCCGTCGGCTTTCAACGCCTCGCTGCGCGGGTCTGCCGGTGCGCCATCCGGTATTCCCAGGACTGCCCCCCAGCCGTTGGCTGTCAGCTCCTCGCGGGCTTCGGTAATCGGCATGCCGTAGATGTTGGGCACCAACGCCATGTCGTTGCAGAACTGCTCCACGGCGGCAAGTTCGGACAAGGAAACTGCGCCCTTCTCGTCGATATGCATGTCTGCGACAGGCTGAGCGAGAAAGTCTCCACTCCAGATCCGCACGCCGGTGTCCTCGAAAGGTTCGACCGTGCCGATGCCGTGAGAGGCGTCCTGCTCGCCATAGACCAGCCAGCGCAGACGGTCTCCGTCGAAGACGGCCACGTTACCGTCGTCCATCCGGCACGATCCGCTGGTGCCCTGCTCGAAGCCCCCGACGAAGCTCACCACGTCGAGCCCCTGCAGGGGCACTTCGCCCGTTACCGCCCAGCCGAGCTCCTCCGCCGCCGTCCCTCCCGGGGTCCGCGGCTCGATTTTCAGGTGATCGCAGAAGCCCGCCTCGACGGGCGCTGGAGGCGGCGGCAGGCGGGTCAGGGGAACCGCGACCAGTCCATCGATACCAGAAGATGCCGGGTCAGCGGCGACGCCACCGACCATCGCGCCCGACAGCAGCAATGCCGTTGCGGTTCGAGCGAAGTTCGGTCTCCGCCGGATTGAAGGCCGTAGTGGGGAACACGGTGCCGGCATTCTCGCTCTCCCTTAGGGGGTTCCCATATGAGACGCCCCTGCGACCCGCGGCATTGGCTGGACCGGTAATCTTTCGTCCAGTGCCCCTCCGCCACCCACTGCCAGATGGGACATGACGGCAGTCCCTGCACTCTGCCTGTCTCCGGCAGAGCCGCTAGCGTTCTGACTGCCGGAGTTGACCGACCTCGTTCGTCAGCGCGAAGAAGTGCTGGCGGAGGTCCTCGCACCGCCCAAGCACATTCCTGTCCCGCGTGCGATCGAATGCGGAACCCAGCACATCGATGATCTCACCTGTCGCGGTCTGGTAGCTGTAGTACCTGAAGCCACGGCAATATCCGGTTCCTTCTATGGGCCGGTCGCAGGTCAGGTAGGTGCTCCCATCCACGTTGGCCGGGTTGATGCCGCAACGAAACCCGCTGGCGACCAGCGCCGGGACTTGTTCATCGAGGCTGGCTTTCACCGGCACGAACCGGGCGAAGACGTCCGTCAGCCTGTTCTCGTCTGGTGCCTGAAGCAGGGCCTCGACCAGTTGGCTTCTGGCGAGCGGCTCCTCCCGCAGCACAAATCCATAGACCGCCACCGCGGCCAGTCCGATTCCCGCAAGGGCCACCAGGGCCACCACCCACTTCCGCACAGCCAAAGCCCTTCTCTGTCGTACTCGACTATAGGACGCTCGCATGCGGCGCAGGATTGGTCTTATTGGTTAACGATGCAATCGCGCGTGCGCCCCACCAAGCGATCTGGACCTCTCGGCGTCCAACTATGCAGGAAAACACCACGTCGACACGCGCCAGGACAGGACCGGAACATCATGATTGCTTCATCTTACCCCCGGCGCCCGAGTATCCGTGCCGGCTTGACTGGACTTTGCATCGCAACTTTCCTGGGCGCCTTGCCCGTCATCGGTCAGCCGGTCGAACGGCAGGACAGCAGGCAGGCGGCCGCTGCGTTTGGGGAAAAGATCGAGGCGTTCATCGACTCGCTCGCGGTCGAGCGTGACCGCGTCGATGTGCGGATCAACCGCTGCGAGGGATCAGGCGGCGAGATGCGGGACGACATCTACGCCGTCTGGGTAGGCGTCCAGCTCCTCGCCGAAAACGACGATGCCGGGCAGCTGCTCGCGGCCGTAGCCGACGACTGGCGGGACCAAGGCTTTCAGGTGTTTCGGGATCGCGTGCTGGCCAATGGCGGGGTCAACATTGCCGCCACCGATCCTGCCACCGGCGAGAGCTACAGCCTCGACTCGGGCTTCCCACCTTACCCGCAACGCTACATCGTCGGCTATTTCAGCACGCCCTGCTTCGAGGAGCCGTCTGGCTCCGCTCCATTTGGCCCTGTCGTCCGCGGCAGCAACAGGTAAGAGAGGCCGCGCTCAACAGGGGCCAAGAATCTCGGCAACCTCGAGAACTCCGTGCTCGAAGCGCCCCATGATCAACGTGCACCCCCCCGGGTAGCTTTCGAGCAGGCGTATGCGGTCTTCGGCCGACCCGCTCATCGGAGGAGGAACCTCGCCGCTCCAGAGCAGGTCACTGGGGCCGGCTGGCCGGTCTGCGCGGGCGACGCCGTGCCTCGGACAAGGCTCCCGATAGCAGAGGATATTGGTCTGCCCCACCCGAAGTTCGGTGAGACCGCCGGCATGACCAGACGAGCTGCCGCCCGCCATGGCCGGCGGAGCAGCGAGCAGGCAGCAGCCCGCCGCAACGAGAGCCCTCAGGTGATCGTTCATGGCGCCAAGTCCCCGTGGTCCGATGCAGGTAGGACGATCCCTCACCTGTCGGAATTGGGTAGCCGCCACGATATCTTTCTTGCGACCTTCAGCCGGGGGCCGCCGCGAGGCGCTGTTCGACCTCCGCCGCATCGG
>JAEZHZ010000172.1 GCA_023436745.1 Pseudomonadota bacterium | reverse complement strand
GAGGGTTTGAGGAGGCCTTCCTCGACCGTCTGCTCTACCAGCGTAACCGCAACTGGATCGCGCCGCTGTCGGAACTGCTCAACGATGACCTCGATGCGCTCATCATCGTCGGGGCCGCTCACCTGGTGGGAGCGGGCTGTGTCATCGAGCTGCTGGAGGCCCGTGGCTACACGACAACTCGCTTGCAGTAGGAAAACGAAGGGGCCACCGGACGTGAGCCCGGTGACCCAGATCCAGATCCCGCTAGACCTCGCTGAAGCGGGTCCACTTGCCGTCGTTCTGGCTCGATTTCACCGACGCCATGATGAACTGCATGCCCTCCACGCCATCCGCCATCGAGGGCAGCAGCGCTTCATAGTCCTGCCCCTCGCCCCGGATAACCGCGGCGAACTGCGAGTAGAGCGTCGCGAAAGCTTCGAGATAACCCTCCGGATGGCCGGATGGGATGCGCACATTCATCGAGGCTGCCGGGGGCACGGAGATGGACCCGCCGCGCGTGAGCAGTTGCTTAGGCTTGCCGAACTCGGTGAACCACATGTAGTTCGGGTTGTCCTGGCGCCACTCGATGCCGCCCTTGTCCCCATAAACCCGCAGTTGCAGGCCGTTCTCGTTGCCCACCGCGACCTGGCTGGCCCACAGCATGCCCTTTGCGCCACCTTCGAAGCGCAGCATGATGTTGACGTTGTCGTCGAGCTGGCGGCCGGGCACAAAGGTCGTGAGGTCGGCGGAGACGGCTTCGGTCCTGAGGCCGGTGACGAAGCGGGCGAGGTTGTACGCGTGGGTGCCGATATCGCCGATGCAGCCGCCGGCGCCGGAACGGGCGGGGTCGGTGCGCCAGGCAGCCTGCTTGTTGTCGTCCCCGGTGGCCTCCGTCAGCCAGTCCTGCGGGTACTCGACCTGGACCACGCGGATGTTGCCGAGGGCTCCGGAAGCGACCAGTTCACGCGCCTGACGCACCAGCGGGTAGCCGGTATAGTTGTGCGTCAACAAGAACTTAGCGCCGTTCTTCGGCTGCACCAGGGCGAGGGCTCGGGCATCCTCGATGGTGGAGGTCAGCGGCTTGTCGCAGATGACGTGGATGCCGGCTTCAAGGAAGGTCTTGGCCGGGCCGTAGTGCATGTGGTTGGGCGTGACGATCGCGACCGCCTCGATGCCGTCCGGACGGGCGGCTTCGGCGCGAGCCATTTCTTCGTAGGAGGTATAGGTGCGATCCTCGGCGAGACCGAGATTTCGCCCGGATTCCTTGGCGATTTCGGGGCGCGACGACAGTGCGCCGGCCACCAGATCATAGTCCCCGTCGATGCGGGCGGCGATGCGGTGCACATAGCCGATGAAGGCTCCCGTGCCACCACCAACCATGCCCAGGCGAATGCGCCGTGCGCCGTTTTCAGCCATTTCGGTGCCTCCTCAGGTCGTTCTTCTTGCAGCGTTGATGGCGCTATCCGCTTGCTTTCCGTTACCCGTAACGCGCCATCTGCAGAAATGCGTGACGTTTCAGCTCAATCCCAGCATTTTCCGGTTGGCGGCCTGATCGGTGCCCGCGCCGGCGAAATCGTCGAAGGCCTTCTCGGTCACCCGGATGATGTAGCTCTGGATAAGCTCGGCACCCTCGCGTGCACCATCCTCCGGATGCTTCAGCGCGCATTCCCACTCGAGCACGGCCCAGCCGGCGAAGTCGTAGGCGGTGAGCTTGGAGAAGATCGCGGGGAAATCCACCTGGCCGTCGCCGATCGAGCGGAAGCGCCCTGCCCGGTTCACCCAGCTCTGGTAGCCGCCATAGACACCCTGCCGGCCGGTCGGGTTGAACTCGGCGTCCTTCACGTGGAAGGCGCGGATGCGCTCGTGATAGATGTCGATGTAGTCGAGGTAGTCGAGCTGCTGCAGCACGAAGTGGCTCGGATCGTACAGCAGGTTGGCGCGCGGATGGTTGTTCACGCGCTCGAGGAACATCTCGTAGGTGACGCCGTCGTGCAGGTCCTCACCCGGGTGGATCTCGTAGCAGACGTCGACCCCGGCCTCGGCGAAGGCATAGAGGATCGGCGTCCAGCGCCGCGCCAGCTCGTCGAAGGCTTCTTCGACGAGGCCCGCCGGACGCTGCGGCCACGGATAGAGATAGGGCCAGGCCAGGGCACCGGAGAAGGTGGCATGGGCGTTGAGGCCGAGGTTCTGAGATGCCTTGGCGGCATGCTTCAGGGTCTGGACCGCCCACTCCTGGCGGGCCTTGGGATTGCCGTGGACCGAAGCGGGGGCGAAACCGTCGAAGGCGGTGTCATAGGCGGGATGGACCGCCACGAGCTGCCCCTGCAGGTGGGTCGACAGCTCGGTGATCTCCAGCCCATGGCTGTTCACGATGCCCTTGATCTCGTCGGCATAGGTCTTCGAGCTTGCCGCCTTCTCGAGGTCGATGAAGCTCGAAACCCAGGTCGGGATCTGAACGCCCTTGTAGCCAAGGCCGGCCGCCCAGCGGCAGATGTTGTCGAGGTTGTCGAACGGAGCAGCATCGCCCGCGAACTGGGCGAGGAAAATCGCCGGACCCTTGATGGTGCGCATGAATTCACTCCCTTTTTGGCGGCTCCTGCCCGCCGCTCGGGCGGAGCCTGTTCTCGCTTGGCCGGCACTGCCGGACACGGAACAGGCGGCGATCGCCCGCCGCCTGTTCAGGCTTTTATCGTACTGTTGACCGGCACCCTGACCCTGTCAATGCTGTACGTCCATCAGGCGCGGAGCAGGGCCCGGGCCTCTTCAGGACCGAGGGCGCGCGGCCGCTCGCATGTGGTCGACAGCGTCAGGACCTGGCCGCTTTCCCCAGCCTTGAGCAGGCTCGTCATCACGTCCACGGTGTGAAGCGCAACATCGATACCGCACCGTGCCGTGGTGCCGTTCTCGACCGACAGCATCATGTCGGACAGACCGGCAGCGCGGTAGTTGGCGCGCGGCTGATCGGTATCCAGGCCCTGGTTGGCCTTGCCGAACGGATGCTCCCACGGGGTCACCGGCGTCTTGGTGCCCTCGATATCGGCCGTGACGAGGTCACCGCCGAAGAAGTTCGGATCCGGCACATAGATGGTGCCGTCGGTGCCGTAGAGCTCGATGTTGTGGTGGCCGTGGCTCGCCACGTCCCAGCTTGCACCGATGGTGATGATGGCGCCGGAATGGAACTCCAGCACACCATGGATCGTGGTCGGCGTGCCCACCTTGATGGTGGTGCCCTGATAGGGCCCCGGAGCCGTCACAACACGTTCCGCGCGGGCCATGTTGGTAAAGGCGGAAAGCCGCCGCACCGGGCCGAGCAGGTGGATCAGGTCGGTGATGTAGTAAGGTCCGAGATCGAGGATGGGACCACCACCCACCTGGAAGAAGAAATCCGGGTTGGGATGCCAGTGCTCCATGCCGCGGCTCATCACGTGCGTGGTGCCGCTCATGATCTTGCCGAGCTTGCCGGAGTCGATGATCTCGCGCGCCTGCTGGTGCGCACCGCCGAGGAACGTGTCCGGGGCTGAGCCCACGGCAAGCTTCCTGTCGTCGGCCGCCTTCTTCAGTGCCATGCCCTCTTCGAGGCTCAGCACGAACGGCTTCTCGGAATAGGCGTGCTTGCCCGCCGAGACGATGTCCATCGACACCTTGTAGTGCGTCGCCGGAATGGTGAGATTGACGATGACGTCGACCTCGCTGTTCTTCAGCAGCTCATCAGGAGTCTGGGCTGCAACACCGAACTCCTCGGCGCGCTTCTGAGCGGCCTCGGGAATGATGTCGGCAACCGCGCGGACTTCGAGGTTCTTGAACAGCGGCGCGAGACGCAGATAGGCGCTCGAGATATTGCCGGCACCCATGATGCCGACGCCGTAGGTCTTCGCCATGCTTTAAGCTCCGTAGCCCTTCAGGGCTTCCATGGACCGGCGGGCGAAGCGGATCGCATCGCTGGGCTTGTCGTGTTCGGCAACGAAATAGGTGGCGCGGGTCTTCGCCTTGGCGTCCGCCAGCAGCTTCTTCCAGTCCAGCGTGCCCTGGCCGACATCGGCCCAGCCATCTTCATCAAGCGCTTCCCCGGCTGGGGCGATGTCCTTGACGTGGATAGCGGTGATGCGGCTGCCGAGGCGATCCATCCAGGCGATCGGGTCCTCGTTGGCCTTCACCACCCAGGCGAGATCCATCTCCCACTGCAGGTCAGGCGAGGCGTCGAGAATGATCTCGATCGGCGTCTTGCCGTTCACCTGTCCGAACTCCCAGTGGTGGTTGTGGTAGCCGAAGCCCTTGCCCGCAGCCTTGAAGGCCGCAGCGATACGCGCGAGACCCTCGGCAAAGCCCTGCCAGTCGCCGCCACCGTTGCGGAACTCCTCGGATGGAGGCGCGGGGCAGTAAACGGTCTGGATGCCGACGGCGTCGACGATCTTGAGCACGGAATCGGTGTCTTCGAGCTGGCTGTAGCCCATGTGCGCGGTCGGCATGGTGAGGCCGGCATTCTTCAGGCTCTGCACCAGCGCCGCGGGGTCGCCAAACTGCCCTCCCCAGCCCTCGACCTGGCTGTAGCCGAGCGACTTGAGCGTCTTGAGAGTGTCGTCGAGCGACGCCTCGTTGCGCGCGCTGTAGAGTTGATACGAGAAGTCCATAACTTGCCTCTGGTCGTATGAGAGAGGCCGCCGCCCGGTGGGCGACGGCAAAGCTGGTTGCCGCTATCGGCTTCTAGAGCCGGTTGGTGCTCTCGGCGTCGAAGAACGAACCGCGAGCCGGATCGAACCCGAGCCGCACCTTCTGGCCAACCTGCAGCGGGATATCGCTGTCGGAACGGAAGGTGACCGACTTGCCGGCGATCGTGGTCCACGCCAGCGTGTCGGAACCCATGGGCTCGACGATTTCGATCTCTGCATCGGTGGTGAAGGGCAGGCCGACCGCCGCGTCGCCCACGGCAATGTGCTCGGGACGAACGCCGAGCACCGCCTTGGTGGTGCCGCTCGCGCGGCTGGTGAACTCGTAGTTGCCGGTGGGAACACGGGTGCCATCTTCGGCGATGAAGTCGCTCCCCTCGATGCGCCCATCGAGGAAGTTCATCGACGGCGAGCCGACGAAGCCGGCCACGTACAGATTGACGGGCTTGTTGTAGATGGTGTGCGGGTCCGACAGCTGCTGGATCACGCCACTCTTCATGATCGCGATGCGGTCAGCCAGGGTCAGTGCCTCGATCTGGTCGTGCGTCACGTAGATCATGGTGTTCTTCAGCCGCTGGTGCAGCCGCTTGATCTCGACGCGGAGATCGGAGCGGAGCTTGGCATCCAGGTTGGACAGCGGCTCGTCGAAGAGGAACACGTCCACGTCACGCACCAGGGCGCGGCCGATGGCGACGCGCTGGCGCTGGCCGCCCGACAGGTTCGCGGGCTTGCGCTGAAGCAGCGGCTCGATCTGCAGGATTTCAGCGGCACGCTGCACCCGGCGGTTGATCTCGTCCTTGGGCATGCCGGCGACGCGGAGGCCGAAGGAGAGGTTCCGCTCGACGGTCATCTGCGGGTAGAGCGCGTAGGACTGGAACACCATGCCGATGCCGCGGTCCTTAGGCTCAAGCCAGGTGACGTTCTTGCCGTTGATGAAGATCTGCCCGTCGGACACGTCGAGCAGCCCGGCGATGCAGTTCAGCAAGGTGGACTTGCCGCACCCCGAGGGCCCGAGCAGGACGATGAACTCGCCCTGCTGGATATCGAGGTTGAGGTGCTCGAGCACCTTCACGCTGCCGAAGTTGAGCGAGAGATCGCGGATGGAAACGCTGGGTTGCATACGATTATCCCTTCACCGCACCGGCAGCGACACCGCGGACGAACCACTTGCCGGACACGAAATAGACGATCAGCGGTATCAGGCCCGTCAGCACGGTTGCGGCCATGTTGACGTTGTATTCGGGCGTACCCTGAGCGGAATTGACGATGTTGTTGAGCTGGACGGTCATCGGGTAGTTCTGCGGGCCGGCAAAGACCACGCCGAACAGGAAGTCGTTCCAGATTCCGGTGACCTGCAGGATCAGCGCCACCACGAAGATCGGCAGCGACATGGGCAGCATGATCTCGAAGAAAATGCGCCAGAACCCTGCCCCGTCGACGCGCGCGGCCTTGAACAGTTCCTGCGGCAACGACGCAAAGTAGTTGCGGAACAGGAGCGTCAGGATCGGCATGCCGAAGATGCTGTGAACAAGGATCACCGCCTGCAGACTGCCGAAAATGCCCATTTCGCGGGTGATCATCACGAGCGGATAGAGCATCACCTGGTAGGGGATGAACGAGCCGAAGATCAGGATCGAGAAGAAGATCTCGGAGCCCTTGAAGCGCCAGTTGACGAGCGCGTAGCCGTTGACCGCAGCAATGAAGATCGAGATCACGGTCGAGGGAATGGTGATCTTCACCGAGTTCCAGAAGCCGGGCGACAGCCCCTGGCAGGTCAAACCGGTACAGGCGCTCCCCCAGGCCTTGAACCAGGCGTCAAAATTGGGCGCAGTCGGCAGTGCAAAGATGTTGCCGAAGCGGATTTCCGGCATCGTCTTCAGCGATGTTGCCAGCATCACATAGAGCGGAAACAGGAAATACAGCGAGAAGAACACCAGCGTTGTGTAGATGATGATCTTGGTCGGCGTGAAGAACGGCTTGGGGCGAGGCCCGCGCGCATCGACCGCGAGGTCAGTGGTCGCAGGCGCACTGCCCGGCAAGGTTGCTGTCTGACTCATGAGCGACGGCCCTTTCCGCCGAATTCGAGATAGGCCCAGGGGATCATGATGATCATGACGGTCAGCAGCATCATGGTGGCAGCCGCCAGACCCTGGCCAATATTCCCGCCGGAGAACATGTAGTTGATGACGTACTTCGCCGGCACTTCCGAGGAAATGCCCGGCCCACCATTGGTGAGCGCCACCACCAGATCGTAGAGGCGGACAATGCCGGAGCCGATCAGCACCACAGCGGTCACCAGAACGCCGCGCATCATCGGCAGAACGATCGAGACATAGGTGCGCCAGGTGGGAATGCCGTCGACACGCGCGGCCTTCCAGATCTCGTCATCGACGCTGCGCAGACCAGCCAGCATCAGCACCATGCAGAAGCCGACGCCCTGCCAGAGGCCGGCGATCAGAAGCGCAAAAAGCACCATGCGGGGATTGGCGATCCAATCGAAGGTGAAGCCCTCCCAGCCCAGATTGCGCATCGTTCCCTGCAGGCCGAGGGTCGGGTTCATGATCCACTGCCACACCAGGCCCGTCACGATGAAGGACAGGGCAAACGGATAGAGCATGATGGTGCGGAAGGCGCTTTCGAAGCGTATCTTCTGGTCCATCAGGACGGCGAGCAGGAAGCCAAGGCCCAGGGTCAGCACCAGCGACATGGCGCCGTAGCTGACGAGGTTCCACACCGAAACGTTCCAGCGTGACGTCGCGAACAGACGTTCATACTGTTCGAACCCGACGAACTTGCCGGTCGGCAGGAGCTTGGAGTTGGTGAACGAGTAGTAGATCGTCCAGATCGTGCAGCCAACGAAGACGATCAGGACGGTGGCGATCATCGGCAAAGCCGCGATCTTGGCGGGCATGTTGTGGAAGAGTCTTCGCAGGAATCCGGGTCGCGTCGATACCCCTACGCCCTCCCCGAGATTAACGGCTGTGTCCGCCATCATGTGTCTCCATAAGAAAGTGGCCGACCTTGTCGATCAAGGCCGACCACTGCTTTAGCGATGAGATACAGTTCTCACCCGAGCAGCCGAGGATTAATCAGCCGACTCGATGATCGAGGCGTAGCGCTCGACGTAGTCGTCGACAGAGATGCTGTCGTCATCGAGGAACTCGGTGTTGAGGTCCTGCAGCTGCTGCTGGATATCGCTCGACAGAGAGAAGTCACCCGACGGCAGCAGGCCATTGTCCAGCAGGGCGATAGCCTTCTGCATGCACGCATTGGCACCCGACAGGTCGATGTCGGTGCGGATCGGCATGGAACCCTTCACCAGGTTGAACTTCAGCTGGGCTTCCGGCGAGATCAGGATGCGGGCAAGCTGAGCCTGCGCCTCGATGACGGCCGGGTCGGTGCCTTCCGGCAGGACCGGGAAGTAGAAGGAGTCGCCACCACCGCTGAGCTGGCTGCCGAAGCCGAGCCCCGGCAGACACTCGTAGTCTTCGCCCGGAACGCCACCTGCGATCTGCAGGTCGCCGGCGAGCCAGTCGCCATGGATGTTACCGGCAGCTTCGCCCGCCAGGATCTGGTTGCCGACGTCACCGAAGGACGGCACCATCGTCTCGGGCGAGACGACCGAACGCAGGTTGTCGAGAGCTTCTGCAACCTTGCGGAACTCGGGGCCACGAACAGCCTCGGCATCCTTGTCGCGGTTGATGGCAAGCACCAGATCCGGACCGCCGAGACCGGCCATCAGAGCGCCCGGAATACCCGAGAAGGGCCAGCCGGTTGCGAGACCGAAGGGCAGGATGCCAGCTTCCTGAAGGGCCGGCCAGGACGCAACATATT
>JAEZHZ010000092.1 GCA_023436745.1 Pseudomonadota bacterium | reverse complement strand
GGCACGCTGGCGGTCGTGTTCTTCGTGTTCGCCGTGGCCGCGGGCATCATCACCTGGTTCCTGGTGCTTGCCGACGACAGCCGCAAGGTCGCAGAGGAGGAGAGTTCTCGACAGAATACCCTGCTGCTCAAGGAGATCGAGGCGCATTCAAAGACCGACGCCGAGTTGCAGCGGGCCAAGGAGAAGGCCGAAGCCGCGAACCACGCCAAGAGCCGCTATGTGGTCGGGCTGAGCCATGAATTGCGCACGCCGCTCAACGCGGTGATGGGCTATGCCCAAATCCTTGAGCGCGACGCGAGCTTGCCGGAAAATCGTCGTGGCTCGGTGCAGGTCATCCGGCGCAGCGCCGAGCACCTGTCCGGACTGATCGACGGACTGCTCGACATCTCCAAGATCGAAGCGGGGCGGCTGCACGTCTATTCCAACGAGATCAACATCCAGGATTTCCTCGACCAGATCGTCGACATGTTCCGCCTGCAGGCGGCCGCAAAGGGGCTGGAGTTCCGCCATGCACGGGCGGAGGCGCTGCCCCGTTTCGTGCGGACGGACGAGAAGCGGTTGCGGCAGATCCTGGTGAACCTGTTGTCCAACGCCATCAAGTTCACCGGCAGCGGCTTCGTCCGCTTCGACGTTGGCTACCGAATGCAGGTGGCCACCTTCACGGTCGAGGACAGCGGCAGCGGCATCTCGGCTGAGGACCTGCCGCACATTTTCGAGCCGTTCGTACGCGGCGAGGCCGAGAAGAACCGGTTCACTCCAGGGCTCGGGCTGGGCCTGACCATTACCAAGCTGCTGACCGAAACGCTGGGCGGCGAGATCACGGTGACCAGTACGCCGGCGCAGGGCACGCGCTTCACCGCCCGGCTGATGCTTGCAAAGGTCGAGCGGCCGCGCGCAGAAGCGGCCGACCTGAGGCGGATCACCGGCTATCGCGGGCCGCGGCGGACGGTGATGGTGGTCGATGACAATCCCGAGCATCGCGACCTGATGCGCGAACTCTTGTCGCCCCTCGGGTTCACGCTCATGACGGCTGTCGATGCGCAGAACTGCCTCGAGACGGTGGAGGCCGTAGCGCCCGACATGTTCTTCATCGACATCCGGATGCCGGGCAGGAGCGGCTGGGAACTGGTCGCGGCGCTGCGTGATCGGGGTGTGGCGCAGCCTATCGTGATGCTCTCAGCCAATATCGGGGACGGCGCCGGCCAGAGCAGCGACGCCGGCCACTCCGACACACTCGCCAAGCCGTTCGACCTGAAGCAGGTGCTCGACAAGCTCGGCACCCAGCTCGAACTCGACTGGGAATATGCCGACAGCTCGCCCCAGCCGGTGGTATCGGGCCCCATCCGATCACCCGGGGTGGAGCACTTGCGCGACCTCGCCAGCCTGGGGCAAATCGGGCATGTACGCGGGATCGATGCGAAGCTGACGGAACTGGCGAAAGATCCCGGCAACCTGCCGCTGATCGAGGCGCTGCGGCGGCATGTCGACGCCTTTGATTTCGACGGCTATGCGGAGGTGCTGGAGCGGGTGGGTCATGAGCCGGATTGAACAGGACCAGGACATCGTCCTGCTCGTTGATGACTCGCCCGAGGCGCTGGGATTCCTGACCACCGCGCTCGAGCAGGCGGGCGTGACGGTGCTGGTGGCGCGCAGCGGCGAGGCCGCCCTCGGCATCGCCCAGCGGATCGCGCCAGACGTGGTGCTGATGGATGCCGTGATGCCGGGGCTCGACGGTTTCGAGACCTGCCGCCGTCTCAAGGCCATGCCGCAGCTGACCCATGTGCCCGTGATCTTCATGACCGGGCTGACCGAGACCGAGCATATCGTTCATGCGCTGGAGAGCGGCGGGGTCGACTACCTGTCGAAGCCGATCAATGTCGATGAACTGCGAGCGCGCATCCGGGTCCACCTCGCCAATGCCCGGCGGGCGCAGAGTGCGCGGATCGCACTTGATGCAGCGGGGCGGCACCTGCTCGCCTTCGGCGCGGAAGGCAGGGTGCTGTGGTCGACACCGCAGACGCACCGCCTGCTTGAGCGCTCCGGCTTCGGAGAGGGGATGGAAAACGAACTGAGCCGCAGCTTTGCCGACTGGCTGGCACGCGGGCAGGGCGAGGGCTTCGATGTCACCACCCCACTTTCGGGGCTGCACTTCACCTATCTGGGAACGGTGGGAGGCGAGGAGTACCTGTTCCGCCTTGCCGGGCAGCCGGAGGCAGGACAGGAGGACGCGCTCCGCCAGCACTTCGGTCTGACCCAGCGCGAGAGCGAGGTGCTGGTGTGGATATCGCGCGGCAAGTCCAACCGCGACATAGGCGATATCCTGGGCCTGAGCCCTCGGACGGTGAACAAGCATCTCGAGCAGGTCTATGCCAAACTCGGGGTCGAAAACCGCGCTTCGGCCGCGATCAAGGCGGTCCAGGCGATGGCCGCGCCGCTCGATCTCTAGCCAGGCGAATTGCCTCAACGATCCCGTTCACAAATCGGAACTCTTGCGAGCGGCCTCCGTTTATTGGGCTGAACCGCTGCTTTGCCGCGGCGGTGTACGGTCGGTGCCCTGGTCCCTCCCTTGGGTGCCTGTCGATCGGCGGACTACCGCAGAGGCTGACGCTCCTTTGTGGAGTCTCCGGCAAGGGCGCGAAACTTCGGTTTCGCGCCCTTTGTATTTGGCCAAAGGGGAAGGGCACCGCAGCGACGGCGCCCGTGAAGACGGTTTTGAACAACTATTGCGCCGGAGGCGCCTCGATCACGGCACAGGCGATCCTGTCTCCCGAGTTGCCGGAAGGGTCCGTGATCTGGTCGTCTTCGTCGGCGTGGATGACCAGCGCCGTTCCGTCATCATCGAACAGGTAACCTTCGGCCGGCTCGACCAGTGAAATCTCGACGTTGGACAGCGAGATCGCGCCAATGCCGTCCGCGCCGACGATAAGGTTGGGCAGGTCGCCAAAGTGGGGCCCTTCAGGGTTGTCGAGACCGTGCTGCTCGTTTGCCGGGTTGAAGTGCGGGCCGGCGGATTCAAACGCGGTGCTGGGGTCGCAATCGCCAACGGCATGGTAGTGGATGCCGTGCGGGCCGGGGGAGATGCCGACGATCTCGCCGGTCGCGACGACAGTGTCGCCCTGCTGGGCCAGCGAGACCGCGCCGACCTGGTTGCCATTGGTATCGATGAAGGTGCCTATGGCCTCCTGCGCGGCAACCGGTGCAGCAAGAAGGGTGGCGGCGGAGATCAGAAGCAGGCGGCGGCGCATGGGAGGTCCTCCGGTCAATGGGGGTTGAACGAGGGTGGGCGGCAGTCGTTCCTGCGAGTGAGCCCGGCCCACCGGTTGCTCCGCCCCGGCGGTTGGCCTACATAGGCGCCCAACAGCCGAACCACCTACACGTCGAGAGGTCAGCAGCCCTATGGCTCGCCAGTTCATCTATCACATGCACGGAATGTCCAAGGCCTATGCCGGCGGCAAGAAGGTGCTGGATAACATCAACCTCAGCTTCTACCCCGACGCCAAGATCGGCGTGCTCGGTCCCAACGGATCGGGCAAGTCGACCCTGCTCAAGATCATGGCCGGGATCGACACCGATTTCACCGGCGAGGCATGGGTCGCGGAGGGCGCCAAGGTCGGCTACCTCGCGCAGGAGCCGGAGCTCGACCCGGATCTCAACGTCCTCGGCAACGTCATGACGGGCGTGAAGGAGAAGAAGGACATCGTCGACCGCTACAACGAGTTGATGATGAACTACTCCGACGAGACCGCCGACGAGGCGACTAAGCTCCAGGACATGATCGACGCTCAGAACCTGTGGGATCTCGAATCCCAGGTTGAAGTGGCGATGGAAGCGCTGGGCTGCCCGCCGGGCGATGCCGACGTCACCAAGCTCTCTGGTGGCGAGCGCCGCCGCGTGGCGCTGTGTGCGCTGCTGCTGTCGAAGCCCGACCTGCTGCTGCTCGACGAACCGACCAACCACCTCGACGCCGAGACCACCGCCTGGCTGGAGCGGCACCTGCGCGAGTTCCCCGGCGCAGTGCTGATCATCACCCACGACCGCTACTTCCTCGACAACGTCACCGGCTGGATTCTCGAGCTCGATCGCGGCCGCGGCATCCCGTACGAGGGCAACTACACCGCTTACCTCACCGCCAAGGCCAAGCGTTTTGCGCAGGAGCAGTCCGAGGATGCTGCGCGCGCCAAGGTGCTGGAGCGTGAGAAGGAGTGGCTGGGCCAGTCCCCGCAGGCGCGCCAGTCCAAGTCGAAGGCGCGTATCCGCGCCTATGACGAGCTGGTGAAGATCAACGAGGCTCGCACCCAGTCGAGCTCGGCGCAGATCATCATCCCGCCCGGCGAGCGGCTCGGGCAGAACGTCATTACCGTCGAGGGTCTGTCGAAGTCCTATGGCGACCGGCTGCTGATCGACAATCTCAGCTTCAAGCTGCCGCCCGGTGGCATCGTCGGCATCATCGGCCCGAACGGCGCCGGCAAGACCACGCTGTTCCGCATGCTGACCGGCCAGGAGACTCCCGACGCCGGCACCATCGAGGTCGCCGAGAACGTCAACCTCGGCTATGTGGACCAGAGCCGCGACACGCTCGACCCCAAGAAGACCGTGTGGGAGGAAATCTCCGGCGGGCACGAGGTCATCCTGCTCGGCAAGCGCGAGATGAACTCGCGCGCCTATACGTCGGCCTTCAACTTCAAGGGCGGCGACCAGCAGCAGAAGGTGGGCAACCTCTCCGGTGGCCAACGCAACCGCGTACACCTCGCCAAGATGCTGAAGTCTGGCGCCAACGTGCTGCTGCTCGACGAGCCGACCAACGACCTCGACACCGAAACCCTCGCGGCGCTTGAAGAGGCGCTGGAGGAATTCGCCGGTTGCGCCGTGATCATCAGCCACGACCGCATGTTCCTCGATCGCCTTGCCACTCACATGCTGGCCTTCGAGGGCGACAGCCACGTGGAGTGGTTCGAGGGCAACTTCCAGGATTACGAGGCCGACAAGGTCCGCCGCCTGGGCGCCGATGCGGTCAACCCCAAGCGCGCCACCTACAAGCCGCTGACGAGGTAGCCTGATGAGCGCATCGTCAATGCCCGATCCGCAGGTGAGGTTCAGTGACGGTGCGAGCTACGAGAGAATGATGGGGGAGTGGAGCCGCCTAGCCGGGGAGCAATTCCTCGCCTGGTTCGCTCCCCCGTCGAACGCCGACTGGCTCGACGTCGGGTGTGGCAGCGGGGCATTCACGGCGCTTGCCATCGAGCGCTGTGCTCCCGGGACCATACTGGGGATCGATCCATCGCCTTCACAGCTCGAGTTTGCGCGCGCCCGCGGCCTTGGCCGAGCTCGCTTTGAACAGGGCGACTCCATGCTGTCGCAGGTCACTGATGATGCCGTCGACGTCACGGTGGCGGCACTGGTCCTGCATTTCCTGCCCGATCCCCTGGCAAGCGTTCGCGAGATGGCGCGGGTCACCCGCAGTGGGGGCATTGTCGGTGCCTATGTATGGGATCCGGACCATGGTGGCTTTCCCTATGACGCCCTCCTTCGGGAAATGAGCGGTGTCGGGATCCCGGTCGCCACTCCACCGAGCACGCATGTGTGCGAGCCCGGGGAACTCTCGCGCCTTTGGAATGTCGCTGGCCTGACCGACGTCGCCACGTGCCGGATTGAAGTCATGCGGCAATATGCGAGCTTCGAGGCGTATTGGGACGCGGCGGTTGCCTCGCCGCGGACGGCGAGGAGCATCCGGGAGGCACCCGCCGAGGCGGTTGCCGAACTCCGCGCAAGGCTTGCGGCAGTGCTGCCGCGCGGCGTCGACGGGGTGATCATGCCACGCGCGCGTGCCAACGCCGTTCGCGGCCGGGTAGCCTAGGGCCGCCACTATCGCAAATCCCCGCGACACGCCCGCACGCCCGCGCTAAAGAAGACGAAGCGGCGAGGTTTTGCTGTTGCCAGGGGGCATGGACTTGAGACGGGTATTTTGGGCGGCCGGCCTGGGCGTGGCCGCTGCCGGGGTTATGGCCGGGGCGGCTTGGGCCGTGCCGGGGCAGTGCATGGTGAGCGGGTACGGCACGTTTCCGTGCGAGGTCGTGCTGGATGGCGGTGGAATGGCCTTTGAGCTGCCCGACGGGCAAACCTGGGCCTTCGCGCTGACCGCTCCGGATGAAGGGCAGGGCTACCTGATCGGCGCCGATGCGCGCCCCGGCAGCCCGCCGGTGGCCCTGGGTGGCTTCACGCGCGGCGCGGGAGAAGACGGATGCTGGATTCACGACGAGAGCCTTCAGTTCTGCGTGCTGGTGGAGCAGGCGCAGTGAGGCGCATCGCCGTAGCTGCGTTGGCGGTTGCCGCGCTCGCCGGGCCCGCGGCGGCGAAGGACGCCACCTGCTACACCACCGACGATGGTGAGTACCCCTGCCAGTTCACCGCGCTCGATGATGCCGGCAGTTTCCGGATAGAGGGCGAGGACAAGCCGGGCTTCGAGCTATGGGTCGAGGCGCCCGGCGAAGCGTTCGTCAGCGCCCTGTTCGAGCCCGGCGGCCGGCCGGTAGGTTTGCCGGGGCCGTATCTGCGCTCCGAAGATGATGCCGCCTGTTGGGTCAATCCCGATACCGAGGCGGAGCTCTGCGCATGGTAGCGGACCCGTTCGACCTCGAGATCGATGGTGCGGTGCTTGCAGGGCTGGAAGTCGGCGAGGGGTTGCCGGTCGTGTTTCTGCACGCCGGCGTCTGTGACAAGCGCATGTGGCTGAGCCAGATGGAAGCCGCGGCCGGAGCCGGATGGCATGCGATCGCCTACGACCGTCGCGGCTATGGCGAGACCGAGAGCGCAGACGAGCCGTTCAGCCATCTCGATGATCTCGAAGCGCTGCTCGATGCTTTCGACATTCACGCGGCGGTGCTGGTCGGCTGCTCGATGGGCGGTGGACTTGCGCTGGATTTCGCACTCAGGCACCCCGGCCGCACGATCGGGCTCGTGCTGATTGGTACGTCCGTCACCGGCGCACCATGGAGCGCGACCGAGGAAGAGCGCACGATCGAAATGGCGGAAGAGGATGCCTGGGAACGTGGCGACCTGGACGGTCTCAACCGGGTACAGGCGCACGAATGGCTCGATGGCCCGCGAACGCAGAGCGGCAGGGTCGGTGGCGCGGTGCGCGAGCTGTTTCTCGACATGAACGCCATGGCGTTGTCCAAGCCCCGACTGACGCAGGAAGAACCGCGGCCGGATGCATGGCGACGGGTGGGCGAGGTCAACACGCCGACACTGCTGGTGGTCGGCGAGGAGGACTTCTCTGCACTGATAGACCGCCACGAGCACCTGTCGGAAACCATGCCGAATGCCTTCGCCGTGGTGCTGGAAGGCGCGGCGCACATCCCCAGCATCGAGCAGCCCGAACTGGTGAACTCGCTTCTGATGGAATTCCTCGATGCTCTCGGCGGTGGCGGCGACGGGCTCGAGGAGTGAATCAGGGTGCTGACCTGGTGATTCAACGCCTTGCGATGATGGATAAGGCCGATCACGGATTGAGTCCGGTATCGGCCATAAACTGCGGTCGTGTCACGTTTTTCGCTTCTGCTCGGCGCTCCTGAGTGGCCCTCGGGTCGAACCCGAGGGCAGGGCGGCGACTATGCCGCCGGGTGCATGCGGGCTAGGCCGCAATGATGCCGTCGAAGTTCTGGTTGAGCTGGGGCGTGGGGATGTTGGTGAGGTCCTTGTTGAGCTCGGCCACCACCACCTTCTTCACGTTGGGGGACATGGCCTTGCGTATGGTGCCCAGCGAGATCGGCGCAGCGGCGATGACGAGGCGGTCGAACGCGCCTTCCTGGCATTTGCGCTCGAGCACTGCGGCCACGCCCTTCACGAATTCGGCTTCACGGTGATCGACCGGGTCGGTTCGTGGCTCCATGCCGCCATTCATGGTGCGGCCCGGCCGGTCGGCGTTGATGTCTTTTGCCTGCAGCGGTTCTACCTCCCAGTTCAGTCCCTCCACGAGCGTCAGTCCCTTGCCCGGTCCGGTATTCTCCAGCACGCGCGCCTGTGCGCCGTTGGCAATCAGGATCCAGGTAACGGTCTTTTTCATGTCATTCTCCTCGTGGTCGCAACACGGCAATCGCCGCAAGGGGCTAACGCGGGTGAAGGTCAAAAGTTGGGTCCGAGCCATTCGCAAGACGTGTGTGCCGGATCACAAAGACTGATTGGCCGGATGGCGGGAGCATTGCTAAGAGTGCGACAGGCGCTCTTCCTCCCGCCGCAGAGAGAACTCCTGCCATGTCCCTGCCTGAATCCGCTCCCGAAGCCGTGCCCCCGGCCGCGGCGGCTCCGCTGCTCACCGACCCGGCCGAGGTTCGCAAGGGGGTCGCTGCAGCGCTGGGCGCCTATCTGCTCTGGGGCTTCCTGCCGCTGCTGTTTCGCGCGCTCGACGCCGTCGGCTCGGTGCTGATTGTCGCCGAGCGCACCATCTGGTCGGTCGTGCTGCTGGCAATCGTCCTGTTCGTCACGCGACGTTTCGGCGAGGTGCGCGCCTTCTTCCGTGATCCCCGCAAGCTGGGTGTGATGGCACTGTCCTCTGTGCTGCTGGCGCTCAACTGGCTGCTCTATGTCTGGGCGGTCGAGACCGGGCAGGTGCTGGAAGCGAGCTTCGGCTACTTCATCAATCCCCTGGTCAATATTGCCATTGGCATGGTGCTGCTCGGCGAGCGGCAGAACCGGTTGCAGACGCTGTCGATCGCCATCGCCGTCGTCGCCATCGGTATCCAGGCAATGGGCCTCGGGGCGGTGCCATACATTGCGCTGGGGCTCGCCTTCACGTTCGGCTTCTATGGCTATTTCCGGAAGACCGCGATGCTGGGTCCGGCCACCGGGCTGTTTGCGGAAACCGCCATCCTGACACCCGCTGCGCTGGCCTATGTTGGCTACTCCATCGCGACGGCCGGCTGGGGACCTCATGCCGATCCGGGCACGATGCTGCTGCTGATGTTCACCGGCCCCGCCACCGCTGTGCCGCTCCTGATGTTCGCCTATGGCGTGCAGCGGCTGCGGCTCACCACGATCGGCATGTTCCAGTACATCGCCCCTTCCTTGCAGTTCCTCGTGGCCATCTTCATCTTCGGCGAGGAACTGAACGGAATGCGGCTGTTGAGCTTCGTGCTGATCTGGGTGTCGCTGGGGGTGTTCAGCTACGACAGCTTCCGGCGTCGCGGGCAGACGCTGAAAGCCGCCTGACGCGCCTCATCAGGCGACGAGGACGCCGATTGGCGCCTCGGTTTCCCTCGTTGCCCGGATGACCTCGGCGATGCGCTGGAAGGTTGCGGCGAAAGGCGTCGCCTCACGCCAGACGAGCGACAGCTGACGGCCGGCGCCCGGCGCGCCCAGCCGGTGCACGACGATGCGGGCATCCGCGGCTTCCTTGCGGAGCGAGATCTCGGGCAGCAGCGTCACGCCCTGTCCATTGGCCACGAACTCGACGATCGTCGACAGCGACGTGGCGGCGAAGGTGCGTGCTGCCGGGTCGGTGTCGATCCTGCATGCGGCGATTGCCTGGTCGCGGAAGCAGTGACCCTCATCGAGCAGCAGGATGCGCTCGGGCGCAAGATCCGCCAGCGACACGAGTTCTTCCGCCGGCTCGTCCCGGCTGGTCGCCAGCACGAACGGATCGTGGAACAGCGGCTCGCAGGTCAGCCGCACCCCGTGTTCCGGCGGTGGCGTGCCAATCAGGGCAATGTCGAGGCTCCCGTCGGCGAGCCCCCCAATGAGGGCGTCGGTACGGTTCTCGCTGATGGTGAAGGCCAGTTGCGGCACGTGGCTGGCGAGTGCCGGGAAGATGTCCGGCAGCAGATAGGGAGCCACCGTAGGGATCAAGCCGAAGCGAATGGGCCGGTCCGGCTCGGCGCGACGGCGGAGCGCGAACGTCGCAAGCGCATCCGCCTCCTCCAGCACCCTCCGGGCGCGGGTCACGAACTCCGCTCCGAACGGGGTGGGACGCACACCTTCCTTTAGGCGGTCGAACAGGCTGGTCCCGCAGGTTTCCTCGATGGCCTGGATCTGCTGGCTCAACGCCGGCTGGCTCACATGACAGGCGCCCGCCGCCCGGCCGAAATGGCCGAGATCAGCCACTGCAACGGCGTAGCGCATCTGCTTGAGGGAGATCTTCACGTGATAACCTCAGCTTATGGATGCGGCAATAACTATCGATTGGCCTAATGATTGTCACTCCCCTATACCGGCTCACAAAGCAAAGTGAAGGAGCCCGTCATGGACGAAAACGTCACCCCGACATCAGAGACGAACGCGCCCGCGGGGGAATGCCCGGTCGCCCATGGCGGCGGCGGCAAGAACCGACGCGGCAACCGCGACTGGTGGCCGCATCAGCTCGACCTCTCGATGCTCCACCGCAACTCGGCGCTGTCCGACCCGATGGGTCCGGACTTCGACTATGCCGAGGAGTTCAAGACGCTGGATCTGGAAGCGGTGAAGGCCGACCTGCGCAAGGTCATGACCCACTCGCAGGACTGGTGGCCCGCCGACTTCGGTCATTATGGCGGCCTGTTCATCCGCATGGCCTGGCACTCGGCCGGTACCTATCGCATCACCGATGGACGTGGTGGCGCAGGGCAGGGGCAGCAGCGCTTCGCGCCGCTCAATTCCTGGCCGGACAACGCCAACCTCGACAAGGCCCGCCGGCTGATCTGGCCGATCAAGCAGAAGTACGGCAACCGGATCTCCTGGGCCGACCTGATGATCCTGACCGGCAACGTCGCCCTCGAATCGATGGGCTTCAAGACCTTCGGCTTCGCCGGTGGCCGCGTCGACGTGTGGGAGCCCGAGGAACTGTTCTGGGGTCCGGAAGGCACCTGGCTCGGCGACGAGCGCTATTCGGGTGAGCGTCAGCTCTCGGAGCCGCTTGGCGCCGTGCAGATGGGCCTCATCTACGTCAATCCGGAAGGCCCGAACGGCAATCCGGACCCGCTGGCTGCGGCACGCGACATTCGCGAGACCTTCCGCCGCATGGCGATGAACGACGAGGAAACCGTCGCGCTGATCGCCGGGGGCCACACCTTCGGCAAGACCCACGGCAATGGCGATCCGTCCCTGATCGCCGCCGAGCCGGAAGGTGCAGACCTCGAGGATCAGGGACTGGGCTGGAAGAGCAAGCACGGCATTGGCCATAGCGGAGACACCATCACCTCCGGTCTGGAGGTCACCTGGACCCAGACGCCGACCCGCTGGAGCTACTACTTCTTCTCCAACCTGTTCGGCTTCGAGTGGGAGCTGACCACCAGCCCGGCGGGTGCAAAGCAGTGGGTTGCCAAGACCGAAGAGCGCGTGATTCCCGACGCCTTCGATCCGTCCAAGCGCCACCGCCCGACCATGCTGACCACCGACCTGGCCCTGCGGTTCGACCCGGAATACGAGAAGATCTCGCGCCGGTTCCTCGAGAACCCGGACCAGTTCGCCGATGCCTTCGCCCGTGCCTGGTTCAAGCTGACCCACCGCGACATGGGACCGAAGGTGCGCTATCTCGGCCCGGAAGTGCCCGCCGAAGACCTGATCTGGCAGGATGTGATCCCGCCAGTCGACCATCCGCTGGTCGATGAGGCGGATGTCGCCCAGCTCAAGCAGATGATCGCGGCGACCGGTCTTTCCGTAGCCGAGCTGGTCGGGACGGCCTGGGCCTCTGCGTCCACCTTCCGCGGTTCGGACAAGCGCGGTGGTGCCAATGGAGCGCGCATCCGCCTTGCTCCGCAGAAGGACTGGGAAGTCAACAAGCCCGAGCAGCTGGCACGGGTCCTCGCAGCGCTCGAAGGCGTGCAGTCGCAGTTCAACGCTGCGCAGACCGGCGGCAAGAAGGTGTCGCTCGCCGACCTGATCGTGCTGGCCGGTGGCGTCGGCATTGAGAAGGCGGCGGCCGCAGCCGGTCACGAGGTGACGGTGCCGTTCACCCCGGGCCGGATGGATGCGTCCCAGGAGCAGACGGACGTGGTCTCCTTCCAGGCCCTCGAGCCACGCACCGACGGTTTCCGCAATTACCTCAGCGAGCGCCGCTTCATGGAGCCGGAAGAGGCGCTGATCGACCGCGCGCAACTGCTGCGGCTCACCGGTCCGGAGATGACTGTGCTGGTTGGTGGCCTCAGAGTGCTTGATATCGGTGTCAACGGGCACGGAAAGCTGACAGATCGTCCCCAAACCCTGACGAATGACTTCTTCCTGAACCTGCTGACGATGGACACGGTGTGGTCCCCCAAGGCAGACGAGAAGGGTGTCTATGAGGGTCGTGACCGCAAGACCGGCCAGCTCAAGTGGACCGGTACGCGCGTCGACCTGAACTTCGGTTCGCACTCGCAATTGCGTGCGCTGGCTGAGGTTTACGGTCAGTCCGACAGCGGGCCGAAGTTCGTCCGCGACTTCGTCGCCGCCTGGGTCAAGGTCATGAACGCCGACCGTTTCGACCTCGTCTACGCGGGCCGCTGAGCCCATCGGACCCCGGAGGCATGTCTCCGGGGTCTTCTCAATTTTATGCAAATGCAACGGTTCGCTTTCAGCCGCTAACAGCGGTTGCGGGGTCATCCTCCTGTCATTAGCGGCAGAAGCCGGGGGTACCTCGATGAACGAGCTGGAACTGGGCCAGAGGGCCTTTTCGAGTTTCCGCGTACTGAATGGCGAGGACAGTCATCAGGAGCGGGAACAGTTGTTCCGGAACATGGCGCAGCTCTTCAGCTACGTCTCCGACCGCTGTGACGACGAGCAGGTTGCCCAGTACGACGAAGTCCTGTGCCAACTCGCGGAGATGGTGGAGGTCGAGGCGCGGGCCCATGTGGCGCAGCTGCTGGCTCCGCTGGAACGGGCGCCCGGAACGGTGGTCGTGAAGCTCGCCAATGACGTCATCGAGGTCGCCCGGCCACTCCTCGAATTCTCGAGCGTGCTGAGCGATGATGATCTGATCGACATCATCAATCACCAGAGCGAAGAGCACCGCGTCGCAATAGCGGGGCGCTCGATGGTGCCGGAGCGTGTCGGCGGGGCCATCGTCGAACATGGTGGTACGGCATCCGTCACCCGGCTGGTGCGCAATGCCAATGCCGAACTGGACAAGGCAACGGTTGAGCGGCTTGTCGCCCGAGCCACTCGCGATGCCGAGCTCGCCACCGACCTTCGCGGACGCACCGATATCGACTGGATGTCGCTGCGGGGGGAAATCGACACCGCTGCCAACCGCGTTCTGGAAAGCCTGGCGCAGGTGACGCGCCCGGTCGACCCGGTGGCCGCAGGCAAGATCAATGCGGTTGTCTACAATCGCATGCGCAATCGCGCAGGCTTTTCCGCCAATGAATGGAAGCTGGCCTACAACCAGGTCAAGGCGCTCTCGGACCGCAAGCAGCTCGATGATCGGGCTCTCGCCCGCTTCGCCCGTTTCGGATACGGCCACCACGCCGCCGCCGCCCTGACCGTCTGGCTCAAGGTTACCCCCGAAGTGTTCCTCAAGTGGCTGGCGGGCCAGGACTATGTGGCCATCACCGTGGCATTGCGTGCCGCGGGGCTGGCACCGGACCTGTTCGAGGCCGTCGTCGCAACGCTGCCATGGCGAGACCTCCCCAGCGAGGACGACAAGGCCATGGTGCTGAGCCGCTTCCAGGCACTGGAGCGCGAGGAGGCCGCAGGCATCTTCGAGCTGTGGCGGGCACACGCGTTCCGCAAGCGCGCCGCCAGCGAGCACCGGGCGGCGGTGAACGCCTGAGGGTTGCCCGCCGGTACACCCGGCGGGTAGAGGAGGTCAGCCGCACTGCCGCGGCAGCCTTCTTGGACAGAGCCCTTGCTACCCACAATCGTCTCCTTCTGGCATGGGCCGGTAAGCTGGCTGGAACGCCTCGCGGCCACGAGCTTCCTGGCCGCCGGTCATCGGGTTGACATCTACAGCTATGAGCCGCTCGAGGGCCTGCCGGCGGGCGTGAACCACGTTGATGCCGCCGGTATCCTGCCCATGTCGGAGCTGGTGTTCTACAAGGGACACGGCACGCCCGCTGTCTTCTCGGACCGGTTCCGGCTGATGCTGATGGCGCAGGAGCGTGGCGTCTGGGCCGATCTCGACGTGATCTGCCTCAAGCCCATGCGCGATCTTCCGGACTATGTGCTGGGCTACGAGAAGCCCGGGTCAGTCAACAATGCGGTGCTGCGCATTCCGGCCGGCTCGCCATTGCTCGAAGCCATGCTCGGGGTGTTCACTGCATCGGAGCGGCAACTGCTCCTGCCGTATCTGCCGCCGGTGCGGCGGCTCGAGGTGGCGCTGCGGCGGCTGAGGGGCGAACGGGTTCCTCCAGAAGACATGCAGTTCGGGGCAACCGGGCCCTTTCCGCTGACCTATTACTGCAGGAAACTGGGAATAGCTCCGATCCAGCCGCAGGATGTGTTCTATCCGGTCCCCTACAATCGGGTCGGCACGCTGCTGGAGCGTGGATCGCGGCTCGAGGACTACGTGACCGACCGCACCCTTGCCATACACGCCTGGCGCAGCCAGATCACCCGGCGCGGCCGGGCCGACATGCGCGAGCCGCACCCGGAGAGTGCTCTGGCATGCCTGTGCCGCCAGTTCGAAGTCGTCGGCTGACCGTCTAACGGACCACCAGAACCGGGATGGTGGTGTGCGCCAGAACTTCCGCCGTCTGGCTGCCGAGAAGGGCCCGCTGCATGCCGCGCCGGCCATGGGACGTCATGACGATCAGGTCGCAACCATTGAGCTTGGCGTAGCGTACGATCGCGTCCGCCGGGGAGTTGTCGATCTCATGGGCGAGGTTGATCGCCACGCCATGGGCCGCGCCACGCTCCTGCACCTGGGCGAACCGCTCCTCCATCATGGCGTCGATCTGCTGATCATAGCGCACCACGGGATCCTCGATGCCGGCCATGCGGACCGCAGCAGCAACCTGCTGGCTCAGGGGCTCGGACACGGTCAGGACGGTTACCATGGCGTCGAGCCTTCGCGACAGCGCCAAGCCATGTTCCAGGCCCTTGTTGGCGAGCTCGGACCCGTCGGTGGCAATGAGAATGTTCTTGTACATCTAGCCCTCCCGGAGTTCTGAAGGCATCCTGCACGCTCCTTGGGAGAAGGCAAGGATCGCGCACATCAGGTCCTACTTCGGACTTGATCTCCATTCGTGCCAGACATAAAGATATCTTTATATCTGGTGAGGCGAATGGCAGAACTTGCAAGTCTGGTTGGAGTGCTGAAGGCGGCGGGCGAGGATACCCGGCTGCGCCTGCTGGCATTGCTCGCCGAAGGAGACCACTCGGTCAAGGATCTGACGGAGATCCTGAAGCAGAGCCAACCGCGGGTATCGCGCCATCTCAAGCTCCTGGCGGATGCCGGGCTGATCGAACGCAACGCAGAAGGTGCGTGGGCCTATTACGGGCTCGCGCAGGAGGGGGAGGGCGCAGAGCTCGCCCGCTGGCTGATTGCCCGTGTTGCCGACGATGATCCTGACCGGCGACGGGATGCGGAACGCCAGCAACTGGTGCGACAGGCGCAGCAGGCGCAGGCAGCGGACTACTTCGCCAAGGTGGCTGGCAGCTGGAACCTGCTCAAGACGCTGCACGTGCCGGAGGAAGCGGTCGAGGCTGCGGTGATTGCGGCACTCGACGGGCGGGTGGTGGACACCCTTATCGACCTCGGTACCGGCACCGGCAGGATGCTCGAGGTTCTTGCGGGTTCCTACAGGCGCGGCATTGGCATCGACTCCAGCCGTGAAATGCTGACCGTGGCACGGGCGCGGCTCGCCAATGCCGGTGTGCAGCACGCGCAGGTGCGACTTGGCGACATCGGCGACGTGGACCTGAACCCGGGTCCTGCCGACGTCATCGTGATCCACCAGGTGATGCACTATTTCGATGATCCCGGTCGCATGCTGCTGTCGGCGCGCCGGCTGCTGAAGCCCGGCGGGCAGATGATCATTGTCGACTTTGCGCCGCACGACCTGGAGTTCCTGCGCACCGAGCATGCCCATCGGCGACTCGGCCTGTCGCAGGCCCAGATGCAGGGATGGGCCAGTGGCGCCGGCCTGACGGTGGACCTGGTTCAGGAATTTCCCAGTGGCAACGGCAGCAAAGGACTTACCGTCTGCCTTTGGCGCCTCAGCGATATCAATAAACGGAACGCATAATGATAGACGATACCGCGCGCACCAGCCGCCAGCCGGCGCAACTGCGGCCCCCCCTGCAGATATCGTTCGAGTTCTTTCCGCCCAAGACCGATGCCATGGAGGAGCGGTTCTGGGAGACGGTCCACAAGCTAGCGCCGCTCAATCCTCGTTTCGTCTCGGTTACCTATGGCGCTGGCGGTACTACGCGTGAACGGACGCTGCGCATGGTCTCCCAGGTGAAGTCGGAGACCGGGGTGGACGCTGCTGCGCACCTGACCTGCGTGGGTGCCTCTCGCGAGGAGGTGGACGAGGTCGTTCGTGGCTATCAGCGCGCCGGCATCAACCGCATCGTCGCGCTTCGCGGAGATCCGCCCGAGGGTGTGGGGCAGCCCTTCGTTCCGCATCCGGACGGCTACCGCAATGCGGCCGAACTGGTAGCCGGAATTCGTCGCCTCGGCGATTTCGACATCTCGGTTGCGGCCTATCCGGAACGGCACCCCCAGAGCGCCGACTGGAACGCGGATATCGACAACCTCAAGCGCAAGCTCGATGCCGGCGCCACACGCGCCATAACGCAGATGTTCTTCTCCAACGCAGATTACCTGCGCTACCTTGAGCGAGCGCGAGCGGCCGGGATCACAGCGCCGATCGTGCCCGGTATCCAGCCCATTCACAGCTTCAAGCAGATCGCCGCCTTCGCCTCGCGCTGCGGCGCGTCCATTCCGAGCTGGCTGGCCGAGCGGTTCGAGGGACTCGAGAACGATCCCGAGACACATCAACTGGTGGCCGCGGCCGTGGCCGCCGAGCAGGTGACGGAACTGCTGGACGAGGGTGTCACCGAGTTCCACTTCTACACGCTCAACCGCTACAACCTTGTGTTGGCCCTTGCACGGCTGCTTGGCCGCCGTCCCGCCAGCGAAGCCGCGCAAGGCCGGGTGGTGTGAGATGCGGCGGAGGCGGATTGTTCGTTAAACTTGCATTTACCATGTTCTGGTGCCATTCCCGCACGGCCTGAAGGGCGTCATTCAGGCTGGGTTCAGCTTGCCTGGCGCAAGCAAGGAGCTGCTGGTTCATATTGTGGCCACGAAGACCGGCATGGTCGCCCAAGAGGGCGGATAGACTATCGGGACGTACGCAATGCAGATCGACCGCCGCTTCACTAATGGCCTTGCCTGGGCCGGCGCCTTCATCGTCGTTGGAGTGCCCCTCGCCGACATTGTCTCGGCGCAGCTGTTCGAGCCCGCGACCGAGCGGGTTGCGACGGTCGGTGCACCAGCCACCCCGGTGGCGCCGATTCCACGGCCCGCATCCGAACGTCCGGAGGCGCCCGCAACCCAGGTAGCAGCTGCGCCTGTGCCAAAGGAACCGGTTCCGTCCAGCGTGGATGAGGCGCCGGTGGACGTTGCCGCAGCTGAGCCGGTCAAGACTGGCGCGCAAACGCCAGCCGCCACAGCAACGCTTGCCGACCCGGTAGCAAACTATATGGAGGGGGGTAGGACCCTGCCGAGCTACATCAGCGACGGCGGAGGCGCTGGGCCCGCCGCCATCGCGGCGACCGGGGCGCCGTCGGCATCAACCTCTGATGCCCCGCACGTGGTTGAAGACCCGATCACGGTGGCCGCGTTGCCGGAAAAGGCCGCCGTTCCTTTCCCGATGCCGCTATCGATGCGGCCGACCCCAAAGACCGCCCCCACCTTCGGTGTCGCGCCTTCTGCTGCCGCGCCGGTGGTCATTCCCGAGACCGTCGTCGCACCTGCCAACATCACCGCGGCGGAGCTTGCGGATTGGGAGAGCGGCCCGTTGTCCGAGTTCCTGGCCCGCCGCCAGCAGCAAGGCGCGCCTAGCGCCTATTTCGGCGGCAGCGGTTACCTTGATGCCCAGCCGGAACCGCGCGGCGACCGCGTGGTCGGACCGGCAGCGGGCTTCTACGCCTTCCCGTTCGCGGACTGACAGCCCTGCGCCAGCCGGCATGGACCACCGCAAGCACTCCAAGTATGGTCGCGCCGCCGCTGGAAGGCGGCGCCTCGGTATGCGTGGTGGGCGGATGACCGGTCGTGAGGACGGCGACATGTGGCAAAGGCTGGGGGATTTCGTCGGCTCTTATGGCCGGCGTACGGGCGTCATCGGCTCGCTTGCCAATGCACTCGATCCGGACAACTGGCTGCCGGGCGGGCGCGATGCCGCGTTCACTCTGGCGCTGATAGCGCTTGCCGCCAAGATGGCCGTCTCCGACGGCGCCGTGACAGCGTCCGAGGAGCGCGCCTTCCGCGCCACTGTCGAGATTTCGCATGGACATGAGGAGCAGGTGGCGCGGGTGTTCGACCTCGCCAAGCAGGATGTCGCCGGCTACGACGCCTATGCGCGAAAGATCGGCCGGTTCTTTGCCGACAGTCCGGATACGTTGGAGCATGTGCTCGACAGCCTGTTCTACATCGCCACAGCCGACGGGCTCGTGCATGAGGCAGAGCTCGAATACCTGCGATCGGTGAGCGGGATCTTCGGCTTCGATGAGGTGCGGTTCGAGCAACTGGCGAGTCAGCACGTTCGCCTCGGGGACGATGTGGACCCCTACCTGGTGCTTGGCCTTGCTCCGGATGCCCCCCAGGACGAAATCCGCCGTGTCTACCGACAGCTGGTCGCGGAGCACCATCCGGACCGGCTGATCGCCAAGGGCGTGCCGGAAGACCTTATCGACGTGGCCACCGACCGCATGAAGGCGATCAACCTGGCCTATCAGGCGCTGACCAAGCCGCCGCAGGCGCCGCAACTGCCGAGCGCCTGAACGTCCGTTTTGAGTTGACGCGGTTCCCCTCTAATCCCTACATCGGGCTGCCAGTTGACCGGGTGGCCGCTGGCGGGTGGGTAACTGCCCGCTGGAGGAAAGTCCGGGCTCCTTCGAAACACGGTGACGGCTAACGGCCGCCGGGGGCGACCCCAGGGAAAGTGCCACAGAAAGCAAACCGCCGCCCCTCGGGCCGGCAAGGGTGAAAGGGTGCGGTAAGAGCGCACCGGGCTGCCGGTAACGGTGGCCGCACGGTAAACCCCACCGGGAGCAAGACCAAATAGGGATGACGCGGAGCTTCGGCTCCAGCCTGTTTTGAGGCCGGTCATCCGGGTTGGTTGCATGAGCGTCCTGGCGACAGGCGCCACAGATGAATGGCCACCACGTCGCGGAAACGCGGCCCTACAGAACCCGGCTTACAGGTCAACTGGCACTTCCTGCCTGTAGGGCGAGATGGGCGTCGCGCAGGACGGTAGTGCCTCGCTTCGGCCGCATTGTTTGCCGAACCTGCGGGTGAGCGAAAAAGGTGCAGCGACAGACTGCATCGGACTTCGGTACTGCGGACCGTTGCCCCCGAACTCGATGAAGCCGAGGCAACACTGCATCGGCCACGAGCAGGGTTTCGCCTATGTCTTCCACTCAAAGATTTGCCGTCATTCACGAAGACGATGTCGGTATGAACCACGGCGCCAATGTGGCCTTCCTGGAACTGCAGGGAGCCGGGGTCTGTACGGCCGGTTCAGCCATGGTGCCGTGCCCGTGGTTCGAAGAGGCTGCAGCGATCGCCCGCCAGAACCCGCAACTCGACCTCGGGGTACACCTTACGCTGAATTCCGAGGCGAAGGGCTACAAGTGGCGGCCGCTGACGGGCGTGTCGGACAATGGCCTGACCGACCCCAGCGGTTACTTCTGGGACAATGTGCCGGATGTTCGGCTCCACGCCCGACCTGACGCAGTCGAACTGGAATTGCGGGCGCAGATCCAGGCAGCGCTCGATGCCGGTATCGACGTGACCCACCTCGACTGTCACATGGGTGCCGCCATGATGCCGGAGTTCGTGGAGATCTACGAACGTCTCGGCGCCGAGTTCCGTCTGCCGCTGCTGCTGATGAAGGACTACCTCACGTTCTCCGTGATGGGGTATGTCGGGCCGGTGACAACCGAAGCCTACGATCGCGCCCTGGGCCGCGCGAGCGCAAGGGGCAATCCCATCGTGGACTTGCAGGTCGAGACCCCGTGGGCCTGGCCTAACGGGCGCGACGCCGCCTATGCGGACCTGTTCTCTTCACTGCCGCAGGGCACGAGCTGGCTGGCACTGCATTTCAGCACCGACGGGGAAATCAGCGTGATCGACGGCGAATCGAGGTGCCGTATCGGCGAGTACGAGATGTTTCGCAGCGGCCGGGCAGGTAAAATGCTCGCCGAGCAGGGAATCATACCCATCGGCGTTCGCCCCTGGCGGGATCTGAT
>JAEZHZ010000057.1 GCA_023436745.1 Pseudomonadota bacterium | reverse complement strand
GGCGACCGCGAGCGCGGCCACAATGGCGAGGGCAACCGAGACGCCGATGTTGGTCACCGGCATGATGGTGCCGAGGAAGATCATCGGTGCCAGCGCCCCCGCTATGGCCATGATGGAGCCGACCGAGAGGTCTATGCCGCCGGTCCCGATCACCAGGGTCATGCCGACAGCGACGATGACGATGGTGCAGAGCTGCGTCTGGTTGACGTTGAGGGTCTGCATGGTCGCGAAGTTGCGGGTGTAGACGAGGTTGAAGAGGATCAGCAGCACCAGCGCCATCAGGGTGCCGTAGCGCGACAGGAACTCGAACGGATCGATGGAGCGGCCGTGGGGTTGAGGGGCGGCGGGAAGCGTCTCGGTCACGTGTGCACCTGCTCGGTCGCGGTGGAATGGCCATGCGCCATGGCATCGAGCACCCGCTCTTCGTTGATCGCATCGCCGTCGAGCTCTGCCACGGTACGGCCTTCGCGCAGCACGAAGACGCGGTCTGCACCTTCGACCACTTCCTCCAGCTCGGATGAGATCATCAGCACGGCGAGGCCCTGATCGGCGAGTTCGCGGATCAGGCGCTGGATTTCGCCCTTGGCGCCAACATCGATGCCGCGTGTGGGCTCATCGAGGATGAGCAGCACGGGGTTCGTGGCGAGCCAGCGCGCCAGGAGCACTTTCTGCTGGTTGCCTCCGGAGAGCTCGCGGATCTTCTGGTTGGGTCCGGAGCATTTGATGCCGAGCTGCTCGATGAAGCGCTCGACCACCTCGCGCTGCCGGCTCTCGGAAATCACGCCCCTGTTGCTGATGCGCGGCAGCAGCGCGAGCGTCATGTTCTCGGCAACGCTGAGCTCCGGCACGATACCCTCGAGCTTGCGATCCTCGGTGACGAAGCCCATGCCCGCCGCGATCGCGTCCCGGGGGCGATGCGGCGTGTGCGGCACGCCGGCCATCTGCATGGTACCCGAACGGAGCGGATCGGCGCCGAAGACGAGCCTGGCCGTCTCGGTGCGGCCCGCACCCAGCAATCCGGCGAAGCCGACGATCTCGCCCCGGCCGACATCGAACGACACGTCCTGGACGGCCCGGCGCGCCGCAAGGTGCTCTGCGGAAAAGACGATCTGCCCGCGCTCGCGCCTGTGGCCCGTGAAGGCCGTTGCATGTCCCGCAGCAGCGCTGACGTCACGCCCGAGCATTGAGGACACCAGGTCGAGCTTGCCGATGTCGCGCATGACCGCTGTGCGGACCGTGCGTCCGTCACGCATGATGGTGACGCGGTCGCAGACCTCATAGAGTTCGTCCAGCTTATGGCTGACGAAGATGACCGAAACGCCGTCCGCCCGAAGCTGGCGGATCACCTTGAACAGCATCGCGACCTCCCCCTCGTCCAGCGAGGATGTCGGCTCGTCCATGATGACGAGACGGGCAGAGAAGCCTATGGCCCGCGCGATGGCCACCATCTGCTGGGTGGCCGTGTTGAACTCGAGCAGCGGCCGGCGAACGTCGATGCTGATGCCGAAGGTGGCGAGAAGCCGCTGGGCTTCTGCGTGCATGGCGCCCCAATCCAGCAGACCAAAGCGGCGCGCCTCGCGACCAAGGCAGATGTTCTCGGTGACGGAGCGATACGGGACCAGGTTGATCTCCTGGTAGATGGTGCTGATCCCGCTCGCCTGCGCCTGATGCGGAGAGCTGACCTCGAAAGGCCTGCCGAGATACAGCACCTCCCCTGCATCACGCCGGTAGTAGCCGGTCAGCACCTTGATCATGGTGGATTTACCGGCGCCATTCTGTCCGATCAGCGCATGCACCTCACCGGGGCGTATCTCCAGCGAGGCGCCGGAGAGCGCCGGAATGCCGGCGAACCGCTTGTCAATTCCGGTCATGGACAGCAGCAGTTCGTCGGCCATTCCGGTGCTCCGGGTGGGCGCCCGCCGCCCTTTCGGAACGGCGGGCGGACTGTGAATCAGTATGCGGTGTCGAGCAGGTCCGCCGCGTTCTCAGGCGTGTACATCTCGTCCGGATTGATGATCACCGGTGGGATGGTCTCACCGTTCGCATAGGCGATGGCGGTGTCGAACGCCTTGGGTCCGAAGCGCGGATTGCACTCCACTACCGCTTCGATCTTGCCGTCGACCACCAGTTGAACGGCTTCGCGGCCACCGTCGATCGAGAACACCAGGCAATCGTCGCGCCCGGCAGTACGACCGGCTGCTTCGAGGGCAGCAATGGCTCCGATCGCCATCTCGTCGTTGTGCGCGTAGATGACGTTGGCGTCGGGATGCGCCTGCAGCAGCGTCTCGGCGACTTGGCGTCCCTTGTCACGGGCAAAGTCGCCCGACTGGGAGGCGACGATCTGGAAGTCCGGGTGCTGGGCAATGACGTCGTCGAAGCCTTTCTTGCGGTCATTGGCCGGCGACGAGCCGACGGTGCCTTCGAGTTCGATGATGGTCTTCTTGTCGAGGTCGAGACCCACAAGGTACTCGGCGATCCGCTGGCCTTCCTCGATGAAGTTCGAGCCTATGAAGGTGACGTAGTCCTCGCCGGGCTTGGCGAGGCTCTGATCGACATTGCGATCGAGCAGGATCACCGGGATGCCGGCGCCCTTCGCGGCCATGATGGCAGGGATCAGCGGCTTTTCCTCGCGCGGTGCGAGGAAGATCAGATCGACGCCCTGGGCGATCATCGAGTTGACGTCGGCAACCTGCTTGGCCGCGGAGCCCGCGGCGTCTGTATAGACCAGTTGCCAGCCCCGCGCCGCCGCCTCGTCCTGCATGGACTTGGTCTGTGCAAGGCGCCACGGATTGTTGCTCTCGGTCTGGGCGAAACCGACCTTGTAGGCTTCCTTCTTCTCGAGCGGCGGCGCGGCGGCAAAGGCTCGCGAAGCGAGCAGCGACGCCGCGGCACTGGCGGCCGAGGCAATGAGCAGACTGCGACGGGTAATCGGCATGGGCACTCCTCCCAATGATCTCGCTTCGAGCGAGAATTGCGGTTCCATCCTCACAGGCTAGTCTGACAGGGACTCTTCAGGGGGCGGCCGCAGCCACCTGCCCGTCGCCTCATGAATGACCCTGCGTCTGCCGGCATCACCAGAACGCTACCCGTGGTGAAGCCGGAATGCTGGATACGGTGCGGTCAGAACTCCTCCCTTTGCCTGGTACTCAATTCACTGCGAACCCCGCGTCGACCGGAACGGTGACCCCGTTGATCATCGCCGCCGCGTCGCTCAGGAGAAACACGATCACCGATGCGACCTCCTCGGGCTCGACGAACCTGCCGAGCGGCATGCGGCGCAGCATCGGCTCGGCCTTGAGCGGATCGCTCCAGGCCTTCACGGCCATCGGCGTCAGCGTGATGGCGGGATTGACGCAGTTGACCCTGATGCCCTTGCGGCCAAGTTCGTTTGCCATCACGCGGCTCATCGCATCGAGGGCTCCCTTGCTGGCGCAATAAGCGGCGTGGTCGGCCCAGCCCATCCACGACGCGTTGCTCGACACGTTGACGATGGCGCCGCCGAGGCCACGCGCGATCCGCTCACGCGCGTATTCCTGCGCGAGGATCATGGGAGCACGGGTATTGACCGCCATGAGGGTGTCGAAGCTGTCGACACTGGTTTCGAGGAATGGCTCGAGAATGGTCGTGCCGGCGTTGTTGACGAGGTAGTCGACGGGAACTGCCGCACGCGCCGCCGCCCGGGTCGCCTCGGCGTCTGCAAGGTCGACCACCACGGGGGTGCAGTCGATCTCCCCGGCGAGGCTTTCGAGATCGTCGGGGCTGCGCGTCAGGGCGACGACATGGGCACCCTGACTTGCCAGCAGCACCGCGGTAGCGCGGCCGATACCCTTGCCGGCGCCGGTGACCAGGACTGACTTGCCTTCAAGCGACATGCCTGATCCGCTCCTGTTCGGATGTACCGGCTTCCCGGCCGAGGATGAACTCGGCGCAGCGAGCACCCAGCATCATGGCCGGCGCGGCAGTGTTGCCGGCATTGATGGTGGGACACGCCGACATGTCCGCCACCCGGAGATTGTCGATGCCGCGAACCTTCATCCCGGCGTCGAGCACCGCCAGCGGGTCCCCATCCGGGCCCATGCGACATGTGCCGGCAGGATGATAGTTGGTCTTGACCATGCGCTTGCAGTGGGTGGCCAGCGCCGCCTCGCTGAGATCCGCCGGATCGGGGCGCAGGATTCTGTCGACGCGCCTGCCCAGCGGCCCCTCCTGGAACGCGCGCAGAAAGTATCGCTGCCCTGCGATCATCGTCGCCATGTCATCGGGGTGCTTCAGCAGGTGCGGCGACACGATGGGCATGTCGGCAGGGTTGCCGGAGCGCAGCTTTACGTAACCGCGCGATTTCGGCTTGGTAACCACCGTGGTGATGGTCACGCCGTGGGTCGGCTCGATCAGCTTCAACAGGTCCCGGTCGAGATAGACGAACGGCACGCAGAAGGCCTGAATGCTTGGCTCCGCGTCGGGGTCCAGCGGATTGACGAAGCCGCCAGCCTCGACACCGGCCGAGGTCACGAGCCCGGTACCGAACACCTTGAACTGCAGCCCATGCAGGATCATGCGCCAGCCACCCGTGTGGCCGAAATATCCATAGGGACCGCTGAAATGGGCAAGCAGCGGCACCTCGGGGTGGTCCATCAGGTTCTGCCCCACCCCCGGCAGGTCGAGAACGACGTCGAGGCCGTGCTGGCGGAGCTCGTCCGCAGGGCCAATGCCGGACAGCATCAGCACCTTGGGCGTGACGAGCGCGCCGGAACAGACAATCACATCGGCCGACGCTCGAACGGTATGGGCGCCGGCCCCGTCGGAGAACACCACCCCCGTCGCACGGTCGTTCTCGATGATAATCTTCTCCACCGCCGCATTGAGCTTCAACGTCAGCAGCGGGTTCTTCAGCAGGGGCTCGATGAAGGCATAGGCGGCGCTGGAGCGTTTCCCACGCCGGTTCATGAACTGATAGAATCCAACGCCGGTCTGGCGCGGTCCGTTGAAGTCAGGATTGAAGGGCATGCCCAGCCCCTGCATGGTCTGGACAAACCACCGCGAGACATCGTCGATGTGACCGGGGTCGGATACGAGCAGCGGGCCGCTGTCGTTGTGGCGTTCGTCGAAGAAGCGGTTGTTGCCCTCCATGGCCCGGAAGTGGGGCAGTACGTTCTCCCAGTTCCAGCGCACGCCGGCATTGTTGCCGCGCAGCAGATCGTCCCAGGCGTCGTAGTCCGAGGGGCGGCCGCGCATGTAGACCTGCGCGTTGACCGAGGTGCCGCCGCCGAGCACGTTGCCCTGGCTGATCTCATGGACCCGCCCGTCCAGGTGTTCCTGGGGGGTGGTCGCGTGATAGCGCATGAACTTGCTGCCGTTGATCATCTTGAAGATGCCCGGCGGCATGTCGAGGAGTGGGTGGTGGTGGGAATGGCCTGCCTCGAGCAGCAGCACCCGGCGACCGGCTTCGACCAGGCGCGCGGCAAGCACGCAGCCTGAAGCGCCTCCTCCCACGACGATATGGTCGTACTCCTCACCCAAGCCCGAACTCCTCCGTTGGCTTGCCTGTGGCTCCTAGACCGGCTCGAACGTCCCCCGCACATATTCCCAGGCGGCGGCGAGATGCCCGTTGAGGGCGCGCTCCGCACCCTCCGGATCGCGCTCGACGATCGCCTGACAGATTTCCCGGTGGCTCAGGAAGTTGACGCGGTTCCGCTCGGGCGAACGCGGCATCCGCGCCCAGTGCGGCTGCAGCCACGCCGTGAAGGCCCGATGGATCGCCGGCATGACGGGATTACGGGGCAATTCGTAGAACACGGCATGAAAGGCCATGTCCGTCCGATAGAACTCGGCCGAATCCTCGATCGAAGCCTCGTTGGCATCGAGCGCGCGCCGGAGTACGGCGATGTCGTCCTTGCGGGCATGAAGGGCAGCGTGGCGCACCAGCGCCGCTTCGAGAAAGACCCGGGTGTTGTAGAGATCGCGGACGCCGCCGGACTGCTCCAGCAGGTGTGTCACCACCCCGCCAATGGCCGACAGCGCCGCATCGTATCCGGGCCGCCGCACGACAGGGCGGAACCGGGGCCGTGTTTCCACGAGACCCCGGCCTGCCAGCCTGGCGACTGCTTCGCGCGCCACTGTCCGGCTGATGCCGAACTCGGCCATCAGTTCGCGCTCGGCCGGAAGATAGCTGCCATCCTGCAGCTCTCCCGAGCCGATCCGCGCCGCCAGCCGTGCCACCGCAGCGTCCGCAGCCCGACTGACCGCCCCCGGTCTGTTGTCGTCGAGATCGTCCGTCGCTTCGAGCACGCGCCTGTACCTCCCGCCCCTAACTCAATCGAGATCGATCAAGAATGCAACAGGGAAAGGCGGTTTGGTCAGACGAAAGTTGCGCCATTCCGCGGCGAACTTGACAATGTTGCGGACTTGACCATCACTCGTCGCCTCTTTGGTCCGAACAAAGCGAGGCGTCATGCTGCAGCAGATGGTGTCGGAATTGACGGGTTCGGGCCGGTATCGGGGGCGGATGTTCATCGGCGGGCGCTGGCTGGACGCCGACACCATCGACGTGATCGAGGTCGAGAACCCGGCCAATCAGCGGGTCATCGGCACCATTCCAGACGGCACCGCCGACCATGCTGCCGAGGCAATCGATGCTGCCCGCCGGGCGCAGCCCGATTGGGCGGCAATGCCGCCATATGAGCGGGGCAAACTGCTGTTCGCCCTCGCCGATGCGGTGAAGGCCAATGACGGCGCACTGGCGCGGATCGTCGTGGCCGAGCAGGGCAAGCCGCTGAACCAGGCCATGGGCGAGATCGGGGCGACAGAGACGTTCCTGCGCTATGCCGCCGAGAGTGCGCGGCGGATCGAGGGTGACATCTTCCCCTCCGACGCCCGCAACGAGGAAGTGTGGATCCGCCGGGTTCCACACGGGGTGGTCGTGGGGCTCACGGCCTGGAACTTCCCGGCAGCCCTCGCGGCGCGCAAGCTGGGGCCGGCGCTGGTGGCAGGCAACACCTTCGTTCTCAAGGCGCACGAGTTCACGCCCTTCTCGGGTATCG
>JAEZHZ010000056.1 GCA_023436745.1 Pseudomonadota bacterium | reverse complement strand
AATTGGACCCTTTCATGAAGCCCATGGTCCATTCGTGGATACGGGTCAGTTCGGCATAGCCACCCATGGAGAAGGCGCGCAGCAGGTTGAGCGTCGCCGCGGATTGCCGATAGGCCTGCAGCATGCGGTCGGGGTCAGGCTGACGCGCCTGTTCCGTGAACTCGATGGCATTGATGATGTCGCCGCGATAGCTCGGCAGCTCAACGCCGTCGATGGTCTCGGTATCGGCGGAGCGGGGCTTGGCGAACTGCCCTGCAACCCGGCCGACCTTGACCACCGGCTTGGAGGCGCCATGGGTCAGCACCACCGCCATCTGGAGAAAGACGCGGAAGAAGTCACGGATATGGTCGGCGCCATGCTCCGCGAAGCTCTCGGCACAGTCGCCACCCTGCAGCAGGAAGGCCTCGCCGCGGGCAACGGCTGCAAGCCGCGCCTTCAGTTCACGCGCCTCACCGGCGAACACCAGCGGCGGAAAAGTGGACAGCACGCGCTCGGCTTCGGACAGGGCCACCGGATCGGGATAGGCAGGCACCTGCGAGATCGGCTTGCTGCGCCAGCTGCTGGGGGTCCACGTGGTCATGGGTCGTTCCTTACGCGTATGCCGCGCCGGAATAGCAAAGGCCAAGGGGGTGGAACAAGCACAAACCCCCGGCGGGCACATGTGCTTCCAGCGCACGCGCGGCACCGTCGCCCCCCTTGGGGGAAGGCGCAATGGGCGGACCCGTGCCGATTCGGCCAGGCTACCAGTCGGTCTGAAGCGCCTCGCGGGCCTGGTCGTCGCTCCAGGTGGCCGGAACCCAGAGTCCGACCTGTTCACCTTCCTGCTCGATCACGACGTGGCGCATCGGCGTAGTGCCCTCGGCGTGCGGGTGATCGTAGCCGGGCTGGTCGTGGGTGAACTGCTCGCCACGGCCCTGGCCGGGATAGAGCCAGATGCCGGCATAGTTCGACTGCGGAGTGCTCATGCGGGACCTCCTTGCCGAGGCTCAACGCGACTGAACCTCTGCTGGCTCCCTTCCCTATCCGCCGACCTTCTGGCCGTCGCGATAGGTGTAGGTGGGAGACTTGAAGGTCACGAGCTCTTCTGCGGCCGTCGGATGCAAGGCGATGGTCCGGTCGAAATCGGCCTTGGTGGCACCCATCCCATATGCGATCGACACCAGCTGGATCATCTCGGCGGCCGAGGGGCCGAGGATATGGCAACCAAGGACGCGGCCGCCATCCTTCTCGGTGATGAGCTTGAGAACCATCCGCTCGATGCGGGTCGATAGCGTGTTCATCATCGGCCGGAAGCGGGCGATGTAGACATCCACGTCGCCATGGGTGGCAGCTTCGGCCTCGGTGAGGCCGATGACACCGATCTCCGGTTCGGAGAAGACGGCCGTGGGGATCTGCGAGTGATCCACCGCCATGGGGTTGTCGTTGAACACTGTCTCGGCGAAGTACCAGCCCTCGCGGATCGCAACGGGAGTCAACTGGGCGCGGCCGGTGACGTCCCCCACTGCGTAGATGGAGGGCACGTTGGTGCGCGAATAGGCGTCGACGGCGACCTCGCCGCGGTCATTGAGGTGGACGCCTGCCGTTTCGAGGCCAAGGCCGCGCACATTGGCCCGGCGGCCGGTCGCGAACATCACGGCGCCGAACGGCGCCACCACTCCATCGCTGAAGGTGGCGGCGACGTCATCGCCGTGCCGCACGAGGGAACGGATATTGGTCTGATAGATGATGCGGATGCCGCGGTCGATCAGCCCGGCTTCGAGACCACGACGCATGTCGACATCGAAGCCGCGCAGCAGGCAGTCGCCGCGATAGACCAGGGTGGTATGAACGCCGAGGCCCGCAAACACGGTGGCGAACTCCACCGCGACATAGCCGCCGCCCTCGATCAGGATGGAATGGGGCAGCTTCGGCAGGTCGAACGCCTCGTTGGAGGTGATGCCCAGTTCCTTGCCGGGAATATCGGGAATGTAGGGATGCGCCCCGGTCGCGACCAGCAGATACCTGGCCGTCAGGGTGCGCCCGTCGCTCCTGAGCTGGATGCTGTTCGGACCCGTCACCACGGCGCGATCCCGAATGATCTCGACGCCCGGCTTTTCGAGGTTGGCCGTATAGGCGGCCTCGAGCCGGGTGATCTCCTTCTCCTTGTTGGCGACAAGGGTCGGCCAGTCGAAGCTGGACTCCACCTGCCAGCCGAAGCTGGGCGCCAGGTCGAACAGGTCCCGGTACCGGGCGGCGTAGACATAGAGCTTCTTGGGCACGCAGCCGCGAATGACGCAGGTGCCGCCGACACGGAACTCCTCGACCACCGCGACGAGCGCGCCGTAGGTGGCCGCCATTCGTGCGGCGCGAACACCACCGGAACCGGCGCCGATGACGATGAGGTCGTAGTCGTGGGTCATGCTGCCCTGCTATATCGGTATTTCACGATGAAATGTGGGTACGGACTTCGCATAAACAAAGGCCCCGCACAAGGCGGGGCCGGTATGCTCTGCACTAAGAGGTCTAACCCCAGGGGGGCCTAGACCTCGACGCCCTGCGCGCGGAGTTCGGCGCGAACCTGCGCGAAGAACTCGCGCTTCACGTTATCGGTGAAGATCTGCAGCACGCGTTGCAGGTCGGCGTTCACCTCGAGATTGGAGGCCGAGAGCTTCTTGCCCACCTCGGTTTCGTAGAAGGCCACGATCTGCTGCAGTTCCTCGACGGTGAAGCGAACGGCGTAAACGCGGGCAAACTGGTTCATCAGCTCGTCCTTGCGGGCGCGGTAGTCCTGGAGGACGTTCTGCACCGCGGTGTCGACCGCATCCATGATCTCGGGATTCTGGGTAACCAGCTGCCGCATGGTCTCGATGCCGGTCTCGACCATCGTGACTTCGAACACGGCCGCATTGTCGGTGAGGTCCACATACTTGCGAGCCAGCGACAACTGCTCCGGCGACACTTCCTGCGCGATCACCGGCGCCGACAGCGCCAGAATCGCGGCGCTCGCCACCACTGCTACCAGACCCTTCGCCCGCCCCAGCACCTGCATCATCGTCACGAACCCGTCCTTGTCTCGTTGGCCACAAGCGTTCTTACGCCATCCGGCCCTGCCACATAAGCCTTGTTGCACATATTCAGAAACAGCCCGTGCTGGACCACGCCGGGAATGTCGAGAAGTGCGCCCGACAGCGCTTCTGGCTGCGAAATACGGCCAAAAGAAGCATCCAGTATCAGGTGTCCGCCATCGGTGACGAAGGGGTCTCCGCCGGCGGTGCGGCGCAGCGTGAGCTGGCCCTGCGCGCCATGTTCAGCGAGCACGCCGGCAACCGCGCGCTCGGTGGCGCCGAGGCCGAAGCGGTTCACTTCCACCGGCAGCGGGAAGCGGCCGAGCGTGTCGACCAGCTTGCTTGCATCGGCGATGACGATCATCCGGTCGGACGCGGCTGCGACGATCTTCTCGCGCAACAGCGCCCCGCCACCGCCCTTGATGAGATTCATGTGCGTGTCGATCTCGTCCGCGCCGTCGACCGTCAGGTCGAGCCGGTCGAGGGCGTCGAGGTCGGACAGCGGGATGCCAAGGGAGCGTGCCTGGGCGGCAGTCGCCTCCGAGGTCGGTACACAGAGCACTTCGAGACCATCCCGCACCTGCTCGCCGAGCAGATCGACGAAATGGCGCGCGGTGGAGCCGGTGCCAAGGCCGAGTCGCATGCCGGAGCGCACGTCGCTCAACGCCATCGCAGCGGCCGCGCGCTTCATTTCTTCGCTCATGGTGCCCCCTTCAAATGAATGGGGCGTATTGCGCCGGTTGGTGACAAGTCAAGCGCGCCGATGGTTGATGTTCACGCGTTGGTGAACGGGCTGGACTGTAACCGTCTGGCAACACTGTGTGTTCATCTTGTGGCAAATGTGGCGATAGCGGGGCGCGTGCCCCTGTTCGCTCATTTGCAAAGTGAATATGCAACCGCCATTCCGGGGAAGCAAAAGCAGTTCCCTTAGCCAGAGGCTAAAGTCGTCAGATGTTGAAGTTGAAGTCAGCGATTGCACTCGTTCTATCCGTTCTTATTTCCGCCAGTCTGGTGCTGCCCGCCACGGCAGCCCGCGTCTACAGCCCGGAATTGAACGCATGGGTGGAAGAGGGCTCGATCCCCGCGCATGTGCCGCGTGCCGGCAGCCCCATCCGCAAGCAGATCGTTGACTATGAAACCAACTACAAGCCAGGCACCATCGTGGTCGAGACCGGCGAGCGCCGTCTTTATCTCGTGATGGAGGACGGCAAGGCGCTGCGCTACGGCATCGGCGTGGGTCGTGAAGGCTTCACCTGGTCCGGCACCCACCGCGTGACCCGCAAGGCCGAGTGGCCGGGCTGGACGCCGCCGCCGGCGATGCGCAAGCGCGTGCCCGATCTTCCGGCTTACATGCCCGGTGGCCCGGAGAACCCGCTCGGTGCGCGTGCCCTCTATATCGGCTCGACGCTTTATCGCCTGCATGGCACCTCGGAGCCGTGGTCGATCGGGCAGGCGGTTTCCTCGGGCTGCATCCGGCTGACCAATGACGACGTGATCGACCTCTATGATCGCGTACAGGTCGGGGCCCTGGTGGTTGTCCGCCACTAGTCCGCCGCCGCAGGAACTCAGGGAAGGGTCGCTTCGGCGGCCCTTTTTCGTTCTGCCTCGCCAATGCCGCGGAGCGGCACTACACTGACGGCATGACCACTCCTGCCCTCCCTCGCCCGCTGATCGACGGCTTCGGCCGGAGGATATCGTACCTGCGGATTTCGGTGACGGACCGCTGCGACTTCCGCTGCGTCTACTGCATGGCGGAAGACATGGCCTTCCTGCCGAAGAAGGACGTGCTGGCCTTCGAGGAGATAGAAGCCATAGCGGGCGCCTTCATCGAACGTGGCACCACCCGAATCCGGCTCACCGGGGGCGAGCCGCTGGTGCGGCGCGACATCATGCGGCTGGTGGAGACCCTGGGGCAGCGCATTGGAAACGGCCTCGATGAACTGACCCTCACCACCAATGGCAGCCAGCTCGCGCGCCATGCCGAAGGGCTTGCCGCCGCCGGTGTGAGGCGCATCAATGTTTCGCTCGACACGCTCGATACGGAGCGCTTCGCAGCCATCACCCGGCGCGGGCGTCTTGCCGATGTGCTGGCAGGGATCGAGGCGGCAAAGTCTGCGGGCCTCGCGATCAAGATCAACATGGTGGCGATGCGCGGCGTCAACGAGGACGAGATCGAGCCGATGATGCACTGGGCCCATGGTCAGGGAATGGGCCTGACGCTGATAGAAGGCATGCCGCTCGGCGAAGTCGGCATCGATCGCGTCGACAGCTACCTGCCCCTGCGTGAGCTGCACGAGCGCCTGTCGCGCCGATTCACCCTGACCCCGACGACCAAGCGCACCGGGGGACCCGCCCGCTATGTGCATGTTGCCGAGACCGGCGGCACGCTCGGCTTCATCACGCCGATGAGCCATAATTTCTGCGAGAGCTGCAACCGCGTGCGCCTTACAGCGACCGGGCAGCTCTATCTGTGCCTGGGACAGGACGACCAGGTGAACCTGCGCGATGCCCTCCGCCAGGGCGGCGCCGAAGCGCTCGATGCGGCCCTCGACCACGCCATGCGGATCAAGCCCAAGGGGCATGATTTCGTGCTCGACCGCTCGCGCCCGGAACCTGCGGTGGCGCGGCACATGAGCGTCACTGGCGGCTAGCGAGGAGAGGAACCCCATGGGAGAGCGGATCACGCTGACGGCGGAGGACGGCTTCACGCTGAACGCCTACCGGGCACGGCCGGAAGGGCCGCCGAGGGGCGGAGTGGTGGTGATCCAGGAAGTCTGGGGCCTCAACAATTGGGTCCGCAGCGTCGTCGACCGCTGGGCCGCGCATGGCTACCTGGCCGTTGCCCCCGCAATGTTCGATCGCATCGAGTTCGGCTACGAGAGCGAGAACTACGGCCCGGACCAGTTCAAGGTGATCGGGGAGATGCTGAAGTCATTCAGCAACGAGACCGCCCTGCTGGACGTCAAGGCAGCGGCGGCGGCTGCTGCCGAGGCCGGCAAGGTGGGGATCACCGGATACTGCTTCGGTGGAGCCGTGAGCTGGCGGGCCGCCCATCACGGGCTCGGGCTGAGCGCAGCGTCCGGCTATTATGGCGGGGGCATTCCGAACTATATCGAGCTCGAGCCGTCCATTCCCCTCGAGATGCATTTCGGCGACCGCGACACCGGCATTCCCCTTGAGCAGATCGAGGCGCTGAAGGCGCGCCACACCGGCGTGGACATCTATGTCTACGAGGCTGGCCATGGCTTCTGCAACAGCGACCGCCCCGACAAGTTCGACCATGCCGCGTGTGGCAGGGCCACGGCGCGGACGCTCGAGTTCTTCCGCAAGCATCTTGGCTGATCTCGACGGTCACCGCCGCTATCTGGATCAGGCATGGCATGCCGCGCAGGCGGCGCCGCTGTCGGCACGCAAGGCCATGCTGGTAGCAGCACTGATCGATGCCTTCGTGGATCATCAGTTCGCCGCCGACGCCGCGTGGGACGACATCCTCGAATACCGCGCCGCGCGGGCCGCCCGCTCGCAGGCTCTCGGCTGGATCATGGATCTGTGCAGCCAGCGCCGCGTGCAGCTGGTCACCGAGGCCGTGCCGGTCCCGATCAGCCAGTATGAGCGACTGTCGGTCGAGGACTTCATGGTCAGCCTCTACAACGATCACAGTGTGCAGCGGCTGCGCCTGGTGCTGCCGGGCGGGGAGCGAGTGGACATGCAGCAGGCGCTCGCGGCGGCGATTGAGGACCTGGACGAGCCCTTCCGCGACTGATCGCAAACAAATCTTTGCAAACATTTCTTGGCGGATGTAGGCTGGAGCCCTGCCGAGGAGTGCCACCGTGCCGAGACAAGTTCGCAGCATCGTTCCCGACACCACCGCGCTGAAGGCCCTCGCACACCCCGTGCGGGTCAGGATGCTGGGCCTGTTGCGGATCGAGGGATCATCGACCGCAACGGCTCTTGCGGCACGGCTGAAGCTGAACAGCGGCGCCACGAGCTACCACCTCAGGCAACTGGCGGAGCATGGCTTCATCGAGGAGGCCAGCGACCTCGGCAATCGCCGCGAACGGTGGTGGCGGGCGGCGCACGAGTCGACGCAGGTGCCGATCCGGGGGACCTCCGGCGAGGAGATGGAAGCCGGGCTCGCCTTCCTGCAGGCGGCGCTCAGCTGGCAGGTGAGCCAGATGCAGCGTGCGCTCGAACTGTCACCGCAGATGCCGCCGGAATGGCGGGACGCATCCACCGCGAGCGACTGGACGATGGCGCTCACGCCGGAGGAGGCAAAGGCGCTGACCGAGCGCGTACAGGCCCTGCTGTGGGAGGCGAAGTCGGCAGCACCGCCTCTCTCCCCAGCCCCGGAGGGCACGCGGCCGTTCACCGTGGTGTTTCACAGCTTTCCCCTGCCTCCGGAAATCGACAGATGAAGCGCCCGCTGATCGCGCTGGTCCTGGCGCAGGCGCTTTCGCTGGCCGGTACCCGGCTGTCGACAGTGGCCATCCCATGGCTGGTGCTGACAACCACCGGGGATCCGGTGCTCACCGGGCTGGTCGGTCTTGCGGAGATGCTGCCCTATGTGGTCGCCAAGGGCCTCGGCGGACCGTGGGTCGATCGGTTCGGCGCCCGCACGGTCTCGCTGTGGTGCGATCTGGCCTCCATCGTCGCGGTGGGGATTATTCCGGTGCTTCAGGTTCTTGGCCTGCTCACCCTGCCCGTGCTGCTGCCGCTGGTTGCAGTCATGGGCTTGTTGCGTGGGCCAGCCGACGTCGCCAAATCGTCGCTGGTTCCCGAGGTGGCACGGCTCGTCGACCTGCGACTGGAACGGGTGACCGGAGCGATGGGGGCGGTGGAGCGGCTTGCCTCCACCGTGGGCGCGGCCGCGGCCGGGGTGCTGATCGCGATGATCGGAGCGGGGCCGGCGCTGATCTTCAATGCCGCCACTTTCGGGCTGTCGGTGCTGGTGGTGCTCTGGGGCCTGCCCCGCACCAGGCCTGCCGGGGCGACTAATGCACCGTACCGCCGACAGCTGGGAGAAGGCTGGACCTTCCTGCGGCACGAGCCGGTGCTGATGGGGATCGTGCTGATGGTGATGATCACCAACCTGTTCGACCAGGCCCACGCAGTGGTGATGCTGCCGGTCTGGGTGCAGACGCACGGCCACGACGCGGCGGTGCTCGGCATGTTGCTGGCCGTCACATCGGCGGCCTCCATTGCAGGGTCGGTGCTGGCAGGCGCAACCGGCGAGCGGCTGCCGCGACTGCAGGTCTACACGATTGCCTACCTGATTGTCGGGCTCCCGCGCTTTGCCGTGTTCGCGTTCGACGCTCCCCTTGCGCTGATCATCTCGGTGCTGGTGATCGGGGGCTTTGCGTCGGGATTCCTCAATCCCATCCTGTCCGCCATCAGTTTCGAGCGCATTCCGCAAGCGCTCGTCGGGCGGGTGACGGCATTGATCGGGGCACTCGCCTGGGCGCTGATTCCCTTCGGCGGGCTGGCGGGCGGCGCCCTCATTGCCGGGTTCGGACTCGAAAAGGCCCTCCTGATCGCGGGCGGGTGCTACTTCGTGGTGACGCTGATGCCCCTCGCCGTTCCAAGCTTTCGCCAGTTCGACCGGCCACCGCTTCGGTCGGCGGGAGAATAGGAAACACAAAGGGCACCAGCGGCGCGGGGCGGAGTTGCCGCTGGTGCCCTCTTAGCCGACGCTCCAAAGCACTTCCGAAGGCATGGGACGTTTGGAAGTCAACGACACCACGCTATCACCCCGCGCCTGAGCGACAGATGAGGACGGCTGTCAGCGATTTGTCAGGTTCCGGGCCTTAGAGTCGGTTTATGGTGCGAGTGGCGCGTTTTCTGCTGATCCTGTTGACCGTGTGCTTCGGTGCAAACGCCGCCTTGGCACAGGGCAATGGCAACGGCAACGGCCCGCCGGAGCACTCCAATGCCGGCGGTAATGACAGGGGCGATGGCGGCGGAGGACCGCCCGATCATGCCAATGCCGGAGGCAATGGAGGTGGCCCTGGCTCGGGCCCGGGAGCGCCCGATCATTCCTCCCGAGACCATGGGGGCCCACCTCAGCATGCGGGGTCACATGGCAGAGGCGACGACCGTGACACGCGCGGTGAACGAGATCGCGGGAACAGAGGCCCCGGAAACGGGGGCGGCAACGCGCACGGGCGGTCCGGCCATCGCGGCGAGAGCGGCCCCTCGCCGCGAGCGCTCATTGCCCCCCCTGCCCCCTCGCCTTCTGGCCCCGGCGCGACAGCTGTTGCGCCGGTCGGCGGCGGTGCGTCGGAACGAGCGGCGCTCGAGGCGGTGCAATCGGGCCGGGCAGTGCCGCTGCAAACCATCCTGCCGGACCTGCAGAGCCGCACGGGCGGACAGATGATTGATGCGCGACTGGTCTCGGTGCAGGGATTTCTGCTCTACGCCATCAAGGTGCTCACCCCGGAAGGCCGGGTGGAAGTGAAATACTACTACGCCCAGAGCGGGCTGCCGGTGCGAGGACAATAATGCGGGTGCTGGTAGCGGAAGACGACGACCGTATCGCCGAGACGCTGGTCACGGCGCTCACGCGCGCCGGCTTTGCAGTGGAGCGCGAGAGCGAGGGGGACACCATCTGGTTCCGGGGCGACACCGAGACTTTCGATGCCGTCATCCTCGACCTCGGGCTGCCGCAGGTGGACGGCCTCACGATCCTGAAGCGCTGGCGCAACGCTGCGCGCACTATGCCGGTGCTGATCCTGACCGCCCGCGGCCAGTGGGAGGAACGGGTGGACGGCATCGAGGCGGGCGCCGACGACTATGTGGTCAAGCCCTTCCACGTGATGGAAATCGTGGCGCGCATCCGCTCGCTGGTGCGCCGGGCGAACGGGCTGACCACGGCGCGCGTGTCCTTCGGGCGGTATCTGCTCGATACTGCCAAGATGCAGGTGTTTCTCGACGGCGTTCCCGTCGACCTGACGCCACAGGAATACAAGCTCATCGCCTACATGGTGCATCAGCGCGGCCGCGTGGTCTCCCAGCTCGAGATTACCGAGCATATCTACGCGCAGGACTTCGAACGAGAATCCAATGCCGTCGAGGTGTTGGTCGGACGGGTGCGCAAGCGCTTGGGGGCCGATGTGATCAGGACGCGACGGGGCTTCGGCTACACCCTCGGCGAAGAGGCATGATCCTTTCCTCGCTGCGCCTCAGGCTGATGGGCCTGGCGCTGATCTGGGTGGTGCTGTCGCTGCTCGCCGCGGCACTCGTGCTGCAATACCTGTTCGCCATCAACATCGAGCGCACCATGCGGGCGGACATGGAAGCGACGCTCGGCCGGCTCGCCGCCGTGATCATGCCGGAGGTCGAAACCCCGGCGATCAGCACTCCCCTGCCGAACCCGCTATATTCCGTGCCGCTGAGTGGCAAGTACTGGCAGATCGAGGATGCCGGGACCGGCGCCGTGACCCGGTCCCGCTCGCTCTGGGACTTCGAGTTGACCGTGCCCGCCGCCGACGGCACCGAGCCGGTCATGAGCCATGTCGATGGGCCTGCCGGGGGGCATCTGCTGCTGCTCACCCGGTTGATCGAGGTGGAGGGACCAGCCGGCCAGCGTCTCTTCCGGGTAACGGTCGGCGAGGACCACGCCCCGATCGATGAGGCGATTACCAGCTTCAACAGTGACACTGCAGCCATGCTGGCCCTGCTGGGCTCGCTGCTCATCCTCGCCGCGTGGCTGCAGATCGCACTTGGACTGTCGCCACTGACTGCGCTTCGCCGCGGTATCGAGGCGGTGCGGCAGGGCTCCGCCGACAGGCTGAGGGGGAAGTTCCCCAGCGAACTGGCCCCTCTCGTGGAGGAAGTGAACGCGCTGCTCGAAAGCCGGGAAACTTCCGTGACCAAGGCGCGCGAGCATGCCGCCGACCTGGCGCATGGCCTGAAGACCCCCCTCGCGGCACTGCATGGCGTCGCGGAGCGATTGCGCGGAGACGGGCGGGCGCACGACGCGGACCTGATCGATGATCTCGCCTTTGAGATGTCCGAGCGTGTCGATCACCAGCTGCGGCTAGCGGTGCTCCATCAGCGCACCGGCGCCCATGCGGCCAGCACCTCGCTGAACACCGCGGTGCTACGCGCGCTGACCGTGCTCAAGAAGACAGCGCGGGGCGAGAACCTGCACTGGGTCGCCCAGCTGGGCGATGATTGCCAGGTCGACATGCACCGGCAGGACCTGCTGGAACTGGTCGGCATCGTGCTCGAGAACGCAGCCAAGTGGGCGGAGGCACGCGTCACAGTCCGCGGCTGGCGCAATGGTGACGCAGCAGTGCTTTCCATCGAGGACGACGGACCCGGCATCGCGCCGGACCAGTTGCAGCAACTTGGCCAGCGGGGCGTCCGGCTCGACGAGAGCAAGCCGGGCTGGGGGTTGGGGTTGGCGATGGCAGCCGAAATCCTGGAGATAAATCGCGGCGCCATCGCCTATAGTCGCGCGGAAAGTGGAGGGCTCAGGGTGACGCTAACCCTTCCGCTCGCCACGCGGACCTGAGCTCAGGCAGTGCGGGTGCCAGGCTCGTTTTGCTGAGGTGCCTGCGCCTGGGCGCTGGCGATCAGGCCGGCAGTGGCGGCACAGGCGAGACCGATACAGGCAAGCACGACGACAACGGTAATCATGGGAGGCTTCCTTCTGGAATTGGCAGTCCTGTGAGTGAGGGCGCGCCGGGCCGTTTCGCACTAGGCGGATATAATCAAAACGATCTGAAGCGCATCCGGTTCGACAATGGCGATACGGCCATCAGCCAGCACGAAGAACAGGTGTCCGGCATAATCCGGGGCAATTTCGGCGACACCCGAGGGCAGAGGTTGCAGCACCGCGCCATCGGGCGCCGTGGCGCCGACGGAGACATCCGGATCCGTTTCGACGAACGGTTCGGCCTGCAGTTCAGCGATGATGGCCCTGACATCCGTCTGCTGCTCGACCGAGAGCTGCCCCACGCCACCAGCAGCATTCTGAGCCAGTACCGGAGCTGCGCCAACAGCAAGGAGCAAGGCCAAGGCAGTCGTGAGCCTGGGGGTCATGGACCTGTTTCCTCGTACTTGAAACTGGTCCGGTAACGGCACTGGCGCGCGCCAGGTTCCCAAGAAAATCCTGTCGCGTCAGTGACATAGAGATGACATTTGGCTGACAACGCGAGTCAGCTACCGATCATCGGCCGGGGGTGCGCTCCACGAGTTCGACCAGCATCCCGTCCGGATCGCGCACGAAGGCGACGCGACGGACCATCTCGGGGTTGTGCGCGTCGCGCGGCCGCTCGGCGATGGAGACGCCTGAGGCCTCCAACCGGGCAACCATGTCATCGACATCGGTGACGGCGAAGGTGAGGTGACGCACCCCCGCCTCCCCGGGCGGCACCTCGCGGGCGGGAGCGATGGGCCCGTCGGGTGCGAAGATCTCGAGCATGCCGCCACCTGTGTCGAGAAAGGCGAGCTCGCCCGCGGACTGGCGCTTGCGCAGCGCCAGCCTGAGCCCCATCAGCTCGCAATAGAAGTGGACGGTCCGATCCATGTCGGAGGCCGTCATGCCGGCATGTTCGAAGCCGACCAGCATCTACTTGTCGTCGTCCACCACGATGGCGAAGTCGAGCGGCAGGGCCGTGGTGTACTTGATCTGGCCCATGGCGAAGGCGGAGCTGACATCGGTCAGGTTGATCTTGCTGATCAGCCGCTTGTAGAAGGCGTCATAGGCCGCGATGTCCGGCACGACAACGCGCATGAGATAGTCCACGTCGCCGCTCATGCGGTAGAACTCGACGACCTCCGGGAAGTCCTCGATCACCCCCGAGAACTTGCGCATCCAGCCTTCGTTGTGCTCGTTGGTCTTGACCGAGACGAATACCGTCACGCCGACATTGACCTTGCGGGGGTCCAGCACGGCGACGCGGCGCTGGATGACGCCGTCCTCCTCCATCTTCTGGATGCGGCGCCAGCACGGTGTGGTCGAAAGGCCCACCTTACGGCCGATCTCCGCCACCGGCATGGTGGCATCCTTCTGCAGCAGCGTGAGGATTTTTCGGTCGATCTTGTCCAACGCCATTTTTCCCCCTGACGAAATCAGATTTTGCCGAACCCGGATTTTTACCGAGATTTTGTCGTCTAAGTGCCACAACGGCACACATATGGCAATATTGTTGCGCTCGCACGCAGCGCGACGCGCGGCAAGCTTTTGTTAACCAAGCCCTTTCACCACCAGTTAACCACGCTTCCCCTAACGTGCCCACTGCCACGGCAGCGAACGCGTTTCTGTTCGCCTACAGTAGTTGAGTACGAGTTTCATGGCGTCCCCTCAGATGACCGCCATTGCCGATGTGCGAGCCCAGATGGGACGCGATGGCAAGCGAGCCGCCCAGAAGACGGTCTCGGACGCTCGCCAGCGGCTGACGTCCACCTCCGGCACGCGCGCTGCCTTCGATTTCGAGCTGATGCATGATTATGCCGGCGCCCGCCTGATCGCGGCCCTGCCGATGGCGGTGATCGTCATCATCCTCGCGACAGTCGCGTGTTTCTGGGTGCCGGTCGGCATCTCTGCGTTGTGGGCAGCGGCCGTTCTGGTCAGCCTCCTGGCGGTGGTGGTGGTGGCGCGGCGCTTCAAGCGCAGCGAGCATGCCAGGTTCAGCGCCGAAAAGTGGACCGCGACCTTCGTGGCGGTCGAGGTGGTGCATGGCCTGGCGTGGTCGCTGCTCGCCCTGTTCACCCTCGTCGCCGACGCCCAGACGCTGGCATCGGTGATGTTCGCCATGGTGGTGGTGAGCGTTGCCTCCAACGCGCTCGCCACGCACTCCCTGCCCGCCGCGACCCTGATGAGCACGCTGCCGGTGACACTGACCGTGTCTGCCACGCTGCTGCAGCTCGGCGGCACGCTCAACTACGTCCTCGCCGCCGTTGCCATCTTCGGCGAGATCTTCTTCGTCTACCTCGCCCGCCAGCTGCATCGCTCGGAACTCGAGACCATCTCGCACCAGGCCGAGAAGGACCAGCTGATCTCCGAGCTCGAAGAGGCCCGGCATATGTCCGATGAGGCGCGGCGCCATGCCGAGCAGGCGAATGTCGCCAAGTCGCAGTTCCTCGCCACGATGAGCCACGAGCTGCGCACGCCGCTCAACGCCATCATCGGCTTCTCCGAAGTGCTGAAATCCGAACTGCTCGGCCCCCACCAGGTGCCGCAGTACAAGGAATACGCCGGCGACATCCATGCCAGCGGCCAGCACCTTCTGACCCTGATCAACGAGCTGCTGGACCTCAGCCGCATCGAGGCGGGCAAGTACGAACTGCACGAGGAGGCGGTGTCGCTGGTCGACATCGCCGCCGATTGCAAGCGAATGATGGACCTGCGCGCCAAGTCCAAGGGCATCGAGCTGGCTTTCAACGCCGCGGACAACCTGCCCCGCATCTGGGGCGACGAGCGCGCCATCCGCCAGGTGATCCTGAACCTGCTGAGCAACGCCGTGAAGTTCACTCCGCAGCACGGCAAGATCGTCCTGGTCGTCACCCGCAGCGCCGATGGCGGCCAGCTCGTGTCGGTGAAGGACAACGGCCCGGGCATTCCCGAGAGCGAAATCCAGACCGTGCTCTCCTCGTTCGGGCAGGGCTCGCTCGCGCAGAAGACCGCCGAGCAGGGTGCGGGCCTGGGGCTGCCGATCGTCCAGAAGATCATGGACCTGCACCAGGGCCGGTTCGACCTGTTCTCCAAGCTTCGCTTCGGCACCGAGGTCATCGCAACCTTCCCGCGCGCCCGCGTCATGGATGCCCTCGCGCCGGTCACCGCGCGCCGCAACAAGCTCGAGATCTACTCCGAAGCCGGCTGAGGCGTGACGCCGGAAACTCTTGCCTCGGCACGCCAGTTCTGCTCGGCTGCGCCCATGCGAGCGATCCTTCTCACCCTGCTGCTGCTTGTTCCCACTGCCACGGCTCAGGAAGCCCCCCTGCCCGACGTCGCGGCTGCGCCCGCAGAGTTCGACACGAGCTACGCCCCGTCCGCGGCGGTGAGCTACCGGGTGAAGCGCAGCTTCCTCGACGGCGTCTATCGCAGCGCGGGCGCCGATGCGCGGGCTGCATTCCAGGAGCGGTTCGACGAGAAGTCCCACGAACTGATCTGGCAGGATCTGGTCGAGCCCTACGGCATGGAGGTAGGCAACGTCGCCGATGCCCTGGCGGCTTACTGGATGCTGAACTGGATCGTCGCCAATGCCGCGTTCACCGTCGATATCCCGCCCGCTCCCGTGCGGCGCCAGCTGCGCCAGGCGCTATCGGAGGACCGGTCCTTCCACGCCCTCAACGACGCGCAGCGCCAGGCCATGGCCGAACAGTTGATGCTGGACTTCCTGGTGCTCCACGCTGCCATGAGCACGGCCCTTCGCAATCAGGACGTGGTGACCCTGCAGGGCCTCGCCCGCGAGGCCGTCGTCAGCTTCCGCCGGCAGTACGGAGTGGACCTGCTGGCCCTCGAACCGGGGCCGGCCGGCCTTACCCCCGCGAGGCCGCAGGCACAGGAGCCGGCGCCCGAGGCAACCGACTAGCTCAGTCTGCGCTGCGATTGCTGACGGCGGCGCTCTCGAACGTCGCCATGTTCATGTGCAGATGCAGCGCCGTCTTGACCAGCACGGCCGCGAGGGCCGACCCGCTCCCCTCCCCCAGCCGCATGCCGAGGTCGAGCAGCCCGGTCTGTCCCGTGGCCTCGAGCGCACGGGCGTGCCCATTCTCGGCCGAGACATGGGCGAAAAGGCAATGGTCGATGGCGGCCGGGTTGACGGCATAGGCAATGGCCGCAGCCGAGGTGGCCACGAACCCGTCGACGATCACGGGCACCTTCTGGTGGCGGGCGGCAATGATGGCGCCCAGCATCGCTGCCACTTCGCGGCCACCGAGGCGCGCCAGCACCGCCAGCGGATGATCGAGGCTGTCGCGATGAAGCGCCAGCGCACGATCGACGGCGGAAGCCTTACGGGCGAGCCCGGCGTCGTCCACGCCGGTGCCCCGGCCGACCCAGTCGGCGCCCGTACCGCCCAACAGGCCCGCATAGATGGCAGCAGCGACGGTGGTGTTGCCGATGCCCATTTCGCCGAGGCACACGAGGTCCGGTCGCCCGGCCACCGCCTCCATGCCGTAGGCGATGGTGGCTGCGCACATCTTGTCGTCGAGCGCCGGCTCCTGCGTGATGTCGCCTGTGGGCAGTTCCAGCGCCAGTTCGAACACGCGCAGGTTGAGCTCGTGCAGGGCACAGATCTGCGACACGGCGGCCCCGCCATTGGTGAAGTTGGCGACCATCTGTGCCGTCACTTCGCGCGGATAGGCGGAGACGCCCTGATCGGTCACGCCGTGGTTGGCGGCAAAGACGGTGACCATCGGGTTGTCGAGCCGTGGCGTTGCGCGCCCCTGCCAGCGCGCCAGGAACTCCACCAGCCCCTCGAGCTTGCCGAGCGAACCCACGGGCTTGGTCAGCTCGTTCTCGCGGCTGCGCACTGCGGCCGCGGCGCTCTCATCGCCCTCGGGGACCGTCAGCAGCAGTTCCACAATGTCGGAATAGGCAGGGTTGAGCGCGGGCATGGCGAGTCGTCACCGGTGTGCTAGGAAGGTGCCGACTTGTTGGCCCAGAAGCCGAGCGAATGCAACCGAACCCGGACATCAAACCCACGGAACCACCGGGCTCGGACGAGCGCGGACAGGCCCCCGTCTCGGCGCAGCTGGGGCTGGGCGCCGATCTCATCATGACGCTGCGGTTCTTTTCCCGGCTGCCCACCGGCAGTTCGCCGCATCAGGCGCCGGAAATGAACCGCATGGCAATGGCGCTGCCGCTCGCGAGTCTCGTCATCGGGGCCGTGCCGGCCCTGCTGCTGGCGCTGGGTGCCGCCATGGGATGGCCGCCCCTGTTCGCCGCGACGATCGCGGTTGCGGCGCTGGTCGTCGTCACCGGCGCCATGGGGGAGGACGCACTCGCCGACAGTGCCGACGGGCTGTTCGGCGGCGGTACGGTGGAGCGGCGGCTCGAGATTCTCAAGGACAGCCGCCACGGCACCTACGGTGTCGCAGCCCTCGCGCTGCTTCTGATGGCAAAGGTCACCGGGCTCGCAGCTCTCGTTGCCGTCCACCCGGTCATCGGCGCTCTGTCCCTGCTGGCCATGGGCGTCGCCGGACGGTCCGCTTCGCTGGCCCTGCCAATGCTGCTGCCGCCGGCGCGAGCGACCGGTGCATCGTCAACCGCTGGCCGACTGGCTCCGACCGGCTTCTGGGTCGGCGCGGCGATGGCTGGCCTCCTGGTCTTCCTGCTTGCAGGCCCGGTGGCGGGGCTTCTTGGCGTGTTGCTGATCCTTGCGGCCGCGGCGCTGGTCGTGGCGGGCTGGACGCGCCTCTGCTGCAACAAGGTCGGCGGGCAGACGGGGGACCTGATCGGCGGACTGGGCGCGCTCGTAGAGGTCGTCGCGCTCGGCGTGATGCTGGCGTTCGCGTGACCGGGGTTGAACTCCGGGGCCCCGCTGCCTTTATCCTGTTCATGATACGAGTTCGGAAGGTACGGCAGGCATGATCTTCATCGGCATCGCCCTGCTGGTCGCGGTGGGCCTCGCCCTGCTCATCAGTGCCGACGCCGGCGCTCTTGTCGGGCTGTCGCAGGGCCAGACGGCCCAACTGATACCGCTGCTCGTGATCCTCATCGTTTTCGCGGGAGGCATCTTCACCCGCCGTCGCCGGTTCTCGGAACTGTTGAGCGCGGTGCTGCTATGGGTCGGTGTCTTCGCCATCGCCGTTGTCACCTACGCCTATCGCGACGAGCTGTCGGCGGTGGCGGGTCGTGTCATGGGCGAGTTCCAGCCGGGTGTCGCACTGGTCGATGCGGAGCGCGGCACCGCAACGTTCAGGCGCGGAATTGGCGGCCATTTCGAAGTCATGGCCGACGTGAACGGGCACAGCACGCCGATGATCTTCGATACCGGTGCCACAGCCGTGGTTCTCACCGTTGCGGATGCCCAAGCTGCCGGGATCGACACCGGCGGGTTGAACTATTCCATCCCTGTCGCCACAGCCAACGGCACCGGCAGTGCCGCACGGGTCCGTCTGGAGCGCCTGGAGGTTGGCGGCATCGTCCGGGAGAACGTGCCGGCGTTCGTGGTCGAGGCCGGAGCGCTCGATATGAGCCTGCTCGGGATGACGTTCCTCGAAACGCTCAGCCGCTACAGTGTCACGCAGAACTCGCTGGAACTGACCGACTAACTGGCCACCGACAGCGGCGTGACGGCAGCGAGGGCGCGGTCGAGCACGTCCACGCCGGCGCCCCTCCTGGCGGCATCGACGCTGAGGATCTGCCGGAACTGGCGCGCGCCGGGAAGTCCGTTGGCCAGCCCAAGCATATGACGGGTGATGGAGTTGAGCCTGCCACCCTCGGCAAGGTAGCGATCCGCATAGTCTGCCATCTGCTCGAAGACGGCCTCGAGCGTGGGCGCAGGCTGCGCGTCGCCGAAGAAGCGGCGGTCAACCTCGGCCAGCAGCATGGGATTGTGGTAGGCCGCCCGCCCCATCATCACCCCGTCCATATGCGCCATCTCGGCCTCGGCCAGCTCCATCGTATCGATGCCTCCATTGATCATCACCGGCGACGGCGACAGACGCGCGCGAAGGCGATGCACCCGCGGGTAGTCGAGCGGCGGGATCGTGCGGTTCTCCTTGGGGCTCAGCCCCTTCAGCCAGGCTTTGCGGGCATGGACGTAGAGAGCGTCCACCCCGGCCGACACCATGGCGTCGGCAAAGCGGTCGAGGCTCTCCTCGGTGTCCTGATCGTCGATGCCGATGCGGCACTTGACCGTAACCGGCCGGTCCGTCGCGTCCCGCATCGCTCGCACGCACTCCGCCACCAACTCTGGCTCGGCCATGAGGCAGGCACCGAAACGTCCGGACTGGACGCGGTCCGACGGGCAGCCGACATTGAGGTTGATTTCGGCGTAGCCGTAGGGCTCTGCCAGGCGCACTGCACGCGCCAGTTCAACCGGATCGGATCCACCCAGTTGCAGCGCCACCGGCTGTTCGAACGGATCGAAAGCAAGGTGCCGCTCCACGTCGCCGTGCACGATGGCGGCGCTCGTCACCATCTCGGTGAACAGTAGCGCGTTCCGGGTCAGAAGGCGATGGAGGTGGCGGCAGTGGCGGTCCGTCCAGTCCATCATCGGCGCGACGGAGAAACGGCGCGCGCGCGCAATGTCGGCTGGCTCCAGCATGCTCAGGCTCATCCCACTGGTGGTCATGGCGTCCTGCCCGATCGTTTCATACCGGGCCCGTTCCGGGTCGTCATAGGCGTCGGTGCGCCCTGCGTCCATTCCCGACCACGCAACTTTGACCGGCGGCGCACCGATCCGGCTTGAAAGGACGGTCCCAGGGCACTACCCACTTCTGTGACGGGAAGAGGGCAGGACGTGCAGTTCCGGATCGTCGCGGCTCGATATGACAGCGGCACCAAGTATCTGTGGTTCACGGCGAGTGGCACCAGCAGCGGCGCCCGCTTTACCGTTTCATCCAAGGTCAAGTGCCTCAAGGACCCGAGCACGCCCGAGCGCCTGCACATGGCGGTACTCCTTGCGCTCCGCGACACCTTCAAGCGCCCGAGCGCGTCGGGCTTCCGCTGGGTGTGACACTCCGCTTTCGGCGCCTCCCGGTCACTGACATGTCAGTACTGGCGCCACCGCCAGGGATGGGCTAAGCGGCGTGCACCAGCCCAGGAGCCCCCATGTCCCTCCCCAACCGCATCGCCGTCATCGACATCGGCAAGACCAACGCCAAGGTGGTGCTGATCAGCGGCGGCGAGCAGGTGGCAGTGCGCTCGACGCCGAACACGGTGCGGACGGATGGCATCTATCCCCATGCCGATGTGGACCGGCTCTGGGCCTTCATCCGCGACAGCCTGGCCTCGCTCGGGGCCGAGCATGGCCTCGACGGCATATCCATCACTACCCATGGCGCCACCGCGGCCCTGCTGCGTGGGGATGAGCTCGCCCTGCCGGTCCTCGACTACGAGCACGCCGGACCGGAGGAAACCTCGGCCGCGTATGGCTCGGCACGGCCAGACTTCTCCGAGACGCTGTCGCCGCGGCTGCCGAATGGGCTCAACCTTGGCGCGCAGCTGTTCTGGCAGTCGCGCCGCTTCCCCGAAGCCTTTGCGACGGTGACGGATATCCTGCCCTACCCGCAGTACTGGGCGTGGCGCCTGACCGGCGTCAAGGCAAGCGAGGTGACCTCGCTCGGCTGCCACACCGACCTGTGGGCGCCCGATGCCGGAAGGCTGTCGAGCCTCGTCGCGCGGGAGGGATGGAGCAACCTGTTTCCGCCGGTGGCGCCCGCCGCCTCCGTGCTCGGACCGCTTCGACCCGAACTGGCCGCCGATCTGGGACTGGATACCGACACCCCGGTCACCTGCGGCATTCACGATTCCAACGCCTCACTTATCCCGCATCTCGGGGCGCACGAGACACCCTTCACCATCGTGTCGAGCGGCACGTGGACCATTGCGATGACCGTCGGAGGGGCGACCGGCGGGCTCGATCCGGCCCGCGACAGCCTCGCCAATGTCGACGCCTTCGGCCGTCCGGTGCCTACGGCACGGTTCATGGGTGGTCGCGAGTTCGACCTGCTGGCACCCGGTGCGACAGAGCCGACGGCCGATGAGATTGCCCGGGTCATCGCGGCGGACGTGCAGGTGCTGCCCGGTTTCGTGCCCGGCGTCGGACCCTTCCCCCACCGGGCCGGCGCATGGACGGTCGCAAGCGACACGCTTTCGTCCGGCGAACGCACCGCCGCGACCTCGCTCTACCTCGCCCTCGTGACCGAAGCCGCCATCGGGCTGTGCGGCAAGGGGCGCTCGGTCACCATCGAGGGGCCGCTGGCGCGCAACCGCCTCTACGCCTCGGCGCTGGCGGGACTGCTCGGCGTACCCGTGTTCGCCTCGGGCGACGCCACCGGCACCAGCCTCGGGGCCGCAATGCTGTTCGATCCTGCGGCGGCCGCCGCTCATGCCGGCGCCGCAGTGGAACCGTTGGCCGCTCAAGGCTTTGCGGACTATGCCGCACGCTGGCGCACGCGGATCCACTGACACAACTTGCGCCACGGCGGTGAAGCATGCAGCTTCACGGCAAAGGGGGCGTACATGGCACATCGGGTGGTGATCGTCGGCGGCGGTTTCGGCGGGCTGGCGGCCGCACAGGCGCTGGAGGGAGCTCCTGTCGAAATCACTCTGATCGACCGCCGCAACCCCCACCTGTTCCAGCCGCTGCTCTACCAGGTGGCGACTGCGGCGCTGGCGACGTCCGAGATCGCCTGGCCCATCCGTCACATCCTGCGCCGGCGCCCCGAGGTGACGACCCTCCTTGCAACGGTTACTGGAATCGACCCGAAAACTCACACAGTTCTGCTCGAGGACGGCTCGACGGTAACGTATGACAGCCTGATCCTCGCCACGGGTGCCCGCCATGCCTATTTCGGACAGGACGCCTGGGAGGCCCACGCGCCGGGGCTGAAGACGCTCGAGGATGCGACAACCATCCGCCGCAAGCTCCTGCTCGCCTTCGAGGCGGCCGAGCGCGAACCGGACCCGCAGCGCCGCCAGGCGCTCCTGACCTTCGCCATCATCGGGGCGGGCCCCACCGGCGTCGAGATGGCGGGTTCCATTATCGAACTGGCGCAGGACGCACTCAAGGGGCAGTTCCGCCGCTCCGACCCCGACAAGACCCGCGTCGTCTTGATCGAAGGCGGGCAGAAGGTCCTGCAGAACTTCCGGGACGACTTGTCCGAGTACGCCCTGGGCGCCTTGCGCCGACGTGGGGTGGAAGTGATCCTCGGCCAGCCGGTGACAGGGATCGACGCCAACGGGCTGACCTATGGGGACACGCGGCTCGATACCGAAACCATCATCTGGGCTGCGGGCGTCGAAGCCTCCCCCGCGGCCCAGTGGCTCGGCGTCGAAGCGGACAAGGCCGGGCGCGTAAAGGTCAATCCGGACCTCACCGTCCCGGACCACCCCGAGATCTTCGTCATAGGAGACACTGCGGCGACGACGCGACCCGACGGCAAGCCGGTGCCGGGCATCGGCGATGCCGCCAAGCAGGCTGGCAAGCACGCTGCGCAGGGTATCCGGGCGCGGCTCGGTGGCGAGCCGACCACGCCGTTTCGCTACAGACACAAGGGCGACCTTGCCACCATCGGCCGGCGGGCCGCGGTGATCGATTTCGGCTGG
>JAEZHZ010000017.1 GCA_023436745.1 Pseudomonadota bacterium | reverse complement strand
CGTGACGGGAACCAACCGCCGCGACAGCCTGTTGCCGATACATAGACCCGCGCCCAGACGCGGGGACAAGGGTGAAAGCCCCTGAGCGGGGGAGGATGGGCTTCGGGCTCGCCTCTCCCGCGTTGTTTTGGCATGGTGCCTCGACTGGCGACGCACACCCGGTCGCCCGACCAAGGGGGGTGTCGCCTGGCCATCTCATCCTATGTCATCTGCGGGACGCCACGCTCGGGCAGCACCATGCTCTGCGAGTTGCTGGCACGTTCCGGGGTGGCTGGCCGGCCGAACTCATACTTCCGTGAAGAGGATATCGCCTACTGGGCCGCACGGTGGGACCTCGCGGCCGTGGACACGACGAGCAAAGCATTCGACCGTGCCTACCTGGGCGCGATGGAGCGAGCGGGCCGCGCGGATACCGCCGTCTTCGGCGTCCGGATCATGTGGCCGAGCCTTGCAACTGCCCGGAACCGCCTGAACAACGCCCGCGGCGGCGAGAGCGACTTCAGACAAGCGTTCGAGGCGCGGTTCGGAGAGAGCGCGTACATTCACCTGTGGCGGGAGGATATCCTGGCTCAGGCGGTATCGCTGGTGAGGGCACAGCAGAGCGGGCTGTGGCACCTGAACCGAGACGGATCCGTCATGGAAGGGACCGATGCCCCTGCCCCGATCGTTTATGACCGCGAGACACTCGAGAGGACTGTGGCAGACCTGCGGGGCCAGCAAGCCGCCTGGAGGCGCTTCTTCGAAGATGAAGGCATCGCACCGCTCCGTCTGGAGTACGGAGCGATGACCAGCGACCCTCGCAGGGGGCTGCGGGCCGTGCTGTCGGCGCTGGGTCGCGACCCGACTCCAGCCGACGACGCCAGTGTCCCGACGGCGAAGATGGCAGACGCCACCAGTGTGGAATGGATCGCACGCTTCCGACGCGGGGAATGACTGCTAGTTCAACCGCACGTCGGTGACGCCCTCGAGAGCCTTGATGCCACCGGCCACCTCGGCATTGACCTTGTAGGTGCCGGGGAGCTCGATCTCGTACTCGCGGGCGCCGCTGTCGCGGATGACGATGATGTTCACGGTGCCCTCCCCGCCCCGCTTTAGCTGGGCGCTGATCGACGACAGGGGCCGGTTGTCCCCGGCAAAGATGGTCAGGCGGCGATCGACCTTGGCTGCGGCACCATCGATCGACTGGGCCGAATAGAGCCTGAGGCTGATGCCATCAGGCCTTTCATCTGCGCCGACCTGCAGGACGACGGACTTGCCCGGCTGCAGGATGGCCCCGAACTGCTCGATCTGTTCGCTGAACGCCACGGCCTCAAAGGTGCCGGACTGATCCGACAGGGTCAGGATCATCATTGGCGTACCCTTGCGGGTGCGCCGGTCGTTGCGGGAGGCGATGGTACCGGCCAGACGCCCGGCGGACGCGCCGTCGCGAACAGCGCGCTCGAAATCGGCCCAGCGCTGCACCCGAAGCTTGTCGAACAGGTCGGCATAGGCATCGAGAGGATGCGCGGAAAGGTGGAAGCCGATGGCCGCGAGCTCGCGGTCGGCCTTTTCGGTGGAGGTCCAGGCAGGAACGCCGGCGGGCAGCCGCAAGGGCTCGGGCTCGCCGGTATCGAACATGTTCCACTGGCCTTCGTTGCGCTCGCTGGTGAGCGCCTGGGCCATGCTGATCACGGTGTCGATCGCGGCGAAGGCGACCTCGCGGCGCGGCGCCAGCGAGTCGAAGGCGCCGGCATTCACCAGCGTCTCCATGGTGCGCTTGTTGAGCACGCGCGGGTCGACGCGCCGGGCGAAATCGCCAAGATCCTTGTATGGCTGGTCGCCGCGGACCTCGACGATGTGCTCGGCCATGGCGCGGCCAACGCCCTTCACGGCGGAGAGGCCATAGTAGATCTTGCCGTCGCGGACCGTGAACACCACGCCCGACTTGTTGACGCAGGGCGCCACGACCTCGATGCCCTTCTTGGCCGCTTCGCGCCGGAAGTCCGACAGCTTGTCGGTCTGGGCCATGTCGAGCGTCATCGAGGCGGCGTAGAACTCGTGCGGATGGTGCCGCTTGAGATAGGCCGTCTGGTAGGAGACCCAGGCATAGGCGGCGGCGTGGCTCTTGTTGAAGCCGTAGTTGGCGAACTTGGCCAACAGGTCGAAGATCTCGTCGGCCAGCGTTTCCGACACGTCGTTGCGCAGCGCACCCTCGCGGAAGCGGATGCGCTGGTTGTCCATCTCCGCCTTGATCTTCTTGCCCATGGCGCGGCGCAGCATGTCGGCTTCACCCAGCGAGTAGCCGGACAGGAGCTGGGCGATCTGCATCACCTGCTCTTGGTAAACGATGATGCCGTAGGTCTCGTCGAGAACCGTCGACAGCGCCGGGTGCGGGTAGCTCACCTCCTCGGTACCGTGCTTGCGGTTGACGAAGCTCGGGATGTTGTCCATCGGGCCCGGCCGATAGAGCGCGTTCATGGCGATGAGGTCTTCGATGCGGTCGGGCTTGAGATCCATCAGGGCCCGGCGCATGCCCGCCGATTCAAACTGGAAGATGCCGTAGGTATCGCCCTGGGCGTAGAGCTTGTAGGTGTCGGCGTCGTCGATCGGGATGGCGTCGATGTCGAGCGGCGGCTGCCCCTCGCGGGCGGCATTCACCATGTCCACCGCATAGCGGATGGTGGTGAGTGTCTTGAGGCCGAGGAAGTCGAACTTCACGAGGCCGGCCGGCTCCACCCATTTCAGGTTGTACTGGGTCACCGGCATGTCGGACCGCGGATCGCGGTAGAGCGGGATCAGTTCCTGCAGCGGACGGTCGCCGATCACGATACCGGCGGCGTGTGTGGAGGCGTGACGGAACAGGCCTTCGAGCGCCTTGGCGATCTCGACGAGCTGACCGACCGTTTCATCGTCCTCCGCCATCATGCGGAACTGGGGCACCTCGTTGAGGGTGCGTTCGATCGTCCACGGATCAGCGGGGTTCGCCGGCACGAGCTTGCAGATGCGGTCGACCTGGCCATAGGGCATCTGCAGCACGCGGCCGACGTCGCGCAGCACGGCGCGGGCCTGAAGCGTACCGAAGGTGATGATCTGGGCGACCTGCTGGGAGCCGTACTTCTGCTGGACGTAGTTGATGACCTCCTCGCGCCGGTCCTGGCAGAAGTCGATGTCGAAGTCCGGCATCGAGACGCGCTCGGGATTGAGGAAGCGCTCGAACAGCAGGTTGTAGCGGAGGGGGTCGAGGTCGGTGATGGTGGTGGCGTAGGCGACGAGCGAGCCCGCGCCGGAACCGCGGCCCGGGCCGACGGGAATACCGTGCGCCTTCGCCCACTGGATGAAGTCCGCAACGATAAGGAAGTAGCCCGGGAACTTCATCTTCTCGATGATGTCGAGCTCGAAGGTGAGCCGGGAGCGATACTCCTCCTCGGTCTTGCCCGGGGCGATGCCGGCGGTGGCGAGACGCTGGTCGAGCCCCTCCTCCGCCATCCGGCGGAGCGCGGCGGCCTCGGCGGCAACGACTTCGTCCTCGGTGTCGTGCGAACCGGCGGCGAACTTGGGCAGGATCGGTCCGCGGGTGCGCGGCCGGAACGACATGCGACGGGCGATCTCGACCGTGTTGTCCAGCGCCTCCGGCAGATCGGCGAACAGCTCGATCATCTCGGCGCGGGTCTTGAAGTAGTACTGGTCGTTGAGCTTGCGGCGTTCTGTCTGCGCCACCACGCTGCTGCCGGCGATGGCCAGCAGGGCGTCGTGAGCCTCGTACTGCTTCGGCGACTTGAAATAGGGCTCGTTGGTGGCGACCAGGGGCACGCCCTTGCTGTAGGCGTAGTCGATCAGCCGCGGCTCGACCGATGCTTCCATGGGCCGGCCATGGCGCTGGATCTCGATATAGAAGCGATCACCGAACAAGTCGGCCAGCCGATCGAGGCGGCGAAGCGCATTGGCGTCCTGCCCCTGCGCCAGAGGCATGTCGATGGCACCCTCGGGACCACCACTGAGGCAGACGATGTCCGCGAGCGAATCGCGGGTCAGCCAGTCGAGGCTGGCGCGGGCGAGGCCGTTCTCGCCTTCGAGATAGGCGCGGGAGACGAGTCGCGAGAGGTTGGCGAAGCCGGTGGCGGTCTGCGCCATCAGCACGACGCTGGACTTGCCTGCCCAGGCGATGTGCCCGCGCTCGCTGACACGCTCCTCTGCGGCGGCGAAGTCGATGGGCAGCTCCACACCGATCAGCGGCTGTATGCCCTTCTTGGCGGCCTTCTCGGAGAATTCCAGCGCGCCGAACAGGTTGCCGGTATCGGCTATACCAAGGGCGGGCTGGTTATCCTCCTGCGCCAGCTTCAGGATGGTCTCGAGCTGGAGAGCACCCTCCAGCAGGGAAAAGGCGGAGTGGACGTGAAGGTGGATGAAGCCGGGGCCAGTGGTCATGCGATGACTTCTAGCACTGCCCTGCCCGGCCTCTCAAATGTCTGGTCCGTGTTCCCACAGCCGATCAGGCGGGCAGCGAAGCGAGCACATCCATCCAGCCGACAGACGCAACGGTAAATGTGACCAGAGTGACGAAGGCGGCCAAGTCTTTGATGAATACCAGCATGTTGTCTGCTCCTCTGTTTCTGGAATGTTCTTTTAGGTTCCGCGTTTGTTCCCGTCCACAAAATCCCCGTTATGTTACCCGCTGTTTGGCCGTCATAGTTAGCAAATCGTTAGGGAAGCTTGCGGGGCATTAACGTTTGAGGCGCTGCGATGCGACGGATGGCCTTGCCGCCGTGCCGCGACTCGCCGGAGTGTCGTGCATCATGACTCCCGTTCCACACCTGAGCCTTGGACTGCTGTTCACTGCTGCCGCCGGATTCGCGGATGCCATCGGCTTCATCGTCCTCGGCGGACACTATGTGTCGTTCATGAGCGGCAACACCACGCAGCTGGGTGATGCCCTGGCGGTCGGGGCGTGGTCGACAGTGCTCCTGGCGTCGTCTCTGGTGGTGCTGTTCTTTGCCGGCAGCTTCACCGGGTCGATGGTGGCGCTGCGGGCAGGCTCGCGCTGGGGGGCGGCATCGGTGACCGCGCTGGTGCTGGCGAGCTTTGCAGCCGCACTGACGGTCGTGGCCCTTGGCAGGCCGCCGGAAGTGGGCCTTGCGATCGTGGCATTCGGTGCCGGAGCCCAGAATGCGATCCTGGTTTCCACGGGCTCGGTGCGGCTCGGCACGACGTTCGTGACCGGGACGCTGTTTTCCGCCGGGCAGGACCTGGCCCGGGGGCTGCAAGGGGTGGCGCCGCGCTGGCGGTGGCTGCAGCACCTGCTGGTGTGGGGATCGCTGATGGGCGGCGCCCTGCTGGGCGGCATTGCTTACCGGTACTGGTCGATCTGGAGCCTGATCGTGCCGGCGCTGCTCTATGCGGCGTTCACGGTCGTCTTCCTCGTCCGTCCGCCTCAGGAAGTGGAACTGTAAGAAAAGGCCGGGATCGCTCCCGGCCTCTTGCATTCAGTTCTTGTCGGCGGTTGCCTTCGGCTTCTTGGGCCGCGGCAGCGCCTTGGGCTTGGCCGGCCGCGGCGGCACCGCGATCAGCTCGAGCTTGGCCTCGGAGCCCTCGCCAACCACGGCCACGGTAACCGTGCCGCCGTTGACCAGTTCGCCGAACAGGACCTGATCGGCCAGCGGCTTCTTGACGTATTCCTGGATGACCCGGCCCAGCGGGCGGGCACCCATGCGTTCGTCATAGCCATGCTCGGCAAGCCAGTCGGCAGCTTCCGGGGTGAGATTGATCGTGACGCCACGCTCGGCCAGCTGGCCTTCGAGCTGCAGCACGAACTTCTCCACCACACGGGCCACGACCTCGCGCGGCAGCGGCGCGAAGGAGATGATGGCGTCGAGACGGTTGCGGAACTCGGGCGAGAAGGTGCGGTTGATCGCCTCTTCGTCGTCCCCCTGCTCGCGCTTGCGGCCGAAACCGATGGGCGAGCGGGCCAGTTCAGCAGCGCCGACGTTGGACGTCATGATCAGGATCACGTTGCGGAAGTCGACCGACTTGCCGTTGTGGTCCGTGAGCTTGCCGTGATCCATGACCTGCAACAGGATGTTGTACAGGTCCGGATGAGCCTTCTCGATCTCGTCCAGCAGCACGACGCAGTGCGGGTGCTGGTCGACACCATCGGTCAGCAGGCCGCCCTGGTCGAACCCGACATAGCCCGGAGGGGCACCGATCAGGCGCGAGACGGTGTGACGCTCCATGTATTCGGACATGTCGAAGCGGAGCAGTTCCACGCCGAGAGTGTCGGCGAGCTGCTTGGCCACTTCGGTCTTGCCCACACCAGTCGGACCGGTGAACAGGTAGGAGCCGATGGGCTTTTCCGGTTCGCGCAACCCGGCACGGGCGAGCTTGATGGCCGACGACAGCGCAGTGATGGCCTGATCCTGCCCGAACACCACCGTCTTGAGGCTCTGCTCGAGGCTCGACAGCAGTTCGGCGTCGGACTTCGACACCGACTTGGGCGGGATGCGGGCGATCGAGGCGATCGTGGTTTCGATGTCCTCGACGTCGATGACCGCCTTGCGCTGCTCCGCGGGGACCAGCATCTGCGAGGCACCCGTTTCGTCGATGACGTCGATCGCCTTGTCCGGGAGCTTCCGGTCCGAGATGTAGCGCGCGCTCAGTTCCACTGCCGCGGTCAGAGCCTCGTCAGTGTATTTGAGCTTGTGGAACTCTTCGAAGTACGGACGCAGGCCCTTCACGATCTCGATGGCATCGGGAACGGTCGGCTCGTTGACGTCGATCTTCTGGAAGCGCCGGACGAGGGCCCGGTCCTTCTCGAAGAACTGGCGGTACTCCTTGTAGGTGGTGGAGCCGATGCAGCGGATCGCACCCGAAGCCAGAGCAGGCTTGAGCAGGTTCGAGGCATCGAGCGCACCGCCCGAGGTCGCACCGGCGCCGATCATTGTATGGATCTCGTCGATGAAGAGCACCGAGTTCGGCATCTACTCGAGTTCCTTCATGACCGCCTTGAGGCGTTCCTCGAAGTCGCCGCGGTAACGGGTGCCGGCCAGCAAGGAGCCCATGTCGAGCGCGTAGATGACGGCGTCGCGCAGGACCTCCGGCACCTCACCCTCGACGATCTTGCGAGCAAGACCCTCGGCGATGGCAGTCTTGCCGACGCCGGCGTCACCCACGTAGATCGGGTTGTTCTTGGAGCGGCGGCAGAGCACCTGGATGGTGCGGCGCAGTTCGGTGTCGCGGCCGATCAGCGGGTCGATCTTGCCCTGGCGCGCCTTCTCGTTGAGGTTGACGCAGAAGTCCGCAAGGGCCGAGCTTTTCTTGGCCTCGCCGCCTTCAGCGTGACTGCCTTCGCCGTCCTCGCTGCCACGCACCTTACGCTCCTCGCTCGGGCCCGACTTGGTGATCCCGTGGGAAATGAAGTTGACTGCGTCGAGCCGGCTCATGTCCTGCTGTTCGAGGAAATAGGCGGCGTGACTCTCGCGCTCGGCGAAGATGCGACCAGCACGTTGGCGCCGGTGACCTCCTCGCGGCCCGAGGACTGAACGTGAATGACAGCGCGCTGGATGACGCGCTGGAAAGCGGCGGTGGGGCGCGCATCCTGCCCGTTGGGCACGATAAGGCTATCGAGCTCTTCGTTGATGAAGTCCTCGAGGTCGCTCTTGAGAGCATCAATGTCGACATCGCAGCCGTTCAGCACGGCGATCGTCTCGCGGTCGTCGGTCAGCGCCAGCAGCAGATGCTCAAGGGTCGCGAACTCGTGGTTACGCTCCCGCGCCAGGTTCATCGCCTGGTGCAGGGCTTTCTCGAGGCCGCGGGAAAATGAGGGCATGGGACGATCCTATTGCTTTTCCATCACGCATTGCAGCGGGTGCTGGTTCTTGCGTGCAGTGTCCATGACGCGCGTGACCTTGGTCTCGGCCACCTCGTATGGATAGACGCCGCACTCACCCACCCCCTTCTGGTGAACGTGCAGCATGATCCTGACGGCGTCCTCGCGTGACTTGTTGAAGACGTCCTGCAGAATGAGAATGACGAACTCCATGGGTGTGTAGTCGTCATTGAGGAGCAGTACCCGATAAAGGTTCGGGCGCTTGGTCTTGGGACGTGTCCTGGTGACAGTTCCGGTTTCGGTGCCACCCTTGCTTCCACCACGGTCGCCATCATCGTCAGCAGGCCCGCCGCGGAGCGGCTCGCCGTAGCGGCGGGTCGCCGCAGCCTGCCTGATGGGGTCAAAGGGCCGGGCCGTAGTCATCTCGGGAAGTCTGTCGCTAGGGGAACGAAGCAGCATGGTGGACCCATTATGTAGGCAAAAAGGAAGCGGTGTTAAGGGCCCTTGGTTCCCGAAGGCGTGAGCGGATAATGCAGGGATGGGAACGCAGTCGTGGGCGCGGCCGCGGGCCTGCGGCAACTGCATAGATGTGGGTCAATTCCGCGGACGTGCAAGGGACCCCGCCGGGTGCGAACCGTCGGTTTGGTGTGAGGCAGAGCCCCGAGGCGATGGCGCCTCGTGAGTGATTATTGTGTGAGACGACATCGCCGCGGGGCGCCGGTTTTTGGATACGCACGCCGGCCTGATCCGGCGGGACCCACGCAGGACAGCGACGTCCCGTGCCCGGCTCCTTCCGCCACTGTTCGCTGCAGGCCGCCCCGTGCGGAAGAGATGGCGGAGAGTATGCAGTTGGAGGGGGCGAGGATAAGGGGGATAGATTGTGACCCCACCTCGCGAGAGACCCCCACCTTACCTCCCCCTGAAGGG
>JAEZHZ010000339.1 GCA_023436745.1 Pseudomonadota bacterium | reverse complement strand
GTGCGGCTCTGGACCAACCTGATCTGGCAGCCGGCCTATCTGGCGGTGATTGCGGTACACCTGCACGGTGCTGTCCCGGACTTTTCCGGTCTCTCGCAGGACCGGCGCGGCATCTATGTGGACGGGTTCCGGCTGGCGGGACGGCCACAACGCAGTGCCCCGGTGGCAGAGATGATCGCCGACGCGGCGGGCCAGTTGCGGGCAATGACCACGAGCATGCTGGCGGAGGTCAACACGCTGGAGCGGCTGCGGGAAACCCCGGCGCGGCGCCTGCTCGGCTACAGGATGGCCAGCCTGATGCTGTGGCTTGGCCACCGCCGGCCGGAACTGTCACAGGATGACCTGCTGGCCACGGCCGCTCAGTGGTTCGAGGCACTGGACCTCACCAGCCATGTGGCTCTGGAGGCGGTACCGGCGGGGGATGGCAGCGAAGTGCTGATCGTCAGGCGCAAGGGCTGCTGCCTCGACTACCTGATCGACCCGGACCGGCTCTGCGCCAGCTGCCCGAAGCAGCCGGAGGCCGTTCGGCTGGCGCGGCAGACCGCAAACGCCGTGGCAGAGCGCGGTTAGATCCGGGAACACCGGGCAATTTGCGCCCGGCGCGTCATGCCCGCAAACCTTCGATCATAGCATCGAGAGCCAACTCGAAGTCGGCCCGCTGATCCTGGGGTGCAAGGGCGGCCCGATCGAACAGGGCGCCGAAGAGCTGCGCCAGCGGCAGGACCGGCAGGCGCCTGATGGCGCCGGCGTCCATGGCATCGCGGAGCCCGCAGACCAGAGTCTCGAGCCCATACCGGGCATCGATGGCATCGAGCGCCTCACGCCCCAGAACTGCCGGCGCGTCAAGCAGCATGATGCGGCGACGGCCCGGGTCGGACATGGCGGCAAAGAAGGCCCTCGAGCCGAGGAGCAGCGCCGCGACCGGATCCGCAGCGCTCGTGCCACCGGCGGCCTCGATGTCCTTCGCCACGGCGGCGTGCTCGGCGTCGACCACCGCGGCGAACAGCGCCGTCTTGTCCGGAAAGTGGTGGTAGAGCGCCCCGCGCGTGAGGCCGGCGGCTGCGGCGATCTCGGGCGTCGCCGTTTCAGCGTAACCCTTCTCCGCGAACAGCGTGCGCCCGGCATCGAGCAGCAGCCGCCGGGTTTCGGCACGGCGCTCTGCCTGTGTGCGTCTTTCAACTTGCATACATACTGCCTGTATGTTACCTAATCCTACATACAGGCAGTATGTATCTGTTCTGCCGTCCAAGCAAGGAGAACACCATGCGTACCGACAGCTTCTACCCCCTGGTGCAGGTCGAGGACGTGGAAACGACCGCCCGGTTCTACGAAGACCATTTCGGCTTCACCCGCATCTTCTCGAGCGACTGGTATGTGCAGTTGCGCGCCGTATCGGAGCACCCGTTCGAACTGGCACTGATCCGCTACGATCATGATTCGATCCCGCTACCGGGCCGCACCCCGACCGAGGGCCTGATCCTCAGCTTCTATGTCGAGGACGCGGCAGCGGAGGCGAAGCGGCTCTCGGCGGCGGGCGTCGAGATCACGCAGCCCCTGCGCGACGAGGTGTTCGGTCAGCGCCACTTCATTCTTGCCGACCCCAACGGGATCCTGGTCGACGTGATCACCCCGATCGAGTCGGCCGCGGGCGGCTGAGCTTCCATACAACACTGGCGACTCTGAGCCGGTGCCGATAATGATGTACGTCAATCAGGAGGATTGAATGAGTCAGCGTCTCGGCATCGGCATCATCGGCACCGGCAACATCTCGTCGGCCTATCTGCGCGCCATTCTCGGCCGCGAGGGCCTTGCAGGGTTCCCGGTGCTCGACGTCCGCGGCATCGCCGACATGAAGGCCGAGGTGGCGGAGGCCCGGGCGGCCGAGTTCGGGCTGAAGGCCGTCACCATCGAAGAGCTGCTGGCCGACCCGGAGGTCAAGCTCATCATCAACCTCACCATCCCTCGGGCGCATGTGGAGGTGGGACTGCGGTGTCTCGCCGCCGGCAAGCACGTCTATTCGGAAAAGCCGCTCGGCATCAATTTCGCCGAGGGCAAGCGGCTGCTCGACGCCGCCGAGAAGGCCGGGCTGAGAATCGGCTCGGCGCCCGACACTTTCCTCGGCGGCGCGCACCAGCAGGCGCGGCAGGTGGTCGATTCCGGCGCACTCGGCCAGATCGTCGGGGGCACCGCATTCTTCCAGTGCCCCGGCCACGAAAGCTGGCACCCGGACCCGGCATTCTACTACGACATCGGCGGCGGGCCGGTGCTGGACATGGGACCGTACTACATCACCGACCTCGTCAACCTGCTCGGGCCGGTGGCGCGCGTGTCGGCGATGAGTTCGCGGCTGCGGACCGAGCGGCCCGTCACCTCGGAGCCCAAGAAGGGGCAGATGATGGAGGTGCGCGTCGACACCCATGTCACCGGCTCGCTGGGCTTTGCCAGCGGCGCGATCGTGCAGGTGGGGCTGAGCTTCGACGTGGCAGCCCACAAGCATGTGCCGCTGGAACTCTACGGCACCGACGCCAGCCTCATCGTGCCGGACCCGAACTTCTTCGGCGGCGAGGTGGAACTGCGCCGGCGCGGCAAGGGCGAGGAGTGGACGGCGGTAACGGTGGAGCAGCCCTATGCCGACGGCAACTACCGCTCACTCGGCGTGGCGGACATGGCGCAGGGCATTCTCGAGAACCGGCCCCACCGCGCCAACGGGCACCTGGCGCTGCACGTGCTCGAAGTGATGGAAGCCTTCGCCACCAGTTCGGCAGAGGGACGGGTGATCGAGATCGGCACGCCCGTCGAGCGCCCGGAGCCGCTCGCCACCTCGCTCAGGGACGGCCGTATCTGACGCAACCTCAGGCGGCGCCCTGGCGCCGCCCCATTGCGCTGATGGCGGCGCTGAGGTCGGCCTCCGAGAACGGCTTGTTGAGCCGCGGCAGGCGCAGTTCCTCGCCCTCCGGCAGTTCGGCATAGCCCGTGGCAAGAATGATGCCGGTCGACGGCCAGCGCCGCATGATCTCGACGGCCAGCTGTGCACCGGTCATCCGCGGCATGGCGTGATCGGTCACCACGAGGTCAAAGGGCTGGGCATCGAGGTGGCCGAGAGCCTCCTCGGCGGAATAGGCCTCCACCACGGTATGGCCGAGATCCTCGAGCATGGCGGCGGTGTTCATCAGCACAAGAGCGTCATCGTCCACCGCGAGCACGTTGAGGTGCCGTCGCGCCGGGTCGGCCTCGGGCGAGACCTCCAGGGGCAGCTCGGGCTCCTCGTCGGCGAGCATCTCGTCGTCCTCGATGACGGGCAGCCAGATGCTGGCCGTGGTTCCGCGCCCCTCGACGCTGGTGATGCTCAACCGACCACCCGATTGCTGGGCAAGCCCGTGCACCATGGACAGTCCGAGCCCGGTGCCCTTGCCGACACCCTTGGTGGTGAAGAAGGGTTCCGTGGCCCGCTGCAGGGTCTCCGGGGACATGCCCTCGCCCTCGTCTGAAACCGACAGGCGGACATAGCGGCCGGGCGGGAGTTCGTCGGCGGTGGGCGTTGCAAGTTCGGCGGCGATGGTGAGCCGGCCACCCGCTGGCATGGCGTCGCGCGCGTTCACCGCCAGGTTGAGTATGGCCGTTTCAAGCTGAACCGCATCGGTGCGCACCAGCGGCAGGTTGTCCTCGAACCGGGTCTCGATATGGATGGTGGTGCCGAGCGAGCGCTGCAGCAGTTCCGTCATGTCGCCCACCAGCCGGGTCAGGTCCACCGGGCGGAACTCGAGGGTCTGGCGACGGGCAAAGGCGAGGAGGCGCTGCGTGAGCGTGACCCCGCGGCGGGCGCCTTCGGTCGCATTGGCGAGCCACCGGCTGACCTCGGTGCCGGGCGGCAGGCGCTTGGTGGCGAGATCCAGGCTCGACAGCACGGCCATGAGCAGATTGTTGAAGTCGTGGGCGATGCCACCGGTGAGCTGGCCGACGGCCTCGAGCTTCTGGGCCTGGAAGAGCTGCTCGCGGGTCTGCTCCAGCGCGTCCTGAGCCTGTTGCCGCTCGGTGATGTCGCGGGTGATCTTGGCAAAGCCGAGCAGGGTGCCGTCGTCATTGTAGATGGCGTCGATGACCACGTGGGCGCGGAAACGGGTGCCGTCCTTGCGGACCCGCCAGCCTTCGCGCTCGTAGCGCCCTTCGGCGCGGGCGATGGTCAGGGCCCGTTCGGGCTCGCCGGCCTCCCTGTCCTCCGGGACATAGAAGCTGCGGAAATGGTGTCCGACGATCTCGTCGCGGGTGTAGCCCTTGATGCGTTGAGCACCGGCATTCCAGTTGGTGACGATGCCCTCTGGCGAGATCATGTAGATCGCGTAGTCGGTCACGCCCTCGACGAGGCGGCGGAACTGTTCCTCGCTGGCCTGCAGCGCCATCTGGGCCGTCCGGCGCTCGGTGAGATCGCGGGTGACCTTGGCAAAACCGATCAGGCGGCCGGTGGGGTCCCGGATGGCGTCAACCACCACATGGGCCCAGAAGCGGTTGCCATCCTTGCGGACGCGCCAGCCCTCGCTTTCGAAGCGGCCCTCGGTCGAGGCAATGCGCAGGGCGCGCTGGGGAAGCCCACGCTCCCGATCCTCGGGGGTGTAGAAGTTCGCGAAGTTCTGTCCCAGAATCTCCGCTTCGGTGTACCCCTTGAGACGGGCCGCGCCGGCGTTCCAGCTCGACACGATTCCTTCCGGCGAGATCATGTAGATGGCGTAATCGGTTATCGCATCCAGCAGGATGCGAAAACGCCCCTCCTCCCCGAGGGACGCCAATACCTGATCCATAAGCTCGCCCCTGTTCAACCAACCTCCTTCAACGCCTTCAACGGCAATTTCGTTCCGAAGACGATTACTCCTCAATTCTCTACGGCATCAGTACCTTCGGGCACAATCCCGGCGCGTGTCAGCTTGATCGACCGATAGCGGGTGTCGGGATCGGTGGGGCCCATGCGCACTGCATCCGGATAACGCAGGACGAGTTCGACGGCGCCGTCGGCAAGGGCTCTGTCTGGTACGGGCAGACGGAAGGACTGGGGGGCGGGCAGCAGGACCTCGAGGGTGGTGACGCGCTTGCCATCCATCTCCACCTCGACGCGCTGCGGCTGCGGCTCCCCCTTGCAGGTTATGGCGGCGAGATCGAGAACCAACTCGTGCGGGCCGGTTCCAGACGAGCCGCGGAAGCGAAGGCGCGAACTGGTGCCCACCGCATGGGTACCGTCCCCGGCCGGCCCTTCCCAGCCGCAGACGCGGAGTGGAAGTGCCTCCGCGCGGTCATCGGGCGTGAAGTCTACCATGGAGCCGAAGCGGTAGGTGCCTGCCACCGGCTGGTTGAGGCACGTGGTGGTGCGCTCGATATAGTAGGCACGGTAGTCGCCCGGCACCTCCGGGTGAAGCATCAGCCAGAGCACCCACGCCTCGAAGACGAAGACGAGCGCAGCGAGGGCGTAGACGCCGAGGCGCACTGCGGGACGGCGGAGAAGGGTCGAGCTAGACAAGGGCGATGCTCCAGTCGAGCCAGCCAAGGGTGACATACCAGCCGCCCAGGAGCAGCAGCAGCATGCCGACTGCAAAGCCGAGGCGGGTGCGGCCCGCAAGATCGGCGAGCAGCAGCGACATCGGAGCCATGCCGGTAACGAAACGGACCATGGATGCGAGACCGGCGAACAGCGGCAGGGTCAGCGCTATGGCGGCATAGATCGCCATGGCGATGCGTCCGGTGAGCACCAGTCCGAGCACGAGCAGGTAGCCGAGCACGGCCGCTCCGGCGAGAATCTGGGACGGCGTGGGCCACCAGCCATCGGCGGGCAGATTCGCAAGGCCGTTCCAGATGAAGACGGGGGGCAGCCCGAAAGGACGCCCCCAGGCGCGCTGGACGTGCTGGAAAGCCAGCGCATCGCCGATGTGGAAATGGAGGAAGGCCATGTAGGCGAAGAGCCCGAGCGGCGCGATGGCGAAAGTCAGCACTAGCTCGGGGCGCGCCAAGGTTGCGGGCACGAAATCGCGCCAGGTGCCGCCGCGCGCGCGATGATCCGCCCAGACCTGCCAGAGGATGGCGAAGACGATGAAGACGCCGACGATGCGGGTGGCGGACAAGGCGGCGGCCAACATGCCCACGAGCAGCCAGCGACGCTCCTGCAGGGCCGCGAAGACCGCAACCGTGAGGAACATGAACAGCGTCTCGGTGAAGAAGGTGGTGAAATAGAACGAGACCGGACCGGCAAGCAGGAATGTGGCGAAGAGCGTGAAGGCTCGCAGGCTGCGCCCGAGCAGCGGCCAGGCGACCAGTGCCGCCGCCATGCTGAGAAGGATTGAGACGGCAGCGCTCAGTTGCAGGGTGGGCAAGCCGGTGAGCTGGCGCAGAAGGCCGATTAACATGGGATAGAGCGGGAAGAACGCCCAGTTCCCGGCGTTGATCATCTTCGGCGTGGGGAACGGATCGTACCCGGTCTCGGCGAGGCGGACGTACCATTCGCAATCCCACCGGCACATAACCTTGAAGAAGTCGGCCGGCTCTGCATCAGGAATGGCAAAACGATAGGCGGCGTAACGCGTTAGCAGCCCGACGACCGCGAGCGCCATGACGATGGCGACACGGGACAACCACTGCGGCACAGCGGCCTCTCCGCGCAACGACGCAACTTGCTCCACGGATTCCCCCAAAAACTCCCGCCTCCAGTTAACGCCGAACCGGACCCATCAATTATGCGTGTAGCGCATGTCCGCCATGACTCAACTTTCATGGCTCGACGGCGTTGCGGGAAGTTGATGGATATCCAGCCGGTCCTCCCAAGCGTCATTATGTACAACACCCCAGCGTCACTCGCCTCCCGCCGTGCGTTCCTCAAGGGCGTGGCGGCCGCAGCCCTGCTCGCATCCACCACAGCGCTCACCCCCGTCGTCCGGGCTGCCACGCCGCAGTCCGGCGCGTTCGACTTCGAGTCGTTCTCCCAGCGCATGAAGGACCTGGCCGCCCTGCCGCACCAGCCTCCCCAGCCGCTTGCCTCGGCGTTCTATGCCAATCTCGACTACGACGGGTACCGGCGGGTCCAGTTCAACACGGAACGCGCCAAGTGGATCGATGATGGCCACGGCTACCAGGTACACGGCTTTCCCATGGGCTGGCTGTTCAAGGAGCCGGTCACGGTCTTCGAGATCGCCGATGGAGACAGCCACTCGATCGAGTTCGGGGCGGACGACTTCAACTATTTCATGGAAGGCGAGCTCAAGGAAGCTGCCGAGACCGCGGCGTTCCCCGGCGTCGCAGGATTTCGCGTCAACTACCCCATCAACCGGCCCGAAGCGGCGGACGAGCTGGTCTCGTTTCTCGGCGCCAGCTACTTCCGTGCCCTTGGGCGCGACAACATCTACGGCCTCAGCGCCCGCGGCCTGCTGATCAACTCCTGGCGGGAGGGGCCGGAGGAGTTTCCGCGCTTCTCGGAATTCTACCTGGAGAAGCCGACCGAACCCGGACCGATGACGCTCTATGCGGCCCTCGAAAGCCCCAGCGTCACGGGTGCCTATCGCTTTGTCATCCATCCTGCCGGCGAGGACCAGCAGGAGACGGTAATGGACGTAACCGCCCGGCTCTACTTCCGCAATGCCGTAGCGGAGCTCGGCATCGCCCCGCTGACGTCCATGTTCCTGTTCGACGACACGAACCGGGGCGGCTTCGACGACTATCGGCCGCAGGTGCACGACAGCAACGGCCTGATGCTTGAACCCGCCGAGGGCCTGCCGATGTGGCGGCCGCTCAACAATGCCTCCTGGCTCGGCAACTCGTACCTTCACGACCCGTCCGTCAAGGCGTTCGGTCTCTACCAGCGCGGCCGCACGTTCGAGACATACCAGGATGCCGGCGCACACTATGAACGGCGCCCCTCGCTCCGGGTGGAACCGGTCGGCGACTGGGGTCCTGGTGCGGTGCGGCTGATCGAAATTCCCTCCACGCTCGAGGCAGACGACAACATCGTCGCCTTCTGGATACCGGAGGCGCCGGTCGCGGCCGGCGATGAGCGCGAATACAGCTACCGACTGATCTGGGGAGACCTTCTGCCCGATCCGGAGGCGCCGCTGGCGCACGTGGCCGAGACCCGCATCGGCCAGGGCGGGGTGTCCGGTGTTGCCAATGCTGCAACACTTCGGAAATTCGTCATCGATTTCGCGGGTGGCGACCTGGAGAACATGCATCCAGATACGCCCTTCGACGTTGAGGCCACGGTTTCGGCCGGCAGCATCGTATCAACCGCCTTCTCCCGGATTCCGGCAAACGGGATGTGGCGGCTGGTGCTGGACGTGGACACCGCCGAGCAGACGCTGATCGAACTCAAGGCCAGCGTCAGCACGCAGGGGCGTCCTCTGACCGAAACCTGGATCTATCAATGGCGAGGAGTCGTGGCATGAAGCATCAGGATTTCTCCGTTTACCAGGGCCTGCCCGACGCGCCCCTCTCCATGCCCAAACAGACGCTGGAACGTCAGCGTGGCTCCATCTTCGACCTGCTGCGATCGATGCTGCTGGTCTGGCAACGCCCATAGAGCGATGCATCACGGGGACATTCATGGGCAGGGCTGAGCGGCTTCGGGCCGCCATGCTCGCCATTGCCGCGGTGGCCAGTGTTGCCGCGGGCTGGGCATTTCTCGACCTGATCGGCGGCAACCGTCCGAGCGCCCTCGACTGGATGCGCAGCATCCTGCTCACGGTGACGGCGTTCTGGCTGCTGTGGGGTGGCTTGACCGGCATTCTCGGCGCGTTCGCACCGGTGCCCAGACCGGCGGCAACGAAGGCCCTCGGGTGGACGCGCCCCCGGGGCCTCACCGCCATCCTGGTGCCCATCTACAACGAGAACCCGATCGAGACCTTTGCGCGCATCGCCGCCATGAACCGTCAGGTGGTGAAGCTTGGGCTCGCCGACCGGTTTCACTTCGCCATTCTCTCCGACAGCACCTCGCTCGAAGTGGCAGCGGAGGAAGCCGCCGCCTTCGAACTGCTGCTGCGCGAGCCCAAGGCCGCCGGCCGCATCTTCTATCGTCGCCGTGAGCGCAATGTGGGCCGCAAGGCCGGCAACATCGAGGACTTCATCGCCCGCTCCGGCGCCGCCTACGACTATGCGCTGATCCTCGACGCCGACAGCCTCATGGAAGCCGAAACCATGGCCGCCATGGCGGCGCGCATGGACACTGACAGCCGACTTGGACTGCTGCAGACCGTGCCGGAGGTGATCGGAGCCCATACCGTCTTCGGGCGGATGATGGCCTTCTCGTCATCGTACCTGTCGCCCTATTTCGCGCGCGGCATGGCGCTGCTGCAGGGCGAACAGGGCCCCTACTGGGGGCACAATGCCATCGTGCGGGTGCGCGCCTTCGCCCAGTGCTGCGGGCTGCCGGTGCTTTCAGGCAAGCCGCCCTATGGCGGGCACATATTGAGCCACGACTACGTCGAGGCGGCCCTCCTGGCACGCGGCGGCTGGAAAGTGGAAGTTGCCCCCGAACTCGGCGGCTCCTTCGAGCATGGTCCCGAGAACATGGTGGAGCACGCCAAGCGCGACCGCCGCTGGTGCCAGGGCAACCTGCAGCACCGCCGGCTGGTGTGGGCGCCGGGCCTGAGGCTATGGAGCCGGTTCACCTTCGTGCAGGGCATCATGGCTTATGCCGTCTCCCCTCTCTGGCTGGCGCTGCTGGCGACCAGCATCCTCGCCACGATCTTTCCCGATCGCGGCGGCATAAGGTGGGATGCCACCCCCCTGGTGCTGGGGCTCGGCGTGGCCGCGGCGCTGCTGCTGCCCAAGCTGGCCATCCTGATCCGCGGCGCTATCGATGGGCACAACCGACGCTTCGGCGGCAACCTGCAGGTGTGCCTGTCGGTCCTGGTGGAGATCGTGCTGTCGACGCTGATCGCGCCGGTGCTGCTCGCCTTCCAGAGCCGGGGCGTGATCCAGATCCTGCTCGGACTGGACGGCGGCTGGCCCGCCACGGAGCGCGACGCAAGACGGGTCCCGCTATGGACGGCGGTGAAGGCCAGCTGGTGGATCACCCTGCTCGGGGTCGCCGCCATCGCCGCGATGGGTGTCGCAGCGCCACGCTACGTCGCTTGGCTGCTGCCCGTCGCCGTACCCGCAGTCATCGCGCCCGTGATCATCTGGGCCACTTCGCTCGGCAACGGCGCCTGGGCTCGCGGGCGCCTGTTCACCAGCCGGGCCGAGCACGCACCCCCACCAGTGGTTGCAGAGAACCTGCGCATCCTTGCCGCCTGGCAGAACGAGATGCCACCCGAATTCGACGCGGTGGCGCTGGAGAAGTCCCATGCTCCAGCGTAGGCGATCCTTCTGGGAGCGTGTGCCGCTGATGCGGCATGTCATGGCAGGCAGCGCGCCCCTGCCCCCCGGACAGCGCGACGAGCGCCTCGACATGTTCAGGGGCCTCGCCCTGGTGATGATCTTCATCAACCACGTGCCCGGCAATGTGTACGAGCAGTTCACCAACCGCAATTTCGGCTTCTCGGACGCAGCGGAAGCCTTCGTGTTCATGTCCGGCATGGCGGCCGGCCTCGCCTATTCCGGAGCTTTTTCCAACGGATCTCCCCTATGGCTCGCGATTGCGCGACCCTGGGCGCGGGCGCGGCAGCTCTACTTCGTGCACATGGCGATCACCGCGATTGCTCTCGGCATATTCGCCGCGGCCGCCCACTTCTTCGGGCTCTATGAACTACTGACGAAGAACAATCTGGGTCCGCTGTTCAGCAATCCGCTGCCTGCAATGATCGGGTTGCCGCTGCTGACGCACCAGCTGGGCTATCTCAACATCCTGCCGCTCTACCTCACGCTGCTGCTCGCGACGCCGCTGTTCATCGTGGTCGGGTTGCGCAAGCCGATGTGGCTCCTCGCTGGGTCCATCCTGCTCTGGGCGATAGCCGGTCAGTTCCGGCTCAACTTCCCGAACTACCCGAATTCCGGCGGGTGGTTCTTCAACCCCCTGTCGTGGCAATTGCTGTTCGTGCTCGGGCTGCTCTGCGGGCTCGCGATGAAGCGGGGGCAACGCTTCGTGCCGGCCAGTCCATGGCTGTTCCTTGCAAGCCTCGCCTTCCTGGTGCTGGTGCTGCTGTGGGTGAAGATTCCGGCCGTCGGCGCCGCCGGGCGCGAGGTGCTCGGCGGGCTCAGCCGCATGGGCCTGCCGTTCTACATCACCTGGTTCGACAAGAGCTTTCTGGCCCTGCCCCGGCTGCTGCACGCGCTGGCCCTGTTCTATGTGATCGCCTCGCTGCCGGTGATGCAGCGTGTCGCGGCGAGCCGATGGGCAGCGCCGCTGCGCCTGATGGGGCGGCAGGGCCTTGCGGTGTTCGCCACCGGCACGGTGATCAGCCTGTTTCTCCAGGCGGTGAAAGCCGCCGTGCCCCCGGACCCGCTGACCGACGGACTGATGCTCGGCGCCGGGCTCGTGGTGCTCGTCGCCCTCGCCTTCGTTCTCACGCGCACCGCAGACATGCGGCGCGCCTTTGCCCGGACCCCGCAAACTGCCACTCCGTAGGAGCGCGTGCCTATGTCGCCTGTTACCTACCAAACTCCGTTGCCGTCGCGTGAAAGCAGCTTCCAGCCGGCACCGGTTGAGCTGGCTGTGGTGGTGCCCACCTTCAATGAGCGCGACAACCTCGAGGAGCTTTACCAGCGGGTGGCCGTCGCGCTCGATGGCATCAGCTGGGAAATGCTTGTCGTGGACGACAACAGTCCCGACGGTACTGCGGACCTTGCCTGGGAGCTCGGGCGCCGCTGGCAGAATTTTCGCTGCATCAAGCGAGTGGGGCGGCGCGGGCTCTCCTCAGCGGTGATCGAGGGGATGCTCGCGACCAACGCCCCCTATGTCGCGGTGATCGACGGCGACATGCAGCACGATGAGGCGGCCCTGCCGCAGCTGCTCGCCAAGGTGAGGGCCGGGGCGGACATCGCCGTCGGTACCCGATATACGGGCGAGGGTTCGACCGGGGATGGCTTTTCTGCGGTGCGTGCCTGGGGCAGCCGAACGGCGACGAAGCTCTCCTCGTTCATCGCAGGCCAGCAGCTCAGCGACCCCATGAGCGGCTTCTTCGCGGTCCGGCGCGACCTGGTGCTGAACGTGGCCCCGCATCTATCCAACGAAGGCTTCAAGATCCTGCTCGATCTCGTCATCACCGCCAGCCGTCGGGGCACCCCTCCGGCCGTTGCCGAGGTGCCCTACACGTTCAGGCCGCGCCATGCCGGGGAAAGCAAGATGAGCCCGCTGGTGGCGCTGCAGTTCGGCGGACTGTGGCTGTCGAAGCTGTCTGGAGGGGTGCTGCCCACAAGCTTCCTGCTGTTTTCGCTGGTGGGGTTCTCCGGCGTCGCGGTTCACCTGTCGGCGCTGTGGCTGTTCTACGACGTGCTGAAGACGGAGTTCATTCTCGCCCAGCTGGCGGCCACGGTGATCGCCATGACCTGGAACTTCTTCCTCAACAACGTGCTGACCTATGCCGACCGCAAGCTGCGGGGCATCAGGGTGCTGAAGGGCCTCCTGGCCTTCTACGCAGCCTGTTCCATCGGCGCGCTGGCCAATGTCTCGGTAGCGGCACTGATCTACCAGTACGAGCAGGTGCCGTTGCTGGCAGGCCTCGCCGGGGCGCTGATGAGCTCGGTGTTCAACTATGCGGTGACGCGGGTGTTCACCTGGCGCTGAGCCGTTGCACGCAACCGCTCCGGCCCCGCGGTGTTAACCCGCCAGAGCAAGGAGCAAGCGCATGACCCGTGTGATCTACGACGTCGTCGAGCATGATGGCGGCTTCGCCTACAAGGTAGGGGACGTGTTTTCGGAGACGTTTCCCACGCACCAGGCGGCACTCGATGCCGCCATTGCCGCCGCGGACCGCCAGCAGATGGCGGGCGAGTCCGAAGCGATCCGCTACCAGACTGCCGATGGCAAGTGGCACGACGAAATGGCTGACGGCGAGGACCGGCCCGAAACAGAGATCGAGGACGAACTGGTCGAGCCGAGCCCCAACGGGGAGCGACGCGAGACGCGGCTGCCCTAGGAGGCCGAGGCCGGCTCCCGAACGCCCGACCGGGCCGCAAGTGCCTTTCCGGTGAGGGAGTGCGCTGCCTGCGCAAGCTCGGCGGGAACGCCTTCGAACTGGATGGTCCCTCCATCATAGCCGGCGCCCGGTCCGAGGTCGATGACCCAGTCGGCACGGGAGACGACGTCGAGATTGTGCTCGATCACCACGACGGTCGAGCCGGCATCGACGAGCCGCTCGAACAGCCCGATCAGGGTATCGACGTCGTTCATGTGGAGCCCGGTGGTGGGTTCGTCGAGTACGTAGATGTTGCCCTTCTTGCCGAGTTCGGCGGCGAGCTTCAGCCGCTGGCGTTCGCCGCCCGAGAGCGTCGACAGCGGCTGGCCGAGGGTGAGGTAACCCAAGCCGACGTCAACCAGGCCGGTCAGGATGCGGGCGATGGCCGGTTCGGTGAAGAAGCCCGACGCGTCCTCGACATTCATATCGTAGACTTCGGCGATGGTCCTGCCACGCAGGCGATGCTCCAGCACCTCGGGAAGGAAGCGCTTGCCCTCGCAGGTCTCGCAGGTGGTGACCATGGGGTCGAGGTGGGCGAGGTCCGTGTAGATCACGCCGAGCCCGTTGCAGTCCGGGCAGGCCCCTTTGGAGTTGGCGGAGAACAGCGAAGCCTCGACGTCGTTTGCCTTGGCGAACGCCTTGCGGACCCCATCGAGGATGCCCGTATAGGTTGCGGTATTTGACCGCCGCGAGCCGCGGGCGAGGTTCTGGTCGATGATGATCGTGTCCGGATAGGCAGCAGGCAGGCATCCCTGGATCAGCGACGACTTGCCGGACCCGGCTACACCGGTGACCACTGTCAGTACGCCCGCGGGGATGACCACCGAGACATCCCTGAGATTGTTGAGGCGGGCATGCTCGACGCGCAGCTCGCCGGTCCTGCGGCGGACCTCGGTCTTGATCGGCTGGTGGCGCGTGATGTGGTCGCCGGTGAGAGTGCCGGAGCGCAGCAGGCCAGCGTAATCGCCCTGATAGACGACCTCGCCGCCGCGGGATCCGGCGAGCGGGCCCATGTCGACCACATGGTCGGCGATGGCGATCATGTCCGGCTTGTGCTCAACGATGAGCACCGTGTTGCCCTTGTCGCGCAGCTGCTGCATCAGCCCGGCAAGGCGGCCGACGTCATGGGGATGAAGCCCGACCGAGGGCTCGTCGAAGACATAGGTGATGTCGGTGAGTGAGGAGCCGAGGTGTCGCACCATCTTTACGCGCTGCGACTCGCCGCCCGAAAGCGTGGCGCTCTCGCGATCGAGGCTGAGATACCCAAGGCCGATGGTGACGAGATTGTCGAGGCGTGCCGCCAACGCCTCGACCATGGGTCGCACCTCGCGTGCATCGATGGTGCGGACGAAGGCCGCGAGATCAGAGACCTGCATGGCCGAGAGTTCGGCAATGTTCTTGCCTGCCACGCGGCTGCCGAGGGCCGCGGCATTGAGCCTCGCCCCGGCGCAGGCCCGGCAGGTCTCGCGGGTGAAGATGCGATCATACTCCAGCCGGACGTGCGGCTGCAGCGAATCCGGGTCCTTGGCGCCGAGACCCTTGGTGAGCTTGGCCACCACGCCTTCGTAGGTGAGGCCGATCTTGCCCACCTTCACCTTGCGACCATCGTCGAGGTGAAGCAGGTTGTGGCGCTCCTCCTCCGTATAGCTGGCCACCGGCTTGTCCATGTCGAACAGGCCGGAGTTGCGGTAGATCTCCCACCACCATGACTCGACCGCGAAGTCCTTCGGCAGCAACGCGCCGGCGTTGAGCGACTTCGTCTCGTCGATGACCGCAGCCATGTTCATGGCGGCAACCTGCCCGATGCCTTCGCAGTCGGGGCTCATGCCGCGCGGATCGTTGTAGCTGTAGAGCCCCGGCGGGCCGAGCCGGGGCGTTCCGAGCCGGGAGAACAGCACCCTCAGCATCTGCGCCGTGTCGGTGACAGTGGCGACGGTCGAGCGCGAGTTGCCGCCGAGACGCTGCTGGTCGACGACGATGGCTGCCGAGATGTTCTCGAGCAGGTCGGCGTCGGGCTGACCGTAATGCGGCATGAACTGCTGGACGAAGGCCGGATAGGTCTCGTTGATCAGGCGCTGCGATTCCGCGGCGATGGTACCGAACACCAGCGACGACTTGCCGGAGCCGGACACCCCGGTGAAGACCGTGATCCTGCGCTGCGGAATGTCCAGAGAGACGTTCCTGAGGTTGTTCTCGCGGGCGCCGCGGATGATGATCGATCCGTACGCGCGGTCTTCGGCAGCCATGACGCCTCCTTCGTGCTGTGCCTGGATGCTGACGGATGGCCGCGACGGATTTCGACAGCAGGCGTCAGCCGGCCGCCTGCTTGACCAGCGCGGCGATCCGCTTCTCCTCGGCATCGCCGATCCGCAGCAGGGCGAACGATGTCGGCCACATGTCGCCGTCGTCCAGTTGGGCGTTGGCGTTGAAGCCGAAGCTCGCGTAGCGCTCCTTGAACTTGTTTGCGGGAGTGAAGAAGCAGACGGCCTTGCCGGCGCCGTCGGCCCAGGCGGGCATGCCGTACCAGGTCTTGGGCGCGAGCTGTGGAGCGACCTCCTTCACGATGGCATGGATGCGTTCGGCCATGTCCCGGTCGCTTCCATCCATCTCGGCGATCTTGGCGAGCAGGTCCGCCTCGCCATTGGCCTTGCCGCCCTTCTTGCGCTCGCGCTTGGCCTCCTGCATCGCCTCGAGTTCTTCGGGGCTGAAGGTCTCATTCCCGGTCGAGGTCTTCCTGCTGGTCGTCATCCGATTGCTCCTCCTTGTCTGCCGCCGGCAGCTTAGCAGACATCACCGGTGAGACTAGACGGGCATCCGCGCCAGGAACCGCCTGACGACTGGCGCCACCACGGCGGGATCGAAATCGTGGCCCTGCCCGGTCAGCGTCCGCCGCTCGGCCCCCGGTACACCAGCGGCAACCCAGTCGGCACCGCCGGCCATGAAGGGAAAGCTCGCGTCCCCATCGACCACCAGCACCGGCGCCGTCACCTGCCGCCAACGCGCCGGGTGGCGATCGCCGTCAGTGGCTTCGGCCAGAATGCGATAGTCGTGCTCGATGGTGGCCCCGATGGAGGCAAAGGCGGGCCATGCGGGACTTGCCCGGAAGCCGGCAAGGGCCTCGGGAGACATTCCCACGCCCTCGAGAAAGCGGATCATCATGTCCTCGGCCCGTCCTTGCTGCAGCAGGGCGGCCATTTCGGCGTGGTCGCGCCAGCTGTCGGCAGAGCTCTGGTCGGGGTTGACCGGTGGTTCGTAAAGGACGGCGCCCCTCACCTTGGCCCGCAGGGCAGCCGCGGCCTCAAGAACCAGCACCGCACCGGACGACATGCCGAACAGCAGCGCCTCACCTCCGTTGGCGTCGATCAGCGCCTCGATATCCTCGATCTCACGGGCAACGGCATAGGGGGAGGCCTCGCCGGACTCTCCACGCCCGCGCCGGTCATAACTGACTACGGTGAAGTCATCGGCTAGGAGACCGGCAAGGACAGGCGTGGTCCTGTCGACGGCGCGGTACTGCGTGGCACCGGTCACCACTACCAGGGCCGGCCCGTTTCCCTTCCGATCAAATCCGATCGTGGTGCCATCGCGCGAGGTGACTGTGGACATGGGGACGCTCCTCCGCCGTTGTTTCCCTGCACCGACGAACGGGACGGGCCCGTTTCGACAACAGCAAGGGGATCACGTCCAGCGCCCTGGCGCCACCCGGCCCAGCGACCTAGCGTGGCAGCGCAGCGCCGGTGGCGTCGAACAGATGGATCAGGGCGGGATCGACATAGGCCGTGACGGTCTGGCCGTTGCTGAGCGGGCGCTGGCCCTCGAGCACCACGGTCATCGGCTGACCATCCGCCGTGGTCGCGTAGACCACCGTCTGGCCGCCGAGGTTTTCGACGAGATCGACCCGCATATCGGCAAGCTTGACGCCGGTGCCCTCGTTGAGGGTGATGTGTTCCGGGCGCGCGCCAAGAGTGGTGGCGCCGGCCGCCGCCCGGCCGAGCGCAAGACTGTTGCCGCCGGCGGTCACGGTCTCTCCATCGCCGCTCGCTGGTAGGAAGTTCATCTTCGGCGAGCCGATGAAGCCGGCCACGAACAGGTTCGTCGGGTTGTTATAGAGTTCGAGCGGCGCACCCGCCTGTTCGACAACGCCGGAGCGCAGAACCACGATCTTGTCGGCCATGGTCATTGCCTCGACCTGGTCGTGGGTCACGTAGATCATGGTGTTGCCGAGGTCATTGTGGAGCTTGGCAATCTCCACGCGCATGGCGACGCGCAGTTCGGCATCGAGGTTGGAAAGCGGCTCGTCGAACAGGAAGATGCGCGGCTCGCGCACGATGGCGCGGCCGATGGCGACGCGCTGGCGCTGCCCGCCCGAGAGCTGCTTCGGCTTGCGCTTGAGAAGCGGTTCGATCTTGAGGATCTCGGCCGCCCGCTGCACCCGCTTCTCGATCTCGGGCCGCGGCATCTTCGCGGTCTCAAGCCCGAAGGCGAGGTTCTGGTAGACGCTCATGTGCGGATAGAGCGCGTAGGACTGGAACACCATGGCAATGCCGCGCCTGGCCGCCGGCACCTCGTTCATGCGCTGGCCGTCGATGAGCAGGTCACCTCCCGTGATCGGCTCCAGGCCGGCGATCATGCGCAGCAGGGTGGACTTGCCGCAGCCGGACGGGCCGACGAAGACGGTGAACTCACCGGGATCGATGTCGAGATCGACCCCGTGGATGACCTCCACGTCACCATAGGCTTTGACGATCTTGCGAAGCTCAATTCTGGTCGCCATGGCAATTCTCCTCAGGCGGCTCGGAACTGCTCGGGCACCCAGCTCTGGTAGAGCGGGAGGGTGGGCCCGAGCGGCAGGGTAACGTCAGTATCGGTGGCGGCGGAGTGATAAAGCGCGGTCACCAGTTCAAGCGAGCGGCGGGAGTCCGCACTGGTGACAGGCAGCGGGCCCTCGCCGGTCAGCGCGTCGTAGAAGCGGTGCATCTGCGTCTGGAACCGCGACGGCACGTGCTGCCAGTCCTTGAGAAGCGCGTCGATCTCCACCGCCGTCCGGTCGTTGCGAGGCTGGATCTTCCACGGCTTCTCGCCGGGATTGTAGGCGGCATGGTCGCTTTCGAAGGTGACGTTCTCGAAGGCGAGCCGAATACGGGTCATGTCGTCGGCGGAGCCGAGCGTGGCGCTGAGGCTCGCGAGTGCGCCGCTCTTCATCAGCAGCGAGGCGGATATGGTGTCTTCCACCTCGATCGGGTTCACCCGGGTGGCGACGCGGCCGAACACGCGCTCGATATCGCCCATGAGGTAGGTGAACAGGTCGTGCGGATGAATGGCGTGGCCCATCAGCACGCCGCCGAGTTCGGTGGCCCATTTGCCGCGCCAGGGCACGGCGTAATAGGGCGCATCGCGGCGCCACAGCGTTTCCACGGTGCCCACGAAGGGCTTGCCGGCGATGCCGGCGTCGATGATGCGCTTGGCCTGCTCGATGCCGTTGCCGAACCGGTACTGGAAGACGGGCATCAGCATGCCCCTCGAGCGCTTCTCCTCTTCCATGACGGCGTCGATCTGGGCGAGCGACCCGACGAGCGGCTTTTCGCAGATCACGTGCTTGCCGGCCTTGAGGGCGGCCATGACCATGGGGAAGTGGAGCCCCGGCGGGGTGCAGATATCGATGACGTCGACATCGTCCATGGCAAGGACGTCGTCGAAATTCTCCACGCGGCGCTCGATCGCGAACTCATCGCCGATCTCGGCCAGCCGCTCCCTGTTGAGATCGCAGAGCACCTTGACCTTGAAGCGGCCGGAGTTCGGCAGGTAACCCTCGACGATGTGCGAACGACCGATGCCGCAGCCGATGACGGCGACGTTGAAAATCCGGCTCATTGCTCCCACTCCGTGCCGCGCTCGGCCATCTGCTGAGCGGTGAGCGCCATCTTCATGGCATTGTAGCACCGCTGCTGCGGCATGGCGGTTTCGGTGCGGTTGCGTACGTCATCGAGGAACTGGCGGCCGAAGGGACGCTCGACGGCGCTGCAGTCGATATGGCGCGGCCCCTCCCTGTTGACGAGGAACAGGTGGTCGGTGCCCGGGCGCCCGGCAATGTCGATATACTTGCGCAGCTCGATGTAGCCTTCGGTACCGATGATGGTGAGGCGCCCGTCGCCCCAGGTCGGCAGGCCTTCGGGGGTGAACCAGTCGACCCGGATATAGCCCGTGGTGCCCCTGGTACGGACATGGGCATCGCCGATATCCTGCAGGCCCGGGCGATCCGGGTGGGCGCGGTTGGCAACGCTGGCGGAGACGACCTCGCCATCCATCGCGCCCGAGAAGAACAGGAACTGCTCGAACTGATGGCTGGCGATGTCGCAGAGCACGCCGCCGTAGCGCCCGCGGTCGAAGAACCAGTCGGGACGCTGATTGTTGCGGATGGCGTGGGGGCCGAGGCCGACGGTGTTGACCACCTCGCCGATGGCGCCCGCCTGGATGAGGCTACCGGCCTCGACGGTGGCACGCACCTCGAAATGCTCGGAGTAAAGCACCGAGAAGATGCGGCCCGTCTCCTGCTGCACCCGCTGGATTTCGGCGAGCTGCTCGAACGTGGTCATGCCCGGCTTGTCAGTCAGCACGTCCTTGCCGTGCTGCATGGCAGCGATGGAGATTGCCGCCCGGTCGGCCGGAATGGCGGAGGTCAGCACGACCGAGATGGAGTCGTCCTCGAGAATGGCGCGCGGATCGGCGACACGCTTTGCCTCGGGGTACCTGCTGGCGAATGGAGCCGCCAGGTCGTCCTCCGGCGCGTGGAAGGCGACGAACTCGGCGCCGGCCTCCTTGAGGCAGTCCACCTGGCCGTAGATGTGGGAGTGGTTGATGCCGATGGCGGCGATACGAATGGTCATGCCAATACTCTAGGAGCCGAACGTGTTGGGGCACCGCACATCCCGGCCTGGATTGGAGCCGGGATGGCGCAGCTTGATGGGGTCACCGCTTCATTCCGGTGGTTGCGATCCCTTCGATCAGGAGCCGCTGGAAGAAGAGGAAGAACAGGAAGATCGGGACCAGGCTGAGCACGCTCATCGCGAACATCGAGCCGTAATCGGAGGTGCCGGTCGAGTCGGTGAAGGTCCGGAGGCCGAGCATCACCGTGTATTGCCGCATCTCTGACAGGTAGATCAGCGGGCCGAAGAAATCGTCCCAGGTCCAGATGAAGGTGAAGATCGCCGCCGTCGCCAGCACGGGCATGGAGAGCGGCATGATGATCTTCCAGTAGATGCGCCAGGGGCCGGCTCCGTCCATCATCGCCGCCTCGTCGAGCTCACGCGGTATGCCGCGGAAAAACTGGACCATAAGGAAGATGAAGAAGGCATCCGCCGCGAGGAACTTCGGCACGATCAGCGGCAGGAAGGTGTTCACCCATCCGAGATTGAGGAACAGCACGTATTGGGGCATCAGCGTGACCTGATAGGGCAGCATCAGCGTCATCAGCATCATCGCGAACCAGAACTTGCGCCCGCGGAACTCCAGGCGGGCGAAGGCGAAGGCCGCCAGCGAGCAGGCCATCACATTGCCGCAGACGCTGAGGATGGAGATGATGAAGCTGTTGGTGAAGAAGACGCTGAAGCTGACCCGCAGCCCGTTCCAGCCGCGAAAATAGGAGTCGATGCTCCATTCGCTCGGCCAGATCGAGGCCGAGGTGAAGATCTCGTTCTCGGGGCGGAACGAGGCGGCCAGCATCCACAGAAGCGGATAGAGCATCAGGATCGATATGCCGATCAGCCCGGCATGAGCGAGTACGCCCAGGATCCTGCGCTGGGTGGGCGAGAGCGTCCGGAGGCCGACGACTTCCAGCTTTGCGGGAGCATCAGTCATCGTAGTGCACCCAGTACTTTGAGGTGAGGAACGAGAAGGCGGTGAACAGCCCGACCATCGCCAGCAGCACCCAGGCCAGGGCCGAGGCGTAGCCCATGCGGAAAAAGCCGAACGCCTCCTGGTAGAGATAGAGGGTGTAGAACAGCGTCGAGTTGATCGGATTGCCGGTGCCGCCCGAGATGATGAAGGCGGGCGTGAAGCTCTTGAAGGCCTCGATGGTCTGAATGATGGCGTTGAAGAACACGACCGGCGTCAGCAGTGGCAGGGTGATCTTGTAGAACTGCCGCCACTTGCCGGCCCCATCGAGGCTGGCGGCCTCGTACATGTCCTGCGGAATCTGGCGCAGGCCGGCGAGGAAGATGATCATCGGCGAGCCGAACTGCCAGATGGACAGCACGATCAGCGTCCACAACGAATACTGCGGGTTCGAAATCCAGCTCGGCCCCTCGATCCCGAAGAGGGCGAGGAAGTCGTTGACCAGTCCGTCACGCGCGAAGATCTGCCGCCACAGGATGGCGATGGCGACGGAGGCACCGAGCAGGCTCGGCAGGTAGAACAGCGCGCGATAGAGCGGAAGGCCCCTCATGCCGCGATTGAGCAGCATGGCTACGGCCAGTGCGAAGGCCAGCTTCAGCGGCACCGAGAAGATCACGAAGAACATGGTGACCCGCATGGACGCCCAGAACTTGGGGTCGTTCGTGAACATGCGGATGTAGTTCTCTGCGCCGACCCATTCCGGTGAGGTCAGCAGGTCGAAATCGGTGAAGCTCAGATAGAGCGACGTGATGATCGGGCCAATGGTGAGGCCGAAGAAGCCGATGAACCAGGGCAGCAGGAAAAGATAGCCCGGGGCATCGTTCTGCCACAGGCGCGCCCAGACCGAGGGGCGGGTCTCCGCCTCGGCCCCGTCGGGGCGATCCAGAGTGGTGGTGCTCATGGCCATTGGCGGCGATCCTCCTCAAGAAAGTGGGACCGCCAGAGGCGCATGGTCCCGGAGGTCTGGTCGGGGGACACCCCCGCCCGTAGGCGGGGGTGCCGGGAGGAAAGTGTCAGCTGGCGCGATCGAGGATCGCGTTGGCTTCCGCCACGAAATACGCAGCGCCGTCTTCCGCGGAGCGGGCGCCGAAACCCACTTCCTGGCCAACGGTGCGCAGGAGCGACAGGTCGATCTCACCGGCAGCGGCCGGCGGAGGCGGCGGCAGCGGCCCGAGCAGGTCGCCGAGGTTCGACACGAAGTTGAGGGCGATCTGGTTCTGCTCGTCGAGAAGCGGAGCCACCACCTCGCGGGTGGAGGGCAGGCAGGGAATGCCGCGCTCGACATCCAGCACCTTCGCCGCTTCGGGGTCGGAGATGAAGAAGTTCAGGAATTCGGCGGCAGCCGCCTTGTTCTTGGAAGAGCCGGCAACCGAGAAGAACATCGACGGCTTGCGGTAGTGACCACCGCCAACGCCTGCGGCGATGCGCGGATACCCTACCATGTTCACCGGGTCCTGCATCAGGGCCTGGAACGCCACCAGCTGGTTCGAGTTGGCCGGGATCATCGCGGCCTTGCGCGTGACGATCATGGTGGATTCGAGCGGGCCGGTATCGAGCGCCTGCTCGTCCGGAGCCACGCAGACGCCCGCTTCACGCAGATTGTTCCACAGCGTGAACCACTCGGTCATGTCGGCTTCGTCGAGGCCCAGCTTGCCGTCGGCGGTATAGAGTTCCTTGCCCTTCTGGCGGATCCAGTTGTTCAGCATCGGCTCGGAATACGAGCCGTCGGCGATGAGCTTCATGCCGACGCCGGAGCTGTTGAACGCCTCGCCCATCTTCATGACGTCGTCATAGGTCCAGGCATTGGTCGGGGGCTCGACGCCCGCCTGCTCGAAGGCAGCGGTGTTGACGAGCATGGCCACGGAGTTGGCGCCCAGCGAGATGCCGTAAAGCTTGCCGTCGACCTTGCCACCCTCAAGCTGGTCCTCGTCGAACTCGGCGAGCTGAAGCTGGTTGCCGACGAACTCGTCGAGCGGCGCAATGGCGTTGCGCTTGGCGTATTCGACGATGAAACGGTAGTCCATCTGGATGATGTCGGGGGCGTTGCCACCGGCGGTCTGGGTGGCGAGCTTGGGCCAGTAGTCGTTCCAGGCGAGGAACTCGCCCTGCACGTCGACGCCGCTCGCATCCTTGTAGAGGTCGGTGACCTTGTAGGTGCGGTCAGCGCGGGGCTGGCCGCCCCAGAAGATCAGTCGAAGGCTGTTGTCCTGCGCCCAGGCAGGCGAAAGACCGGCAGCACCGGCCGCCATCAGGGCAGAGCTGCCCATCAGAAACTGGCGTCGATCGATACGGAATGTCATCTTTTGGTTTCCTCCCATAAACACGTGCCGTCCGCACGGCTGAACTGAAGCGGGTCGCAGCCTCCTCGCTGCTAAATCACCAGTCAGTTACTAAGGCTGACAATGAACAATGCCAGACAGTGCATTATCTCCCGCTTTTTCGTCTGGCCACGCTCCCACACGGCTCGCAAATAACCAGGCAGTTACAGCTACCACAGAGTTTTGCGGCGACGCAACATGCTTGTATGGAAGCTGCAGCGGCAGAGATTCGCCCGTTTTCCGGTTGTTTTCCGTTACCGCCGGCGCGCTTCCTGCAGCATCCTTGCGCAAAAGGTCCAAAAAGAAAAATACAAAAAGCCGCGGTCATTATAGACAGAATCTATGGCCGAGGCGGTGGGGGGACACATGGACAAGCTGCTCATCCAGTTCATGGCAGTGGCGGAGGCCGGCAGCATCAGCGGGGCGGCGCTGGCATTGTTCGTCACGCAGCCGACGCTCACCTTCAACATGCGCAAACTCGAGGACTCGCTCGGGGTGCCCCTGCTGGTGCGCTCGTCGCGGGGTGTGGAGCTGACGCCCTATGGCGAGACGCTCTACCAGAACGCCCGGCTGATGCGCCGGCTCTATGACAACACGGTCAAGTCGATCGAACACCAGAAGGGCAGGATCGAGCAGGGCCTGTCGATCGGCTCCGGCTATTCATGGTGGACCCTGTTCATCCGCGACATGATGGTCGAATACGGGCAGCGCCACCCCAGCGCGCGCATTCATGTCAGCCTCGGCAACCAGCTGCGCTGCATGGACCAGTTGCTGTCCGGGGATATCGCCTTGTTCGTGGCGCACGAGATCGAGGGCCTCAACCGCTCGACCGGCGCACGCTTCCTGCCGCTGGGACGGGTGGAGGGGGGATTCTTCGTGCGCGCCGGCCATCCGCTGCTGGAGCGGCCGCGGACAATCTCGGAGATCGAAAGCTATCCCGCCGTCACCAGCGCCCTCCCCGAGATCCGGCACCTGCGCTTCTTCGAAACCTGGAGCCGCAGCACGGGCGCGGCAGCGTTCGACCAGGGCAAGTACGCCTTCGCCTCCAACTCGCTGGCGGCCTGCCTCGACTATGTGGAGCGAAGCGACGCCGTCCTTCCGCACACGGCGGTGATGGAGGGGGAACTGCAGACCCGCGGGCTCGGCCGGATCAAGGTGACCGAGCCGACACGGCAGAACCGCGTCGGCATCTATGTGCTCAACGAGCGTGCCGGCGAACCGCGCGTCGCCGAACTGATGGACTGGATCGAAGAGGCTGCCGCCGGAGTGATGCCGGCGGCATGAGGGTCAGCGGCCGCTGCCGCGGATTTCGGACGCAGTATCCACCGTGTGCCGGTAGAGGTGCCAGGTGGCATGACCGAAGATGGGCAGCACGATCGCGAGACCCACGAACAGCGGGAGCGCAGCAAGGAACAGGCCGACGCCGATGATGACGCCCCAGGCGAGGATCGGCAGCGGGTTGCGCATGAAGACCCGGATCGAGGTCTCCACCGCGACATAGGCCCCCACGTCCCGGTCGAGCAGCAGCGGGAACGCCACCACGGAGCAGATCAGCGCCGCAAACGCAAAGAGGGCGCCCAGCATGGTGCCGGCGATGATCAGGGTGGCGCCACCGGGCTCGGTCGTCACCTGGTTGAACAGGGCCGTCAGAGTGCGCGGGGTGGAGCTGCCGAACAGGGATTCATAGAGCGCCTGGGCGCTCGTGACCCACAGGGTGAACAGCACGAACAGCAGTGCACCCACGGCGAGAATGCCCGGCATGGCCGGCGAGCGCAGCACGGCAAAGGCCTGCCCCCAGGAGGTATCGAGCCCCGCCTCGCGCCGGCGGGACACCTCATAGAGCGGCAGCGCCGCGAGCGGGCCGAGAAGGGCAAAGCCGCCGACGAGGGGATAGAGCAGCGGCCAGGTGTGATAGCCGTTCATCCACACGGTCAGCACGATACCGGCGACGACATAGATGATGGCGACGATGGCATAGTGGCTGGGCTTCTCCCAGAAATCCCGGGCGCCGAGCCTCAGGCACGCAACCAGATCGTCCATGCCGATGGTGTTCACCATCGGCTTGTCGAGGCGCTCGCCGTGTCCTGCAATGACGTGGAATTCGGCCATGGTAGTGCTTCCTCCGGTTCAGGAGGTCACAAGGCCCTGGAGCGCCGCCCCTTGCGTTCCGCGAAACCCGCGACCGCAACTGGTGGCGCAGTATAGCCCGGGCAGCGCGATCTGTCGCCCCCCGGCCTGCCGGATGGCCCCCGCTCTCGCGTGAGGTCTCGGTGAGAGCGGGAAAACCGGTGGCTGACTAGATCTCGTAGCGGTCGGATTCGTGCCGCTGCGGACGGTAGGTGAAGTAGTCGAAGTCGGCATTGAGCGCGGTGCCGTTGAGATCGCTGGCGGCGACCCCGACGAAGGCACCGGTGAAGCTGCCGTGCGCCTGGTGGCCACCGCACTCGTCGGACAGGATCGAGGCGTCGAGCACCGGCCCGATCGGCTGCAGGTCCTGGCCCTCGAGGGCATAGAAGAACTGCAGGCTCCTGCCGCGGATCTGCAGCGCGAGCTTCACCTTGCCATGGTTGGGAATGACCACCGGTTCGGCGGGGAAGCGGAGATTGCCATCGGGCCAGCTGATCTCGGAGCTCATGATCAGCAGTTCGCGCTGCCCGTCGGAATGGGCGGTGACGGTCAGATAGAAGAAGTTGTAGCGCGAGTAGTAGGCCGTGAGCCCGGCGAACTGGCGCTCGTCGGCGGGCGAGAAATCGATCACCGTCTCGGCGTCGTAGCTGAAGTGCGTCTGCCGGCGGGCGACCAGCGCCTGCTCGAACCACGAGCCGATCGATTCACGCCCGAACAGGCGCAGCTTGCCGCCTTCGGTCGTGAAGATGCGCTCGGTCTCGGGCGTGCGCAGCCACTGGAAGTCCTTCGGCAGGCCATTCTCGAAGGTATAGCGCTGTTCGGCCCAGTACCTGTCCTCGTCCCGTGTGCCGGGGACTTCGACCTTGAGGGACGGCACGGGGCCATTCTTGACGTAGAGCCAGTCGTCCTCGCCCCAGTAAGCTTGCTGGATCGAGGTTTCGCGGCCTAGAACGCAGCGGCGCTCCTGGGTGGTCGGGCGCCCCCCGAGGTGGACGAGATAGGTCTTGCCGTCGGGCGTCTCGACGAGGTCGCCATGGCCGGCGCGCTGGATAGCCGCGAAGGGCGCATCCTTGGAGGTCAGCACGTGCTTGTCGGGATGCGTCTCGTACTGACCGTCGATGGTGCGCGAGCGGGCGAAGGTGCAGGCATGGTCATAGGCCGTGCCGCCTTCGGCGGTCAGCAGGTAGTACCAGGACTGTCCATCCTTTCCCTGGCGCTTGTAGAGATGCGGGCCCTCGACCAGCTTGAGGTCCGTGCCCTGGTAGATGTTGGTACGCGGACCGACGAGCTTGCCCTGCTTCGGATCGAACTCCTGCAGCGCGATGCCCGCGAAGCGCAGCGGACGGGTGCGGTGGTCCCACATCATGTTGACGAACCACTTGCGGCCGTCGTCGTCGTGAAACAGCGAGGGGTCGAAGCCGGAGGAGTTGACGTAGATCGGGTCGGACCACGGCCCGTCGATCGATTCCGCGGTGACGATGTAGTTGTGGGCGTCCTTGAAGGAGCCGTCCTTGCGCTTGACGTCGGTATAGACGAGCCAGAAGCGCTCACCGTCATGGGTGATGTCGGGCGCCCACACGCCGCAGGAATCGGGGTCTCCACGCATGTCGAGCTGGGCCTTGCGCGAGAGCGGGCGCGAGACCAGCTCCCAGTTGGCAAGGTCGCGGGAGTGGTGGATCTGCACGCCGGGGTACCACTCGAAGGTGGACGTGGCGATGTAGTAGTCGTCGCCGACGCGGCAGATGGACGGGTCCGGATTGAAACCGGGGAGGATGGGATTGGTGATTTGCGGCATGAGCATCGGCTCCATCGCCCTCTCCCCTTGCGGGAGAGGGTGCCCGAAGGGCGGGTGAGGGGTTCTTTCCGCGCACGCTGCGCGATCGGTGAAATCGCGGACCCTCATCCGTCGGCTGCGCCGACACCTTCTCCCACAAGGGGAGAAGGGGGTTCCGCGCGCGTGGTCGCTTACACGAACCGGTTGACCAGGTTCTCGAGATACTCCTGGCGGCCGGAGCGCGGCTGCGGGTTGATGCCGTCGCTCTCGACCCTGGCCGCGATGTCGGCGAGGCTGAGCTTGCCAGCGAGGATGTCGGCACCGAGGCCGCTGTTCCAGCCGGCGTAGCGCTCGTCTAGCACCCGGTCGAACTCGCCGTCCTCGATCAGCGCGGCGGCACCCTTGAGGCCGCGGGCCAGGGTGTCGAGGCCGAGAATGTGGCCGTGCAGCAGGTCGGCTGCGTCCAGCGACTGGCGGCGCACCTTGGCGTCGAAGTTGAAGCCGCCCTTGCCGAGGCCGCCCTGCTTGAGGATGTAGTAGAAGGCCAGCGCCATTTCGCCCGGATTGTTGGGGAAGTGGTCGGTGTCCCAGCCGGACTGCAGGTCGTTGCGGTTGGCGTCGACCGAGCCCAGCATGCCGAGCGAGGAGGCGACCGCCAGTTCGTGCTCGAAGGAGTGACCGGCGAGGAAGGCATGGCCGACCTCGATGTTGCACTTCACCTTCTTTTCGAGGCCGTATTTCTGCAGGAAGCCATACACGGTGGCGACGTCGTAGTCGTACTGGTGCTTGGATGGCTCCTGCGGCTTGGGCTCGATCAGGATCTGACCCTTGAAGCCGATCTTCTCGGCATGCTCGATGACCAGCGTCAGGAAGCGGGCCATCTGGTCCTGCTCCTGGCCGATCTTGGTGTTGAGCAGCGTTTCGTAGCCCTCGCGGCCACCCCAGAGCACGTAGTTCTCGCCGCCCAGGTCATTGGTCAGCTCAAGCACGGCCTTCACCTGCCCAGCGGCATAGGCGAAGACTTCCGGATCGGGATTGGTGGCGGCGCCAGCCATGTAGCGGCGGTTGGAGAAGAGGTTCGCCGTGCCCCAGAGC
>JAEZHZ010000322.1 GCA_023436745.1 Pseudomonadota bacterium | reverse complement strand
CCGGAAAGCCCCGAGCAGGCCGAGCTCTGGGCGCCGGCCCGCATGCGCCTCGCCTATGACGAATACCTCGCCGGCCAGGTAGCGCTGCAGCTCATCCGCTCCACCATGGTCTCCGCCCGCGGCATCGCCCGCACCTTCACCGGAACCGTAACCGGCAGCGTACGCGCCGCCCTGCCCTACAGCCTCACCGCCGGACAGGAGCAGGCCATCGCCGAAATCATGGCCGACCTTGCGGCGCCCGACCGCATGTCGCGCCTGCTCCAGGGCGATGTCGGCTCCGGCAAGACCGCCGTGGCGCTGATGACCATGGCCGCCATGGTCGAGGATGGCGCCCAGTCCGCCCTGATGGCGCCCACCGAAATCCTCGCCACCCAGCACTATAATTCGCTGAAGCCCCTCTGCGACGCCGCGGGCCTGCGCATCGAACTGCTCACCGGCAAGCTGCCCGCCGCCGAGCGCCGCGCCCGCCTCGCCGCCCTTGCCTCGGGCGAAGCCCACATCGCCGTCGGCACCCACGCGCTGTTCCAGTCCGGCATCGCTTTCCGCAATCTCGGCCTTGTCGTCGTCGATGAGCAGCATCGTTTCGGCGTCCACCAGCGCCTCGCCCTCTCCGACAAGGGCCAGCACACCGACCTCCTGGTGATGACAGCCACCCCGATCCCGCGCACCCTGGTGCTCACCCATTTCGGCGACATGGCCGTCAGCGTCCTCCGCGAGAAGCCGCGCGGCCGCCAGCCCATCGATACCGCCGTGCTGTCGGTCGGCGAGTACGACCGCGTCGTCGCCCGCCTCCGCGCCCGCATCGCCGACGGCGCCCAGGCCTACTGGGTCTGCCCGCTGGTGGAAGAAAGCGAGACGCTTGAAGCCGTCTCCGCCGAGGATCGCGCCGCCGAGCTCCGCCAGGTCTTCGGGGATCAGGTCGCGCTGGTCCACGGCCGCATGTCGGCGGCGGCCAAGCAGGATGTCATGGCCCGGTTCGCTGCCAACGAGATCAAGCTGCTCGTCGCCACCACCGTCATCGAGGTCGGCGTCGACGTGCCCAACGCCTCGATCATCATCATCGAGCATGCCGAGCGCTTCGGCCTGGCCCAGCTACACCAGCTGCGCGGCCGTGTCGGCCGGGGCTCCATCCGCTCGGCCTGCCTGTTGCTCTACAAGGAGCCGCTGAGCGAGACCGCCCAGGCCCGCCTCGAGACCATGAAGGCCACCGAGGACGGCTTCGAGATCGCCGAGCGCGACCTTGAACTGCGCGGACAGGGCGATCTGCTCGGCACCCGCCAGTCGGGCATGCCGGGCTACCGCATTGCCGTCCCGGACGTGCACCGCCACCTGCTCGATTTCGCCCATGAGGAGGCCAAGGCGCTCCTCCGCGACAACCCCGGTCTCACCGGTCCCCGCGGCGATGCCGCCCGCGCCCTGCTCTACATCTTCCGCAAGGACCTCGCGATCCCGCTGATCCGCGCGGGCTGACGTCGCTTTTGCATTGACTCCAGCCGCGAAATCCGTAGGTTGCGGCCAAATTCCGGCGCTGCCTCAAGGCGGCGCACTTTTGTTTGTCGAGGACACCCGAATGGCCAAAGCCAACACCATCAAGATCAAGCTCGTGTCCACGGCCGACACCGGCTTCTACTATGTGACCAAGAAGAACGCCCGCACCCAGACCGAGAAGCTGGCGTTCAAGAAGTACGATCCCGTCGCCCGCAAGCACGTCGAATTCAAGGAAGCCAAGATCAAGTAAGGTCTGGTTGTCCTGGCGTTATCGAAGAACCCCGCATCGTTCATGCGGGGTTTTTTGTTGTTCATGTTGATGGTCAGGTTTCGTTCATCTTCGTTCAGAAACGTGTCGGAAACCCTGCAGAAACGCCCCTGGCGGTAACGTTTGGCAACCGGAATCTGCCGAATCTGGTACAGAAGGGAAAGGAGTGGCTGGTCCGGAGCGGCTTTATGAAGAGGCCACTTTCACCGCATCCGGACCAACCGCCCTACGGGACTCAGGAGTTGCGGCGGACCTGAGATGAGCCGTAGGGAACCCGCGACCGCCACCGGTTCTGGCCGGCTCGTCGTGTTGGCTCCAACCTATCGACCGCCGCCAAAAACGCAAGAATGACCGTAGGTTAACGGCCGATAACGCTTCGTTATCTATAACGGCTAACCCTAATGTGCGCAGTTTTATCGAAGCTCAGGCGGCGTCGAACACCACCCGGTTGCGCCCCTCGCGCTTGGCCCGATAGAGCGCCACGTCCGCCCGCTTGATCAGCGTTTCCGCCGTATCCGAATCGCTCTCGCGCAGAGCCACCCCGGCCGAAACCGTGATCCACAGGCTCCGGCCCCCCGGCACCTCGAAAGCCCGCTCCGCCACGGCCTGCCGCACCCGCTCGGCTACGGCTTCCGCCTGGTTCTGGTCGGTGTCAGGCATGAGCACCACGAACTCCTCGCCCCCGAAGCGGCAGGCCAGGTCCACCCCGCGGATGTTCCGCTTGAGCCGCGCCGAGAACTCCTTCAGCACCAGG
>JAEZHZ010000284.1 GCA_023436745.1 Pseudomonadota bacterium | reverse complement strand
CTCGTTGCCCGGTATGCCTCTATGCCGGTTCGATCATCCCGCCCGAGTTGCTGCAGTACTGCCCGCCCGGCGCGCGGATCGTTGACACGGCGCCCATGTCGCTCGACGAGATCGAACAGGAATGTGTGCAGGCTCAAGGACTTGGGCAGGATGTGGCGCGGCTGCATTCGGGAGATCTGTCGATCTGGAGCGCAGTGGCCGAGCAGATGCGCCGGCTCGACCGGCTGGGCATCCCCTACACGCTGACGCCGGGCGTGCCGGCGTTTGCCGCCGCCGCGGCGGCGCTGGGGCGGGAGCTCACGGTGCCAGGCGTCGGCCAAAGTCTTGTTCTCACACGGGTTTCAGGCCGGGCATCTCCCATGCCCGCCGGCGAAAACCTCAAGGCATTCGGCGCAACCGGGGCGACGCTGGCCATTCATCTGGCAATTCACAGCCTCGATTCTATCGTCGAGGAACTGACACCACTCTATGGCGAGGACTGCCCGGTTGCTGTTGTCGCTCACGCTTCCTGGCCACAGGAGCGCATAATCCGCAGCACTTTGGGTTGCGTTTCGTTAGCGTTGAAGGCCGAACCTGTGGAACGGACGGCAATAATCTTCGTCGGACGCTCGCTTTCGGCAGAAGACTTCCGCGAGAGCGCCCTCTACGACCCGGACTACCAGCGCCGCTTCCGCGGCCGCGACTAGGCGGTCGCCACCGCCGGCAGCTCCAGCAGGTCGTCCCAGTCGATTCGGCCGGGACGGCCGAGCAGGAACCCCTGCGCTTCGTTACACCCTTCCGCGCGCAGCACCTCGAGCTGCGCCAGGGTCTCCACGCCCTCGGCGAGCACCGGCACGCTGAGGCTGCGGCCGAGCGCCAGGATGGCGCGCACGATCGCCTTGGACTGCTCGTTCTGCTCCACCTCCTGCATGAAGGAGCGATCGAGCTTGATCTTGTCGAACGGGAAGCTGCGCAGGGTGTCGAGCGAGGAGTAGCCGGTGCCGAAATCGTCGATGGCGATCGATACGCCCATGGCCTTGATCTGGCGCAGGATGTGGAGGGCGCGGCTCTTGTCGGCAATGATCGAGGTTTCCGTCACTTCCAGCTCCAGCCGGCGCGGAGCCAGGCCGGATTCGAGCAGCGCGCCTCGCACGGTGTCGATCAGGTCGACCTGACCGAGCTGCAACCCGGAGACGTTCACGGCAATCTTGAAGGGTTCGGGCCAGCCAGCCGCCTCACGGCAGGCCGTGCGCAGAACCCAGGCACCGATGCTGGTGATGGCCCCACACTCTTCCGCCACCGGGATGAAGTCGGCAGGTGAACACGGACCATGTCCCGGCCGGTCCCAGCGCAGCAGGACCTCGTAGCCGGTGACCTCGCCGGTCGCGACAGATTTCTGCACCTGATAGGCGAGCCGGAACTCGTTCTTCTCGATCGCGGTCCAGATGTCCCGCGCCATCGCCCGCCGCTGGCGGGCATGTTCGTCCATCTGGCTCTCGTAGTAGGCAACGTGCCGGTCGAACTCGGCCTTGGCGCGGTACATGGCGAGGTCGGCGTTGTTGAGCAGCTTGGAGCGGTCGGCGCCGTCTTCGGGATAGATGGCGACGCCGAGGCTCGCCGCGGTGTCGAACACGGCAGTGCCCGTCTCGATGCGGGTGAACATGGCCGCCTCGAGCCGCTGCAGGAACTCGCGCAGCGCGTCCATGGAGCTGAAGCGCTTGAGCGCGCCGAACTCGTCGCCGCCGAGACGCGCCACGAGTTCGCCATCGCGCAGGGTATCCAGCAGGCGCCGTGACACGGTGCGCAACACCAGATCGCCGATGGCGTGACCGTGGCTGTCGTTGATTTCCTTGAAGCGGTCGAGATCGATGGCAACGACCGCCAGGTTGTCGTCACTGTGCTCCAGCTCGGCGAGGATACCGTCGAAACGCTCGTTGAAGTTGGTGCGGTTCGGCAGGCCGCTCAGGCTGTCGTGCATGGCCAGGTGACGGATGGCTGCCGCCGAGCGCTGGCGCTCGGTGATGTCATCGATGGTGGTGACCCAGCCATCGTCGCCCATCGGACTGTGGTTGATGCGCAGGGTGCGGTCGCCAGGGAGTTCATGCACGACCTCGCCACCAGAGCGCACCAGCGGCAGGTGCTTGGCATGGAGGCGGTCTGTCAGCGCCTCCAGCTCCGCCGCATCGGCGGAGTTGTCGAGCAGGACCTGACGGAAGGTGTCGCGGAAGGAGCGGCCGACGAGATCGGCGTCCTGCCCCAGCCCGAGCAATTGCGAGAAGCGGCGGTGGTGCAGGCGAAGCACGCCGCCGCCATCGTACATGGCAAGACCCTGCGCCATGTGCGCCATGGCGAGTTCGAGCCGGCCGGAGACTTCGTTGATGCGCTGGGCATCCTGCAGTTGCCGTTCGGCCTCGCGCGCGGTGCGCCGACGGTCGGCCTCATCGAGCACCAGGCTGCCGAAGGTCACGCCGAGGATCAGCAGCGATATCCCGGCCAGGGCACCTGCGAGCCATTCGATATGGATCTGGCTGCCGATGGTCAGCGGAAAGCAGCGGGAGAAATCTGCCGCGCCCATGGCGGTGAAATGCATTGCGCAGATGGCGAGGGTGAGCAGCCCTGCCCCCGCGAGGCGGCCGGTGCGCCTGAACCGTGCGGCGAGCCACACCGAGGCCGCTCCCAGCAGCATGCCCGAGAGGATTGAGGTGGCGACCAGCGTGTTGTCCCAACCGATGGTGCCGCCCATGATCAGCGCCGCAATGCCGGTATAGTGCATCACGGAGATGCCGACGCCCACTACGGCACCGCCGAGCAGGTGGTCCCATCCGTTCTCGCCGCGGATGGCCAGCGCCAGGCCAAAGCCGCACACCAGCACGGCTATGCCGAGCGAGGCGGCCGTCAGGCCGAGGTCGTAGTCCCAGGGGAAGCCCGGCCGATAGGCCATCACGGCGATGAAGTGCGTGACCCAGATGCCGAAACCGACCGAGAGCGCGGCCACGCCGTTCCACAGCAGGCGCATGCGCCCGCTGGCGCGGCGGGCGTACTGCAGCAGGCTCATGCAGGCATAAGCCGAGAGCAGGCACACCCCCGCCGCAAGGGCGACGAGGCGAAGGTCGTGGGTGGATGTAAAGAAGTCGAGCAGAACCGGCACCGAGCCATCTCCGATGGAAGCTCGACGCTAGGATGTCTGGCTTAAGTAGTTGTTTAAACCGCAGGAAAAGAC
>JAEZHZ010000132.1 GCA_023436745.1 Pseudomonadota bacterium | reverse complement strand
GTGATCGACTTCCTGTCCACAAGGCTACCGCCGCATATGCGCGAAGTGTGAGGATTCCTCACCGTTTTCGGCCTTGGCGGTAACGGAAAGCAGGACGATCATGCCACATATGTGCGCCCGGCAGTCCCCTGGGAAATGTCCAGCACCATCCGGCCATCCACCTGCCCGCTGCTAAGCCGCTGGAATATCTCGTTGATATCCTCAAGCGGCGCCTTGGTAATGTGCGCCTTCACCTTCCCGTCCACCGCAAACGCCACCGCCTCATCCAAATCCCGCCGCGTCCCCACGATCGAGCCTCGGACAGTGATGCGCTTGAGCACCACATCGAAAATCGGCGTCGGGAAATCGCCCGGTGGCAGGCCCACAAGGCTTACCGTGCCGCGGCGCCGGGCCAGTTGCAGCGCCTGCCCGAAAGCAGGAGGGGAAACCGGGGTCACCAGAATCCCGTGGGCACCGCCGTCTGTCGCTTTCAGGATCTCTTCGACGACTCCCGGCGACCTGGCGTTGAACGCAAGGTCCGCCCCTGCGGACTTCGCGAGTTCCAGCTTGTCGGGAGCAACATCGAGGCCGACCACTCGCAGCCCCATGGCCTTGGCATACTGGACTGCCACATGCCCCAGTCCGCCGACGCCAGAGATGATCACCCACTCGCCGGGTCGGGCCTCGGTTTCCTTGAGCCCCTTGTAGGTGGTGACGCCAGCACACAGGATTGGCGCCATCGCGGCGAAATCAATGCCCGCCGGCAGGCGCGCCACAAATGCGGCGTCGGCTATCACGTACTCGGCAAAGCCACCGTTCACGCTGTAGCCGGTATTGTGCTGTGACTCACAGAGGGTCTCCCAGCCCGTCTCGCAGAACTCGCAGGCACGGCAGGCATCATGGAGCCACGCGACGCCGACGGTATCGCCCTCCTTGAGGTTGGTGACACCCGGGCCGAGGGCCGCAACGGATCCAACCACCTCATGGCCCGGAATGAACGGCGGTGAAGGCTTCACCGGCCAGTCTCCGTTGGCAGCGTGCAGGTCAGTGTGGCAGACGCCGCAGGTGATGACCTTCACCAGAACCTCGCCGGGACCCGGGGTAGGAACGGGCACCTCCTCAATCGTGAGCGGCTCGCCGAAAGTCCGCACCACTGCAGCTTTCATTGTCTTGTCCATACCTGTCTCTCCGATGCGACCACAGCGGCGCACAGGGCCGGAAGACTAGACCGGCCGCGCTCAGGTTCATTGACCGAAGGCAAGAGACTGCCAGTATGCGGTCGCGATGAACGGATTTGCCGCTTGCCAGGCATCCCCAGCTGCGCGCCGGCCTTGACATCAATCATGTTTCAGGGGGCGAGCGGTGCCTATACTCAAGCTGTCTGCGCTTGCTGTCACCGACAGATCCCGGACGCAATTTTGCTGGTGCGCGAGCCAACACGGACGGAGCTGTCGCGGCAGAAACATGGACCGGCAGAGCCGGAACATCCCCCCGCCTGCATGGGCTTGCACGTGCCGATGTTTTTGAGCGGTTACCGTACCTCAAGTGACACCGATCCATGAACCTGCTTGCCAAGCTGAAATTCTACCTCGTGTCGGCCGACCCCGGTCACGTGGGGCTTCGCATGGGCGTGCGCGTCATGCTGACTGTGGCGGCGGTCTGCCTCGCGTTGGTGATCATCGGCCGCTGGGTGCCGATGAATACCCCCGCCTACATGCTCGGCCTCATCACCGCCATCCAGGGGGCCGCGCAGATCAATGATCCTACGGTCGCCGGGCGTGCGGTGACCAGGTTCTACGCCGCTGTGTTCGGTTTCATCGTCATAGCGGGTGTGACGCTGGTTCAGAACTCGCTGATCGAGATAGATGCGTGGTTGCTGGTCGTCATCTTCGTTGCGGCCTATTTACGTCGGTTCGGCAGCCGCTGGCAGGCGGTTGGCGTATTTGCCTTCATGTGCGGGATCATGGGCACCATGCTCGATCCACCGGAGCGGGACCTGACGGAGATCGGACTGGCCTTGGTGGTGTCAGGGGTGGTTGCTCATCTGGTTCGCAACCATGTCATCCCGGAAAAGGCATCTCGCGACTTCCGCCGCGTGGTTGCCGGCACCCTCGACATGTCCCAACAACTGCGCGAGGTAGTCGGTGCGGTTGCCGAGACCCGGAAGGACATGCGCTGGGACGACGCCCTGCGGATCGCCGGGCGCCTGCGAAGCGACGTCCGCATGTGCCAGAACTACCTGCCCCTGAAGGTCGAAGGACCGGGTACCGAGCACAACTCCGAGATCACCCTGCGGCTCATGGACCTGCAACTGGCCGCCGAGACCGCGCTCGATGTCTCATCGACAGCGGCGCTCCGTCGGCCGGAGCCGGAGGGAGAAAGCGTTCAGCGCCAGTTGGCGGCAATGAAGGCAGCCGAAACGCGGCTGCAGGAAGCAGTTACCACGTTGCCTGCAGACTTCCCGCACGGCGTGGGGGTAGCACAACCGCCAGCGCAGCAGGCAAAGGCCTTCCCGGAACGCGGCCAATGGCTGAAGGACGAGCAGTTTCGCCTCGCAGTACAGGTCACCCTGGCGTGCGCCATAGCCATGATCGGCGGCCACCTGATTTCGTCGGACCGCTGGTACTGGGCGGTGATGACCGCGTTCCTGATATTCATGAACACGCAATCGTCGGGCGCCGTGGCAGTCCGCGGTATCAGTCGCTCCATGGGCACACTTGCAGGCATCGCCCTGGGTATCGGTCTGGCCACCCTGGTCAGCGGAGATATCTATCTGACCGTTCCGCTGGTCGGGATCAGCATCTTCGGAGCTTTCTACCTGGCGCGGATCAGCTACGGCGGCATGATGGTGTGCCTCAATATCGCGATCTCCCTCATCTATGGGCTGCTCGGGATTTTCACCCCAAGCCTTCTGGTGCTGCGCCTGGAAGAAACCGCTATCGGCGCCGCCGCCGGAATCTTCGCCGCACTCGCCATACTGCCCCTGCGTACCGGCAATGCGGCGGAGCGTGCGATGAACCGCTTCCTGCTGGCCATCAGGGACCTCATCGATGTCATCATCAACGGTGGCACGCACCCCGAAAAGTCCATCACAGCTGCCGCCAGCGCAGTGGACATGGCATTCGGCGGGGTGATGAAGGCCTATGACCCCATGCGCAGCTTCTGGACCGTCGGCGTCGTCGAAGCCAGGACTCACAACCCCCTGAGGCGGGCCTATCTCCTGACGCATGCCGCTCACCTGCTGGAGCACAGCCTTCGGGACACCAACCCGACGGACACTGAACTGCAGGAGTTGCGCCTCATACAGGCCCGGCTGTCGGCAGTGGCGGCCAAGGACGTCGCGGCCGACAGGTCGGCATCTGACGCGGAGGGCAGCCTCAAGGAACACAAGGCCGAGTTGTCGATCACCGACCAGCCGGTGCGGTACGCCATCGAGATAACCTCCGAGATCCTGCGCGAGGTTGAGGCCGGCAATTGATCTCCATGGCGTCCGGCGCCACTGACCGCCCGAGACCGCCGGCATTGACGTGTCAGTGCACCCCACGACACACTGGCCAAAATGGGAGGTTAACGATGGCAGCTTCGCTCGAGGGGAAGGTAGCCGCCGTGACCGGTGCTGCTTCCGGCATCGGCCTGGCAACGGCCAAGGCCCTGCTGGACGAAGGCGCAACGGTTGTCATGGTGGACCAGAATGAGGTCGCCCTGGCGTGGTTGACCGAAGAACTGGGTGAGCGTGCTCTGAGCCAGGTGACGGACCTGCTTGATCCGCAAAGCTGCGCGCGGATGATCCCCGAGATCATCGGCAAGGCCGGCAAGATCGACATCCTTCACTGCAATGCCGGCACCTATATCGGTGGCGACCTGGTGGACACGACAGCCGAAGCCATCGACCGGATGCTGAACCTCAACGTCAATGCGGTTATGAAGAACGTACATGCCGTGGTGCCGCACATGATGGCGCGCAAGACAGGCGACATCATCGTGACCTGTTCGGTCGCCGGCCATTTCCCCACCTATTGGGAGCCCGTCTACTCGGGCTCAAAATGGGCCATCAACAGCTTCGTACAGGGTATGCGCCGCCAGATGATCCCGCACGGCGTGCGTGTCGCCCAGATTTCGCCGGGGCCCGTGGTGTCCGCGCTGCTGGCGGATTGGCCGGAGGAGAACCTGAGAAAGGCGCGTCAGGCCGGCGGTCTCATCGAGCCGGAAGACGTGGCCGAGGCGATCGTGTTCATGCTGACGCGACGGCGCGAAGTCACGATCCGCGACTTGGTCATCCTGCCGACGAACTTCGACCGGGTGTGATCACGGGCGGATAC
>JAEZHZ010000063.1 GCA_023436745.1 Pseudomonadota bacterium | reverse complement strand
GAGCCCGGTCTGGAGGCTTGCCCCGAAGGTCGGCGGCGCACCGGGTGCGATAGAGACAGCATCGGAGTTCGCGCCTGCCAAGGCATTGTCGAGAAAGCGCAAGGTGGCCTCCGACGGTAACTGACCTGCCGCGACCGCGGTCCCGCCCGCGGACCGGGTCACGGAGAAGGCGTAGCCGGGATCCGGTTCGGCCAGAGGCCTTTCCACATCCAACGGAGGCTGAACGACGAGCGGCGCCTGTGCAACGGCGGCCTCGGCAGGCGCATCCCCTGCCACCTGGCCCCCGGGGGCGGCGGCTAGAGCCGCACGCTGCGGCAGGGTCCCCAGCGCCATGGACCACCCCGCAGCGGCGAGTTGCCGGGAGGTGAAGTCCACTTCGATGGCCTCGCGGTCGCTGGAGGAGTTCGGAGTGCCGGTGAGCGTCCATCCTCGGCCGTCGAATTGCACCTTGCCGTCGGCCAGGCGGTCGAGCAGAGCCAACGCGGTCTCCGCCATGACCGGGAAGTTCGTCGGCTCGCCGGAGGCGTACTCGACGCCTGACGGGCCGGTCATCCCGGCACGACCGGCCAACAGCGCCTCGATTTCAGGATTTGGAAGGAAACCGCTGAAGGTGATGTCACCGGACGAGGCCTTGTTCGCCTCGAAGCGATACTCGTTCGCGCGGGGCGCCTTGATGTCGAACATCGCAAGCACCATGCCCTGCGGAGCACCTTGTGCGCGCATGGCGCGGACAGCAAGATAGTCCGTCAAGGTCGCAGCGGTCCCACTGACGACGGCGACATTCTCGCGCAGGGAAAACCGGCCATCGGAAAGCTGCCGCAACACCGAGAGCCCGAAACTCACATGCGCCGCATAGCTTTCAGGCTCGCCGCGACCGAGCTTGAGCCACGCTACATCTGCACCCGGTTCAGCAGCGAAACGATCGCGCGCCGCCTGGTCCGGGGCATAGCCATCGAAAACCAGCGTCCCACCCGGCTGGAGAGTAGCGCTCATCCAGTAGTCGTCGACCCGGACCGGATCGAGCGTTACGATGCTGCCGCCTTGGGCGAGGCGAACAACGCTACGCTCGCTACGCACGTCCTGCCCTTCGGCCAGTGGACGCTGCGTTTCAACGGTCGGTGCAGTCATCGCGAGAGCGACAGATGTGCCGCAAAGCACCGTAACCGCCGCAGGGGCGATCCACTTCAACGTAACCTTGATCATTCCTGGTCCGAACCGGGGAAACCGCAAATCAGCCGGGACACTAGTGCATTTGCCCGGCTGTTGGAACGCAGGGAAGCCATTGGCGCACGGAAGAATTGCCCCGCAGCACCGAGACAAAAAGAAAGGCCCGGCGTGAGCCGGGCCTTTCCGAAGTCCAGTGTAATCCGAGGATTACTGGAATTCCTTGGCAGCCTTGAAGGTGACCTTGTAGGCACCGTTCTGCTGAGCCTGAGCAGCGACGGACGAGGTGAAACCACCGCCCGGAGCCCACTGCAGTTCGGCCTTGCCGTAGAAGTCGGAGTAGGCAGCAGCAACCGGAGCCGGAGCAACGTTGGCAGCGCGGCCGTACACACCGATCTCACCGACCAGCTTGATCGACTCGGTCAGAGCAGCGACGAGCTGAGCAGCAACCTGGTAGCCATCGCCGATACCGGCGGTGCCGTCGTTGAAGTAACGACCGCCGAGGTTGATCTCGATGCCTTCGGCAACCTTGGCGCCGATGGAGCCGCCCAGACCGTAATCGGTGCCGATGGTGGCGCCGGTCACGCGATCGGTGCCGCCAGCGAACTCACCCGACAGAGCGATCTTGAACATGTCGAAGGTGGCTTCGCCGGTGACGAGACCGTTCCAGTAGTTCCAGTTGGTGCCCGGGGCGATGTAGCCGCCGCCAGCACCGAACGCAGCGCGGAGCTTGAAGGCGTCGAACGAGCCGGTGATGCCAGCGTGGACGGAGTAGGTGTCGCCGGTGTTCTGGACGCCGTCGAGCAGACCACCAACAGCGCCGCTGACGTGAGCGGTGATGCCGTTGCCGGAGTAGTCGAGGACACCAACCAGCGAACCAGCTTCGGCGTCGACGCGGTCGAGAGCTTCAAGACCGAGCTTACCGACGAAGCCTTCGCCGAAGCTGGACTCGATCTGGATCACGTGACCGCCCTTGCGGACGGGGCCTTCCCAGACGCCCTTGTCAGCGTCGTCGGACATGAACAGGCCGGTGAAGTTGAACGGCTCGTCATCGCCTTCGTTGAAGATCGAACCCTTCTTACCGGCGCTGATGATGGTGGTGTCACCAACCTGGACGTAGGCGTCCTGGGCGCGGAGCGGGTGCGCATCCGGATGAACGGTGACAGGGCCGACGCTGCGGAAGCGGGTGTAGTCGCGCTGACGCAGGTTGATCACGACGCGGGCCGGACCGAAGTCGCTCGAAGCGGTCGCAACGAACTTCAGCAGGGTCTCAACCTTGGAGTCCCAGTCCTGGCGGGTGCCAGCGGCCTCGGTGCTCGGGGTGTCGATGGTGCGGACGCCATCAGCATTCACGCCGCCCCAGACGCCAGTCATCGGGGTGCCGGCGATCAGCACGCCGCCGCCATCAAAGTTGCCCCACACGAATTCGTAGGAAACCTTGCCCGAGACCTGCAGGCAGTTGGTGTCCGACGAAATGGTCAGGCCGGAGAGACCGAGGGAGTCGCAGACGTCCAGCGACGTCAGCACGCCCAGGTCGGCGGCGTAGCCAGCGGTCGAGAGACCAGCAGCTGCGACAGAACCGAGGATAAGGCTCTTGAGTTTCATTAAGTGACCTCCAAAGTCAGTCATTTTTTGGTGCCGGTTACCCAGCGGTTTGTCGAAACGCGACCACACTATCGTGGTGCAGTGTGTTGCCGTCGCGCTGCGACCGACAAACGATCCCATGCATGGATTCGCAGGACCCACTCTACGCAGGGCAAAAAAGGACGCAATCACGCAAAGGCCGTTTTCCGAGTGGCGCAATATGGTTGCAAACCGGATGTTGCAGATTCAGCACACAACAGGAAACCTCCTGTTAATCTCGCTGAACGGCCGGTTAAAGCCGCCGGATTTGCTGGAGTTTTCAAGAGAACTGGGGCGCCAACATAGTTGCGCACTGCTGGAACACTTCAGCATCTGCTCGGCCGCAGATCAGGCGAGATTGTGCCCGAACGGTGAACGTTGCTCCGCATCGCCCGGCAGCCCCGAGCCCGCAAGTGGGTATCAGCCCCAAACCTTCCGGCCGGCGATCCAGGTAGATGCGACCCCAAGGTCGTGGTTCAGGTGCACGAAGTTGGCCAGAGTTCCCTGGGCGAGATGGCCGTGCTCGGCGTCCACACCGAGAGCCTGAGCTGGATAGAGCGACGCCATGCGGAGCGCCTCCTCAAGAGGAACCCCGATCCGGCGGTGCATGAAGCGGACTGCATCGATCATATCGAGATCCGCGCCGGCGAGCGTGCCGTCGGCAAGGCGAAGGGCCCCGTCCGCGCGGGTTATGGTGCGGCCATTCAAGGTCAGGCTGGTGAGGTCCGTGCCCGTCTGCGACATGGCATCCGTCACAAGGAACACCTTGCCGGGCGCCGCCCTCGCGCGCAGGGCAACCGCAACACTTGCGGGATGAACGTGGATGCCGTCGGCAATGAGGCCCGCAAACACGGCCGGCGTATCGAGCACCGCCCCCACCACTCCGGGCTCCCGGTTGCCGAGTTGGCTCATGGCATTGAACAGGTGCGTCGCCATGGTGGCGCCGGCAGCGAAGGCGGCGATGGCGGCGGCGTAGTCGGCGTCCGAGTGCCCGATGCTGACGATGACGCCGGCTTCCACAAGAGCTGATATCTGCAATGGGGAAACCGTCTCGGCCGCAACCGTGCACAGAAGGTTCGGCAAGGCACGGCCCGCCCTAACCAGCCGATCAAGATCGGACTCGTCCATTGGCCGGATGAGAGCGGGATCGTGCGTTCCCTTGCGGGCGAGGGAAAGATGCGGGCCTTCAAGGTGCAGCCCCAGAAAACCCGGAACGCGCTCGTCCGCCGCCGCTCTGCCCGCTCCAATGGCTGCCTCGTTCACCGCCACCGTGTCGGTGATCAGCGTCGGCAGCAGGGCCGTGGTGCCGAACTGCGCATGCGCGGCGCAGATGGTCCGTATCGCAGCAACAGACGGGTCGTTGTTGAAGAGGACGCCGCCACCGCCATTCACCTGAAGGTCCACAAAGCCGGGGGCGACAATACCGTCGCCGAGATCCAGCCGATGGGAAGCGGCAGGAATGTCGCTTACCCCCACCACTGCCGAGACGTGGCCGAACTCAACCAGCAGGGCCGCGTCCTCATGCCAGCGGTGGCCATCGAACAGGCGGGTAGCCGTAATGGCAGTGAGGTCGCTCATATTGTTTCCGTGACCTTCTTGAGCAGGCGCGGTTCGTCGGGATTGAGGCCCCGGTGCCGCGCCAGTGTCTCTACGAAGGCGTAGAACGACACGATCAGGGCGAGCGGATCGGTCAGCGGATGGCCGGTCGTGGCAAAGGGAAGCTGGCGAGCCGCACCAGGCCTGTCGCTGGTGAGGAAGGCAAGAGCCCCCTGCCCCGCCAGCGTGTGGGCCATATCGGCCACTGAAGACTCGGCAGCGTCGCGGGCAGCCAGGCCGAGGACAGGGTAACCCTGAGTGACAATCGCGACCGGGCCGTGCATCACCTCGGCGGAACTGTAGGACTCCGCCTGGATGCCACACGTTTCCTTGAATTTCAGCGCCGCCTCATTGGCGATCGCCCAGCCGGGTCCTCGCCCGAGAACGTAAAGAGCGTCCTGACCGTCCAGAGCTTGGAGGAGGGGCGACCAGTCGCATTCAACAGCCCGACTCAACGCGGCGGGCAGTTCGCGGACCGCACGATCAAGGTCGCTGTCGCCTGCCCAGCGGGCCAACAGGGCCAGACCCGCAACGACCGAGGCAACGAAGGTCTTGGTGGCAGCTACGCTGCGCTCGACGCCAGCATGCAACTCGATGGTGAAATCCGCCGCTTCCGTCAACGGAGCGCCAGCAGTGTTGGTGATGGCGATGGTGGTGGCGCCAGAGGCCCTCGCGGATTGCGTCATTCCCACGATGTCCGGGCTCTTGCCCGATTGGGAGATGGCAATGGCGGCACCGCGTTCGAGCCTGAGGGAGCGCCCGTAGATGGATGCAATAGACGGTCCGACGGAGGCCACCGGCACGCCGGCCGCCAGTTCGATCGCGTATTTGAGGTAGGTCGCGGCATGGTCCGACGAGCCACGGGCGACGGTTGCGACGACCAGCGGATCGCTCGCGCGCAACGCTGCGGCCGCCGCGTCGACGACATTCCCGCTCCGGTCGAGGAAGGTTGCGATGGCGGAGGGAATCTCCCGCACTTCACGATGCATATGTGTCTGAGGGAGCGTCATGTCTTGGCGCCTCCAAGTGTTGCGTCGCCGATACGTAGTTCGGCGACAAAGTCATAGGTATCGCCCCGATAGACGGAGCGGGTGAATTCGACGACGCGGCCTGAGGCCAGGTACGAGAGCCGTTCGATATGGAGGCCAGCCGAACCCACGGGCACCTGCAGACGCCTGGCGTCCGCCTCACCCAGGTTCGCAGCGCGAATCCTCTGAAGGGCGCGCACGGGCCGGTTGCCCGACAGATCGAGGTGACGATAGAGCGAGTCGCTCACGGCCTCTGGATCCGGAAGCACCGATATCGAAAGGCTCGCCCGTTCGATTGCAAGGGGCGTGTCACCGGTCAGGCGCAGGCGAGCTATCCGGGCAACCAGTTCTCCAGCGGACAGACCCAGTGAAACCGTTTCCTCGGGCGACGGGAGATAGAGCCCCCGATCGAGCCACTCCGCTCGCACGTCCATACCCCGTCTGGCCATGTCTTCGGTGAAGGACGTGAGTTGGGAAAGCGACTGCTCCACGCGTTGGGTGCGGGGTGCGACGAAGGTGCCCGAACCATGCTTCTGTACCAGCACACCTTCCTGCACCAGTTGCAGGACCGCCTTGCGAACGGTGACCCTTGAGACGTCGACCTTGCTGGCAAGGTCGCGCTCGGATGGAAGCGCATCGCCCGGATTGATGTCGCCGCGTCGGACGGCGTTTTCGATCCAGCGTTTCAATTGCAGGTAGAGAGGCCCGCCTTGTGGCAGGACGACCGGTCCGTCGCCGAAAAACCCGCTGGACGTGTTCGACACTCAGCACCCCGCTTGAACGATGTCACCGCGCGACTAACGCAGAACACTCGCATGCACAATACCAATAAAATACCATTCACCAAGACCCCTTGGCCGACCACCTGCGCAGTTCGCGGACCCGGGGCTTCAACCGCAGAGGCGTTTCAGGGACGAGCGGTTGGACAAGTGGTATGTTTTTGGCATTACAGTGTGGCACAGGAGGAGCCCAGATGGAGCCCAGGCAAACAGAGATGCGGCACCCGAGCGCCGCCGGGTTCGACACGCTGCCGCCAGAGCAGGCACTGCACGTTCTTGCAAAGGCACAGGTGGAAGCTGCAAGTGCGGTAGAGGCAGCGTCCGCGGAGATCGCGTCGGCCGCTGCATTGGCCGCGGCAGCCTTGGCGGGCGGCGGACGGCTGTTCTATGCCGCGGCGGGAAGCTCCGGACTTATGGCGCTGGCAGATGCGCTCGAACTGCCGGGCACGTTCGGCATTGCGCAGGATCGCATCGTCATCCTGATCGCGGGAGGCCTCGCCTCTCTCACGGCGATGACGGGTGCTGCAGAAGATGATAGCGACGCAGCAGCGGCATTGTTGCGCCAGCATGGCATAGGTGCCGGTGATGCACTGATTGCGGTCACCGCCAGTGGCAGCACGCCCTACCCGCTTGCAGCGGCCGCGGCAGCCGCCGCGGCGGGCGCGCGTACTATCGGAATAGCGAACAATAGCGGTGCTCCCCTGCTGCAGCAGGTCGATGTCGGCATATGCCTCGAAACGCCGCCCGAGGTGGTGGCGGGATCGACGCGGATGGGCGCCGGAACGGCACAGAAGATCGCCCTCAACATGCTTTCCACCATGTTGGCGGTGCACCTGGGGCATGTGCACGACGGATACATGGTCAACCTGATCGCCGATAACCTCAAGCTGCGCGACCGGGCACGTCGAATGGTGATGGAGATTGCACAAGTGCCGGAAGGTGTAGCGGAGGATGCGCTGGCTCGTGCAGGCGGATCGGTCAAGCTGGCGGTGCTGGCGGCCGCCGGAGCCGCTACGCCCGAAGACCTGCTTGCAGACAGCGGAGGCCGGCTACGCGTCGCGCTGGCCGCCATGGGGCGCGACGCGGGCTAGAATCCGAGCGGTGGTGTCGAAGCTGGCGTGGGCGCTTCGTCGCGATGTCATAACACAAGGGAGACTGCATCATGACGTACCCAACCGAAGACACGGAACGTGACCTGGTGCTGACCAGGGTCATCGCGGCACCGCCAGAGAAGGTCTATCGTTGCTGGGTGGAGCCTGACCTGCTGAAGCAGTGGTTTGCGCCCAAACCCTGGAGCACTCCATCGGTCGAAGCCGACGTCCGTCCGGGCGGCGCGAGCCTCGTGACCATGGCGGACGAAAGCGGCACCGAGTACCCCAATCCGGGGCAGTACCTGGAAGTGGTGCCAAACCGGAAGCTGGTGTTCACCGACGCGTATGTCGGGGATTGGAAACCGTCCCAGAAGCCGTTCTTCACCGCAATCCTGCTGTTCGACGATGCCGGTGAGGGTCGCACCCGCTACACGGCCATCGCGCGGCACTGGAACAACGAAGACGCGGCCGCCCACAAGCAGATGGGGTTCCACGAGGGATGGGGCCTCTGCGCTGCGCAACTGGAAGAAGTTGCCGGGCGGCTATAACCCGAACCAGCGACATGCCTCCAGCGTTGAACCTGTGCGGCCACATGGCGGCCGCACAGCGGAGGAATGATCATGATCCCTGAGCAAGAAGAACTGATACGCGATCGCGCCTACGCCCTGTGGGAAGCAGCAGGCTCACCGCAGGGAGAAGACCAGCGGTTCTGGCACCAGGCAGAGCGCGAGCTGGCGGAGGAAGGCGAACTCGACGTCTCGGAAGAGCATAGCCGGGACACCAAGCCTATCCTGCAGGCCGGTTTCCGGGCGCATTGATCCGGCGGTCAGCCACCCGGATGGCCGGAAACCTCCAGCGCAAGCTCGGCTTCGAAGATCGTGCCGGCCTCCGTGCGGAAGGTGTAGGTTCCCGCCATCTGGGCGACGACCCCCTTGATCAGGCGCATACCCATGCTGGCATTGGTGCTGGCATCGCCTATGCCCTTGCCGTTGTCCCGCACTATCAGCCTGGCACGCCCCGGCCCCTCGGCGGGCAGCAGAGATATGTCTATGTGCCCTTCGCCCGTGGGAAAGGCATATTTGAGCGCGTTGGTGAGAAGCTCGCTGATCAGAAGTGCCAGCGGCGTGGCGTGGTCCCTATCCACCGTGAGATGCGCGACTTCGTACCCCAACTCCACCGGAGCGCCATAGGCCCGCACGACCTCGTCGGCCACGGCCGGGACGAAGTCGTGAGCGTCGATGGATGAGTAGTTGTCGTGTTGGTAGATGTGCTGGTGCATGGCCGCCATCGCGGCGAGACGGCTCTGCAGATCCCGCTTGGCGGCGTCCGGCATGTTCTGCATTCGCACAAGCGCCTGAACGGATTGCAGGTTGTTTTTCACGCGATGGTGGATCTCGCGGAACAGCAAAGTGTTCGCCTCGAGAGCGGTCTCAAGCTCGCGACCACGTCGGGCATCCCGCATCAGCAACAGAATGATCCAGATGGAGCCGACGACCAGTGCAAGAATGATCGGCGCGACGATCAGCATCACGGCGATTACCGCGCCATTGAAGTCGGACCATGCCTGGGCCGCACCGACCGAGGCCAGGGCCACAATGTCGGTTCCCCCCACACGCCAGTAGCTGACGACGCGGGGCACCCCGTCCACGGGGGAGGCCTCCGAGACGTAGGTGCCAGTAGGAGAAGCTGGAAGGTACTCCGTGAAGAGCGGCAGTTCGCTCAGGTCCAGCGGCCCTTCGGTCGGCGGAAGCCGCGCCATCAACATGCCGTCGTCCCGCACGAGGCTGATTGTGGAGGGCTCTTCCACTTCCAGTGAGCGCCAGATGCTCTCGAGCACACCCACCGGAAAAGACACCATGACGGCGCCGGCAAAGGCACCGTTGCGAATCACTCGCTTGCTGAAGACGAAGATTTGTTCACCGGTGAGCCGGCTCTGCAGCACCGACGAGGTGTAATACGGGGCACCGTCGCGAAGTGCGGTGAAGTACTCCCGATCGGCCACGGAGACGACTTCCGCCCCTGAAACGGTAGAGAAGATGGTCTGGCCCGCATTATCGACGACGTAGACCTCGGCATCAGCCGGCAAGCCTTCGAGTGCCAGTGGCAGGTTGGCGACGCCAGTGAGATCCGGCCCAAGCGCCACATCGACGCGCAGAAGCGCCTGCCGCGCGACCTGAGCGATCCAATAGGCGTTGGTTGCAACAATCTGCGCTGCTGCGGCGGAGCGCTGTTCGACGCTTCGCTCGGTCTGGCTCACGCCCTGTGAGAGAAAGTAGCCAAACGTTCCGGCGAACGCGGCCAGGAACAACAGCAACAGGGCAAGCGCAGCCGGTATGGCGGCCACCTTTCCCCAAGTTCGTTTCGCACTCTCCGCCAGCCCCGCCTCCCCCGTTGGGCGCACTATAGGGGGGACTGGCAGTGCTCGCTAGAGGCTGGACAGACAAGGCAATTTAGCTTCAGGGGCCGCCGGCCACTGAGCCCATAATGGCCATTACCAGTTCATCGAGCTGTACCTCGCCCGAGACGTTCACATCGTTTTCCGTGCGCTTGACGCTCAGCTTGTCGGAACGAGCCGCTGCCTGCCTCTCCAGTTCTGCGATTATGGCCTCGCGGACCTGTTGCTCGATCATGGGAACCTCCTGTTGCTGCCCGAAACACGTTGAACGCGTCCCAGTTCCGCTCCCCGATCGACGGAGTGATGGACCCTGTGGGCGCCCCATAGCGTTTAGGCATCATCAAGGAGCAGGCAGATGAAACACAGCCACAAGGCCAAGCCGAGCAGCACAGACCAGCAAGACCGCAGCCCTGCCCGGGTCAAGGACCAGCAAACCCCAAAGCATGCGAGCGACAGGGAAGACATGCCCGGGGCTGATGGGGAGCGTTCCGCCAGGGCCGACGAAGACACGTACGACTAGACGGGCGCCAACCGTGCGATATTACTCTGCAGCCAGGACCAGGCTTGCCTTGCCGGGCACTGAAGGCTTGCCTATGCCATGGTAAGCGAGACCCTTCGCCTCGACCGTGTCGCGCCGGTAGCCATTGCGCAGATCTACGAACACGGGGGTGCTCATGACGCTGCGGACGCGGTCAAGATCGAGCCCCAAGAATGAGCTCCACTGCGTGACCAGAACAAGCGCGTCGGCGCCCCTGGCGGCATCGTATGCATCGGTTGCGTATTCGATCGGCTGAAGCACCGTCCTCGCGGCAGGCATGCCCTCCGGATCGAAGGCGCGTACCCTGCCCCCTGCGTTCACCAGCGCCTCCACGAGCGGGATGGACGGAGCATCGCGCATATCGTCAGTGCCCGGCTTGAAGGTGAGGCCCAGAAGGGCGACCGTCTTGCCTCGTATATTGCCCCCACAAGCGGCGATGATCTTTTCGGCCATCGTATGCTTGCGTTGCTGATTGACGGCTATGGTCATCTCGACCAGCCGCAGCGGCGCGTCGTGGTCGCGAGCGGTCTGCACCAGCGCCAGCGTGTCCTTGGGGAAGCAGGATCCACCATAGCCCGGTCCCGCGTCGAGGAATGCCGGGCTGATGCGCCTGTCCAGCCCTATACCGCGGGCGACATCCTGAACGTCGGCACCGACACGCTCACAGAGATCGGCAATCTCGTTGATGAAAGTGACCTTCATGGCAAGGAAGGCATTGGCAGCATATTTGGTCAGTTCAGCGGTGCGCCGATCTGTGAGCAGCACCGGCCGTTCTGCGAGGATGAAGGGCCGATAGAGCTCCAGCATCACCTCGCGCGCCCGTTCATCCTCCACCCCGACCACAATGCGATCCGGTTGCTGGAAGTCCTCGATGGCGGCGCCTTCGCGCAAGAACTCCGGGTTCGAGACCACGGCCACATCAGCCCGTGGATTGGCCTGGAGAATCGTCTGCACAATGGAGTCCCCGGCACCCACCGGAACGGTGGACTTGGTCACAACGACAGTAAAGCCGGACACCGCCCGCGCGATAGACGCGGCAGCGGCGTATACGTGACTGAGGTCAGCGTGGCCGTCGCTCCGCCGAGACGGCGTTCCCACCGAGATAAACACGGCCCGCGCATCGGCCACGGCGTGCTCGATGCTGGCCGTGAAGGATAACCGTCCGGCAGCCCGGTTGTCGGCAACGAGCTGTTCAAGGCCAGGTTCGAAGATCGGGATTTCGCCTGCATTGAGCGCTGCGATCTTGTGCTCGTCGAGGTCGACACAGACCACTTCGTGCCCCAGACCGGCAAGGCAGGCGCCGCTTACCAGGCCAACATAGCCGGTCCCCACTATGGCGAGCTTCATGGCGCTAGTCCCGTTTGTGGCTCCACTGGCACTGGTGCCTCGCCCTGGGGAGATCAGCGTCTCCACAGCCGTTAGCGAGTGTTGTCGGCGGCAGTGTCGCGGGTGAAAGCCTGCGTGTCGATTACTGGAGAGCGGACCAGGTCTGCCTGCCGGCACCGGAAGAGGCCGGATCGGCGGATCTGGCATACTGCCCCTGAGAGGGGCCGACGGTGGCATCGCGGTAGATCGCCGCCGCCTCCGTGCGGTTGCGCGCTCCCAGCTTGCTGATGATGTTGTGCAGGTGGATCTTGACCGTATGGCCCGACAGGTGGAGGTCGTTGGCGATCGACTTGTTCTGAAGGCCCTGCTGCACCAGTTCGAGAACCTGCAGCTCGCGCTTGGTCAAGACCTTAAGGCGTCCAGAGATTTCCTGCGACTCCTCGACGAGGACAGGCGCCGGTTCTGCCTCGCGGCGCTTCAGCGCTGCGGTCAACATCGAGCGGGGGAAATACTCCACGCCCTGCAGCAGCAGGCCGAGAATGGCGAGGCACACCTCGCGCCGGGCCTGGATCGGCAGTACGCCGCGCACGAAGCTGGAGTCGAGCAACGGAGACAGCCCCTCTTCATCCGGCCCGCAGCCATCGTCCAGCACCGCCATGATGGCCATAGGGTGGAAGCGGAAAAGGTCAGCCGCGGACTTCTTTGCCTCCTCGAGGAAGCTCCGGTGGATGAGGATCAGCGGCACGGTATTCGGGAAGATCCGAACGGCCTGGTCCACGTTGTGGACCTCCTCCATGACTGCCCATGGAAAGGCATACTCTGCCGCCTGCTTGAAGGCTGCCGGCAGCACACCGTCGGGTGTGATCAGGACCACAGTGCGCATCCGCTCCTGCCAGCCGCGGCGCGCGGCAGGGGCGCGGAAGGGTTCCGTGCTGATGTAGTTCATTTTGTCCCCCGGATAGCTCTCTTGTCCAGAAAGGCTATGCCGCGGGGACGCGCGGTTCTATTCACCGGAAGAGGAGTGAGAGAGCGTAGACCTTTCGGGCTAGAACAACGGTGGGGGGTAAAGCACCCCTACCACCAAAGTAGTAGATCGCTACTTCGTTCGGCCTGCCTAGACGAGGCACTCCACCGCCGCGGGATGCCCCAGGAACGCTGCGGGACTAGCCGTCAGCCCATAGGCGCCTGACTGGAACACTACGACGAGATCCCCTACGTCAGCTTCGGGAAGAGCTACGTCGCTTCCCAGGAGGTCGAGCGGCGTGCAAAGGCAACCGACCACATTCACGGTTTCCGAGGCGCCTCTGCCCATCCTATTGCCGATGTTCAGCGGATAGTTGCGGCGGATAGCCTGTCCAAGGTTGCCCGAGGCGGCGAGGTGATGGTGCATTCCGCCGTCTACGACGAGATAGGTTTTCCCGCGGGACTGCTTCTTGTCCACCACGCGGGTGACATAGATTCCCGCTTCGCCAACCATGTAGCGGCCGAGTTCGATCGTGACCGGCGTGGCACCCAGTTGCGGTGACACAACTGTTTCGATGAGTTCAGCCAGGTTCTCCCCTACCCGCTCCAGCGCCAGCGGCCGGTCGCCCTCAAAATACGGGATCCCGAACCCCCCACCCAGATTGAGATATCGCACGGGCCCGGGGCAGTATGGTGCGAGGCGCACCACCAGTTCCACCGACTTGCGCTGCGCCTCAGCGATGATCTCGGCATCGAGGTTCTGGGAGCCGGCGAAGATGTGGAAGCCCAGGAACTCAAGGTCGGCGTCCGCAATGGTGGCAAGG
>JAEZHZ010000042.1 GCA_023436745.1 Pseudomonadota bacterium | reverse complement strand
GCGTGATCGACGGCGAATCGAGGTGCCGTATCGGCGAGTACGAGATGTTTCGCAGCGGCCGGGCAGGTAAAATGCTCGCCGAGCAGGGAATCATACCCATCGGCGTTCGCCCCTGGCGGGATCTGATGCGGGCAGGGGAGTTGCCCTGAGAAAGGGTGTGCCTACACCGAGAACTGCAGCGTAACCTGTGTGCCTGGACGGTGATTGGTGTAGGCAACCGAAGCGCCAAGGCTATGGGCCATAGCCTTGACGATACGGCTGCCGAGGCCTGTACCCTGGGGCTTTCCGGTTCCATCCCAGCCGATGCCGTCATCTTCGACGCGGAGATCAATCAGGGCCGCATCGATCGAGCGCAGCACGATGCGCACCTCCCCGCCGGTGCCGGCAGGGTAGGCGTACTTGATGGCATTGGTCACCAGTTCGGTGACGACGACGCCCACCGAAGCGGCCTTTTCCGTGGGAATGGCGACGTTCTGTGCGTCGATGGCAATGCGGGCCAGTGCCCCGGCGGCCTGCATGGTGGTTTCGAGTTCCGCAGCAAGGCTCTGCAGGTAGTCACCCAACTGGACGGAGCGGGCATCGTCGGTGGTGTAGAGGTGGCGATGGACGCCTGCGATCGCCTGGATTCGCGCCTGGGTCTCGGCCAGTGCGTTCCGCGCTTCCTCGTTGTCGATTGCATTGGCCTGCAAACCCACGAGCGCCGCCACCATCGCCAGGCTGTTGGCAACGCGGTGGTTGACCTCGCCGAGGAGCATTTCGGCCCGCTCGCGTGCCTCCCGCATCTCCTGCTCGGCCCGCGCCTTGCCGCGATTGAGACGCAGCAGATCGACGGCGTGGCCGATGGAACTCGAGAGCAGTTCGAGAAAGTCACTATCGACCGTCTTCAGCACATAATCGCTGGCGCCAGCCTTGAGCGCGGCAACTGCCACTGCGGTTTCGGCGGTGCCGGTGACATAGACTACGGCCGGATGGTCATCGAGGTCGGCCATGGCCGCGAGCACGTCGATGCCGGTGCCGGTAGGCAGGTAGTGGTCCAGGCCGACAACGTCGATTCCGCCCTGGCGCAACCGCGCCAGACCCTCTTCACCGGTGTGGACGCACTCTACGATATAGCCACGCCGCTCCAGCGCCTTCTGCACCAGTCGGCAAAGGCCCGGATCATCATCGATGTAGAGGATGTGCGGAGTGCGGTCGGGCATTGCTACTCCGTCTCGGGAATCTGGATGACGGAGAAGAACAGACCAAGCTGCCGGATGGCGTTGGCAAAGCCGTCATAGTCCACCGGCTTCGTGATGTAGACGTTCGCACCCAGATCATAGCAGCGCTGGATTTCGCGCTGATCGTCGGTGGTGGTCAGCACCACGACTGGGGTGAGGCGGGTGTGCTCGTTGCCCTTGACCTTCTCCAGGATGTCGACCCCGGTCATGTCGGGGAGGTTGAGGTCCAGAAGGACCAGCAACTGCCGGCCGCGGCTGACCTCACCACTGCCATCGGCACCCATCAGGTAGTTCAGAGCCGAGGTGCCATCGGTGAAGGGCACGATCTCGTTGTTGACGCCTGCGCGGCGAATGTTCTTCTCGATGAGGCGGGCGTGACCCTCGTCATCCTCGATCATCACGATGGTGACAGGCTTGGCGTCATAGCTCATTTCGTAACTGTCTCCAGATAGCTGCGCAGGTCCCTCGGCAGCGTGATGATGAACGTCGTGCCCTGGCCGAGTTCCGACCGGAGCGTGATGTCGCCGCCCAGGCTGCGCACCATGGTGCGCACATGGGCGAGGCCGATGCCTTCGCCGGGCTGGCTCTGCGCACCGGAACGGCGGAAGAGCTCGAACACCCGCTCATGGTCGGTGCCCGCAATACCCCTGCCGTTGTCTTCCACTGCCAGTTCTACCCTGCCGCCCGGCAGTTGCCGCGTGGTGATGCGGACGGTCAGCGGGCGTTCCGGCTGTTGATACTTGACGGCGTTGTCCAGCAGATTGCCCAGGATCTGCTCTAGCGACAGACGGTCGGATATCACGCGCGGCACGGCGATGTCGACCTCGACTCGGCCACCCTTGTCCGCGACCTGGTGGTGAATTGCCGCAGCGGAGGCTTCCGCCAATTCGGCGAGGTTCACCGGCTCGGGCTTGAGCTGGCGCCGGCCCTCTCGGGAGATCTTGAGAATGGCGTTGATCAGGGCATCCATCTTGCGTGTGGCGGCTCGGATGAAGGTGATCGCTTCGGGCAGGTCCTCGGTGGCTGCGGTGCGGGCGGCCGCAAATGCGGGATCCGGGTCCTCGTGGTCGCGCATGTAGGTCGAGAGTTCGCCGACGCTGGTCTCGAGTTCGCTCGTGAAGCCCATGATGTTGACCAGCGGAGCCCGCAGATCGTGGGTCACGATGTAAGCGAAGCGCTGGATCTCTTCATTGGCGCGGCCGAGATCGACGGTGCGTTCGCGCACGCGTTGCTCGAGGCTTGCGTTGGCGAGTTCCACCTCCTGGCGGGCCTTGGCCAGTTCGCGCGTGTAGGACACCACGGTCCAGGCGAAGGCGCCGACCACGACGAAGATGACGAAGGCACCGGCGATGTTGGTCCAGCGCAGGGCCGTGGCCGCGTTGCGCTGGTCTTCGGCACCGGCGGTAAGCCGGTTGTCCGCAGCACGGATGAGCGCATCGAAGAATGTGCGGGAGCGATCCATCGCTTCCTTGCCGCGGTCGGTCTGGACGACGGCCACCGCACCCTCGACGTCGCCGCTGCGCACCATATCAATGGTCGCGGCCATCTCGGTGAGCTTCGTGTCGATGTCGGCGCGCAGGGTCTGCAATGGCTCTACGGCCTGGGGATAGGGAACCAGCACGTTCTGGAGTTGCTCGAAGTTCTGCTCCACGAGCCCGACGGCCCTCGTGTAGGGCTCGAGATAGCCTTCTTCCTGGGTCAGGATGTAGCCGCGCTGGCCGGTCTCGGCATCCTGCAGGGCTGTCCTGAGGTCCACGGCCGTCGTGCGGGCGTCGCGCGCCTCGATGACCTGGTTGAAGTAGACCTGTGTCTGCTCAACCAGCCAGATGGTGGTCCCGACAATGCCGGCAAGCGCGAGGAAGCCTACGAGCAGAAGGACGACGCCCGACCGCACGAAGACATTATTCGATATCGGCAATGTGTTTTTCCCCCATCAGCCCGGAGGACTCATTGCCCAAAGCGGGGGCGGGGGCAATACGCATTCCGCGGGCCAGGGATTTTTCAGCGGTGACGGAATGGGAAACAGAATCTTAAGCGTCGTTGGCGACATTGATGCGGAGTTTACAGGCCCCTGCCGGCGGTCGTGATTGGAGTGCGAGTGGTACCTATGGGCAAGCGTTCCCTGCCCGAGAGCGGCATGGCCGGCGGCCCGCACGTTCCGGTTCTCCTGGACGAGGTTCTGGGAGCGCTCGCTCCGGTGGAGGGTCGGCGGATCGTGGACGGTACCTTCGGTGCCGGCGGCTATTCGCGGGCTCTGCTGAATGCCGGTGCGTCCGTGATCGCGATCGACCGTGACCCAAGCGTGCGGGGCCATGCCGAGGCGCTGGCCAAGGAGTTTGCTGATCGCTTCGTGTTCGTCGCGGGCAGTTTCGCCGAACTCGATGTCCTTGCCGGCGGTCACGGGCAGATCGATGCGGTGGTGCTCGACATCGGGGTATCCTCGATGCAGTTGGACACCGCCGAACGTGGCTTCTCCTTCATGCGGGAAGGGCCGCTCGACATGCGCATGGCGAGCGAGGGGACAAGTGCGGCCGACCTCGTCAACTCCCTCGAGGCCGAGGACCTCGCCAACCTGCTTTACGCCTATGGCGAGGAGCGCAAGTCGCGCCGGATTGCCCAGGCCATCGTTGCCGCACGACAGGCAGCGCCGATCGAGACGACCACAGAGCTGGCCCGGGTGATCGAGAAGGCCATCGGCCGCAAGCCGGGTGATGCCCACCCCGCGACACGCAGCTTCCAGGCGTTGCGGATCGCCGTGAACGGCGAGTTCGAACAACTGGTCGAGGCCTTGTTTGCAGCTGAAAGGCTGCTCCCGGAAGGCGGGCGCCTTGCCGTGGTGAGCTTCCATTCGCTGGAGGACCGGATCGTCAAGCGCTTCTTCGATCCGGACAAGGGCGGTCCGGCACAGTCCCGTCACCTGCCGCAGGTGGACAGCGAGCCGCGTCGCTGGGTCAATGTCGCAAAGGCGGTGAAACCCGGTGAGGCCGAGCTCGCGCGCAATCCGCGTGCCCGGTCCGCGGTGCTGCGTTACGCGACCCGCGCTGCGACGCCGGCCCGACCCACGAGCCTCAAAGGTCTCAGCGTACCCGTTCCACGAGGTGCCGCATGATCCGGCATCTCAACATCTTCCTGATCTTCACGAGCGTGCTGATGCTCTCGGGCGTCTACGCCTTGAAGTTCTCGATCGAGGATACGGCGTCCCAACGGACCGCGCTGATTGCCCATATCGACGCTCAGGAAGGAGAGCTCTCTATCCTCAAGGCCGAGGAGGCGGTGCTGAGCCAGCCCGGTCACATCGAACCGATCGTGCGCCGGCACCAGGCCACTCTGGGCATCGAACCGGTCAAGCAGCAGCAGTTCGGAGCCTTCCTGGACCTGCCGATGCGGCCAGCAGCGCCCAACTCGGCGGCAATGGATGCGCTGTTCCTGTCGCTCGAGGCGGGCGTGGACCCGATCGACGCCATTCTCGAACTTGAAGGGATCGAGTGATGACCCTGACGGCGGACTTCGGCTCCACCATCAGCATCGACGGCGCCCGCAAGGCACGGGGCACACTCACCCGTGCGCGCATCCGGTGGATGATGGTCGCCCTGGTTCTGGGTTTCGGGCTGGTCGGCGGACGGCTGATTCAACTCGGCATGGTGGTCAAGGACCAGACCATCGAAGGCCAGACCCGCGACGCGATTACCGCCACCCGGCCGCCCATCCTCGACCGGAATGGTCTGGAGATGGCCGTAGACATCCGCGTGCCGTCGCTGTTTGCCGAGCCGCGGCGGATCATCGATGTCGAGGAGGCCGTAACGAAGCTGCGCACGGTGCTGCCCGATCTCGATGCGGATTGGCTGCGGCGGCGCCTTACCGGCGACAAGGGCTTCGTGTGGGTGCAGCGCGAGCTTACCCCCGCGATCCAGGAACAGGTCATGCGGCTCGGCATCCCGGGCATCGACTTCATCACGGAGTCCAAGCGCTTCTATCCGGGGCTCACCGAGGCCTCGCACATCCTTGGCTCAACGAACATCGACAACCAGGGCATATCCGGCATCGAAAAGCACATGGACGACGAGAACGTCGCCCTGTTGCAGGAGCTCGGCCTGGCCCGTGGCAATGCTCTGGCGCCGGTGCAGCTCTCGGTCGACATGCGCGTGCAGCACATCATGCACGAGCAACTCACCGACGCGATGACGCGCTATCAGGCCGCAGCCGCGGCCGGAGTGATGATGGACGTCCACACGGGCGAGATCGTCGCCATGGCGTCCCTGCCGGATTTCGATCCGAACCAGCCGGCGACGGCGCTGGTGAAGGATACATTCAACCGCATCACGGCCGGCATCTTCGAGCCGGGCTCCACCTTCAAGACCGTGACCATTGCCGGTGCGCTCGACAGCGGCATGGTGAGGATCAGCGATCAGTTCGATGCACGCTTCGGTATCCGCTTCGGACGATTCACCATCGACGACTTCCATGGCAAGCACCGCGTGCTCAGCCTTCCTGAGGTGTATAAGTACTCCTCCAACATCGGCACCATCAAGATCATGCAGGCGATGGGCAAGGAGGCGTTCCGCACCTTCCTGTCGACACTCGGGTTCGACCAGCGAGTGCCGTTTGAACTGCCGGAGATGCGTTTGCCGGTAGTGCCCAAGGAGCTGTCGGAAGTCGGTGCGGCAACGGCTTCGTTCGGCCACGGGCTGTCGGTGTCGCCCCTGCACATGGTTACTGCCTATGCCTCGTTCGTGAATGGCGGCAACTACGTGCCCCCAACCATCTACCGGCGCGACCTCGAAGAGGCGCAGCAGCACTACCGTCGCGTGCTGAAGCCGGAGACGAGCGAGCAGCTCCGGTACCTCATGCGCCTCAACGCACTTGAGGGATCGGGCAGCCAGATGAACAAGGCGGCGCAGGGCTATCGCGTCGGCGGCAAGACCGGCACCGCCGAAAAGGTCATCGACGGCCGCTATTCGTCGAGTGTCGTCACCAACTTCTTCGCCTCCGCCTTCCCCCTCGATGATCCCCGATACGCGATGGTCATCATGGTGGACGAGCCGAAGCGTGAGAACCCGCAATCGGGCACGACCGCCGGCTGGAACGCCGGTGCGGTGACCGGTCGCATCGTGCAGCGTGTCGCTCCCATGCTCGGCATCGCTCCGGACTTTTCGGAGATGACCGACCTTAATCTTGTCCCACCCGCCCTCCGATAATCCGATCCAGAAGGATTGCAGCCGTGTCACTCAGCGTTACCCAACTGCTTGAAGGCTCCGGCGCCCGGCCCAAGAAGGGCTTGGGTGCGGTTTTCGGGCTCAACTCCGACAGTCGCCGCATTGAGCCGGGTGACGTGTTCTTTGCGCTGCCGGGCGGGAACGTGCATGGCAACCAGTTCATAGCCGAAGCGGTGCGCCGTGGGTGCCTGGCCATCGTCACGGATCTCGATCCTCCCGGAGATCCTGGGGTGCCGGTCATCATCGTCAAGGATGTGCGCGCGGCCTATGCCCGTGCTGCCTCGCGGATCTATGAGCCCCAGCCCGAAATCACCGTGGCGGTGACCGGCACCAACGGCAAGACCTCGGTCGCCTCATTCGTGCGCCAGATCTGGACCTATGCAGGGATACCGGGCGCCAGCGTCGGAACGCTCGGCGTCGACACAGCGACGCGGCACATCGACGGCGCCCTCACCACGCCGGATTCGCGCACCCTGCACCAGTCGCTGAGAGCATTGAAGGCCCAGGGCATCGACCATGTCGCGCTGGAGGCTTCGAGCCACGGTCTCGACCAGCGCCGCCTCGATGGCATCCACTTCGAGGCGGTGGCGTTCACCAATCTCAGCCGCGACCACCTCGACTATCACGCCAGCATGGACGAGTACCGCGACGCCAAGCTCAGGCTGTTCACCGACCTTCTGGTGGACACCGGACCGGCGATCGTCAACGTCGATGACCCGCAGCATGAGCCGTTCATGTTTGCAGCCCTGAGCGCGGGCGCGACGCTTCTGACGGTGGGGCGCGAGGGGGCCTATATCGAGATCCTCTCGATCCAGCCGGAGGGATATGGACAGCGCGTTGAAGTACGCCACGTTGGCGAGAAGACCAGTTTCCACCTGCCGCTGACCGGCGAGTTCCAGGTTTCGAACGCGCTGATCGCGGCGGCGCTCGCGATGTCGAGCGGCGTCGACAAGGCGGATGCGTTCCCGGCGCTCTCCGAGCTGAAGGGCGCAAAGGGTCGACTTGAGCTGGTGGCCGAGCACAACGGCGCGGCGATCTTCATCGACTACTCGCACAAACCTGTCGCACTTGAATCGGCGCTGGCAGCCCTGCGGCCATATGCCAGGAACAAGCTGCGCCTGGTGTTCGGCGCGGGTGGCGATCGGGACAAGGGCAAGCGCCCGATGATGGGCGAGGTCGCCCAGCGCATGGCGGACGACGTCATCGTAACCGACGACAATCCCCGGACCGAGAACCCGGCCACTATCCGCGCGGAGATCCTCGCGACGGCAACTGGTGCCAGGGAGATCGGGGACCGCAAGGAGGCGATCGTCGCTGCAGTACGGGCTCTGGAGCCTGGAGACGTGTTGCTCATTGCAGGCAAAGGCCACGAAGAGTACCAGATCGTCGGCACCACCAAGCACCACTTCTCCGATCACGAGGCTGTGGCAGAGGCGACAAAGGGCTAGGCGCCCGGCGCCCGAAATGTGGGCCGCCGCATACTCATACGGGACACGCGATGAGCCAACCGCACTTCACGGTAGCCGAAATCCAGGATGCCACCGGCGGACACACTGATCTGCCCGGCGACACTGCAATCAACTCGATCTCGATAGATTCTCGCGAGCTCGGACCGGAGTCGCTCTTCGTTGCGATCAAGGGCGACCGGTTCGACGGCCATGACTTCGTCGAACAGGCGCTGCGCGATGGGGCGGCGGCCGCGCTCGTCACCGATGGGCGCAGCGACGGACAGGGTCGGATCAAGGTAGCGGATGCACTCGACGGCCTGCGCGATCTGGCCCAGGCAGCGCGCGCCCGGAGTCGCGCCACCATCGTCGGTGTGACCGGTAGCGTAGGCAAAACCACGACCAAGGAAGCGCTGCGGGCCGTGTTCGAGGCGGCCGGGGCCACCCACGCTTCGATCAAGAGCTTTAACAATCACTGGGGCGTTCCGCTGATGCTCGCCCGGCTGCCTCGAACGGCGCAATTCGGTGTCTTCGAGATGGGCATGAGCGCGCCTGAGGAGATCCGGCCGCTCTCGCGGCTGGTACGTCCGCATATCGCCATCATCACCACCATCGCCCCGGCGCATCTGGAAGCGCTGGGTTCGCTCGATGCCATAGCTCGCGCCAAGTCGGAGATATTCTCTGGGCTGGAGCCCGGCGGGACGGCCATTCTCAACGCCGATCACGCGCAGCTCGATGTGCTTCTCGACGAAGCCAGGGCGGTCGGGGTAGGGCGGGTGGTCACCTATGGGGAAGCTCGCGGGGCGGACTGGCAGGTCATCGGCATCGATAGCCTGCCGGAAGGTAGCGTAGCGACGGTAGAGCATGAGGGCGAGCGTTACGAACTGCTGCTCAATGTCCCCGGACGCCACATGGTCGCCAACGCCGTGGGCGCGCTTGCGGCGAGCCACGTGGCGGGGGTGGAGCCGGCGGTGGCGCTGCAGGCGCTGGCAACATTCGGCGCGCAACCCGGTCGCGGCGCCCGCTCCCGGCTTGGTCCGGCGGAGCAGCCGTTGCTGCTGATCGATGAGAGTTACAACGCCAACACCGCCTCGATGGCGGCGGCGCTCGACGTGTTCGCGCGCCAGGATGCGGCCAGTGGCCGCAAGATGGTGGTGCTCGGAGATATGCTTGAGCTCGGAGCGCACAGCGCCGAGCTTCACCGCAGCCTTGCCCCGGCGGTGCTCGCATCCGGGGCCGACCGGGTCTACCTCGTCGGGCCGCAGATGGCGGCGCTGGCGGAAGCGCTCGGGCCGGACCGTGTGTCCGCCCACACACAGACCGCTACAGAGATGGCGAACATCGTTCTCGCCGATCTTGCATACGGGGATGCTGTTATGGTCAAAGGGTCCAACGGCGTGGGGCTGGCGGGCGTCGTGGAAAAGATCCGCAACAGGTTCGAGCGAGCCTGAACACCACCCGCGCGAGAGGACATTCCCCTACATGCTGTATTTCCTTGGCCAGCTGGGTGACGCGTTCGCGGCGTTCAACGTCTTTCGCTACATCACCTTCCGCACGGCCGGCGCGGTCGTCACGGCGCTGTTCTTCGTGTTCCTGTTCGGGCCGGGCATGATCGCGCTGCTGCGCGTCAAGCAGGGACGTGGCCAGCCGATCCGCGAAGATGGTCCCCAGTCGCACCTGCTGACCAAGAAGGGCACGCCGACCATGGGCGGGCTGATGATCCTGTCCGGCGCGGTGATCTCGACCTTGCTGTGGTCCAACCTCACCAACGGATATGTCTGGGTGGTGCTGTTCGTCACCGTCGGGTTCGGTGCGATCGGGTTCTACGACGACTATTTAAAGGTCAAGCGCATGAGCCATGCCGGCTTCGGTTCGAAGCAGCGGCTGCTGCTCGAAGCGATCATCGGCTGCATGGCCGCATTTGCCATCTCCCAGCTTGCCTCCGGTGCGTACGGCACGTCGCTGCTGTTTCCCTTCGTCAAGGACCTCGCGGTCAACCTCGGCTATTTCTACATCCTGTTCGGCGGCTTCGTGGTGATGGCCGCCGGCAATTCCGTCAACCTCACCGATGGCCTAGACGGGCTGGCTATCGTGCCCGTGATGGTTGCGGCGGCCTGCTTCGGCTTCATCGCCTATCTCGTCGGCAGCCCGAACTACGCCGAGTATCTGCTGCTCAACTCCGTGCCCGGTACCGCCGAACTCGCCGTGGTCTGCGGCGCCCTTATCGGCGCCGGCCTTGGTTTCCTGTGGTTCAACGCTCCGCCGGCGCAGATCTTCATGGGCGACACGGGCTCGCTCGCCCTTGGTGGTGCCCTGGGCTCCATTGCCGTCGCGACCAAGCACGAGATCGTGCTTGCCATTATCGGCGGGTTGTTCGTGCTGGAGACGGTGTCGGTGATCGTGCAGGTCGCATCGTTCCGGCTCACCGGCAAACGCGTGTTCCGAATGGCGCCGATCCATCACCATTTCGAGCATCTGGGGTGGACGGAGTCTCAGGTGGTGATCCGGTTCTGGATCATCAGCTTCGTGCTCGCGCTGATCGGCCTGTCCAGTCTCAAGCTGCGCTGAGTCTCGCAAAACGCAACGCCTCTTCGCAGTTCGGTAACCATCGCCCGGCTACATTCGACACAAGTTGTATCGAGTAGCCGGCGTTCCCCATGATGTTCTCGCGCACCGACAAGTCCCCGCTCGCGCAGTGGTGGTGGTCGATCGACAAGGAGTTGCTGGGGGCACTGATGCTGCTGATGACCTGCGGCATGGTCCTCAGCTTTGCCGCGAGCCCTCCCGTGGCCGAACGGCTCGGGTTGAGCCAGTGGCACTTCGTTATCAGGCATGCCCTGTTCTGCATCCCGGCACTGGGTGCGCTGCTGCTTGCCTCCCTGCTTAGCCCCCGGCAGGCACGCTTTGCAGCGCTGCTGACGCTGGTAGTCAGCCTGGCGCTGCTCTACGCCACGCTGCGGTTCGGCACCGAGGTGAAGGGCGCGCGGCGCTGGATCTCCATCGCCGGCAACTCCATCCAGCCCTCGGAGTTCGTCAAGCCGGCCTTCGCCGTGCTCGGAGCGTGGCTGTTCTCGGAATCGATGATCCACCGCAATGTGCCCGGCCGCTGGATCGCCACCGGCATCATGTTCATGATCGTTGTGGGCCTGCTGCTGCAGCCTGACATCGGGCAGACGGCGCTGGTTCTTGCCACCTGGGCGGTACTGCTGTTCCTGTCTGGCATTTCCTGGTTCGTGATCTTCGCCCTTGGCGGGGTCGGCGCGGGGCTGCTGGTCGGCGCCTACCTGTTCTTCCCGCACTTCGCACGGCGTATCGATACGTTCCTCAACCCGGAGGGCGGCGGCAATACCTACCAGATCGACCGGGCGCTCGAGTCCCTGTTCGAAGGCGGCTGGTTCGGCAGGGGGCCCGGTGAATCCATGGCCAAGAAGCTGATCCCGGACGCTCATGCCGACTATGTGTTCTCGGCGGCGGCGGGCGAGTTCGGAATCGTGTTCTGCATGGGCCTCGTGGTGCTGATGGCCTTCATCGTGCTCCGCGCGCTGGTGGCGGCGCAGCGACAGCAGAGCCTGTTCGCGCGCCTCGCAGCTTCGACGCTGGCGATCCAGTTCGCGATGCAGGCGGGCATCAACCTGGCGGTGAACCTCAACCTCATTCCGCCCAAGGGCATGACGCTGCCATTCGTCTCCTATGGCGGCACCTCGATGATCGCGGTCGGCTTCGGCATGGGCCTTATGCTCGCGCTCACCCGCATCAAGCCGGAAGAACGGATGGCGACCGGGCTTCCCACCTACAGCAGTGCCGTGGTAGCGCCCGCTGAATGAAAACCTTCGTACTCATGGCCGGCGGCACGGGCGGACATCTGTTCCCGGCCATGGCGCTGGCACAGGAACTTGGCCGGCGCGGCCATGTGGTCGACCTGATGACCGACCATCGCGTCGAGAGCTATGGCGGTGACTTCCCCGCGCGGGATGTCCACATCATTCCCTCGGCGACGCCCACTGGTGCCAATCCACTGAAGCTGGTGCCTGCGGGCTTCAAGATCGTCGGCGGTATTGCCGTTGCCCTAGGCAAGTTGCAGCGCATCCGGCCGGATGCCGTTATCGGCTTCGGGGGATACCCTACGTTTCCGCCGTTCGTCGCTGCCAGTCTCATGGGTGTGCCGGGCATCCTGCACGAGCAGAATGCGGTAATGGGGCGCGCCAATCGTGCGCTGACGCGGTTCGCCGATATCCTCGCGATGAGCTTTGCCCGCACCAAGTTCAGCGACGGGCTGGCGCTCGAGAAGGTGCTCACTGGCAACCCGGTGCGCGACAGGGTGCGGGTGGCTTCTGCGGCACCCTATCCTGAACTCACGGCCGATGGTGCGGTGCGCCTCGTCGTGTTCGGCGGGAGCCAGGGTGCGAAGGCGCTCTCCGACATTGTTCCGGAGGCAATCGGTCTGCTGCCGGAAGACCTGCGCCAACGGCTGCGGCTGGTGCAGCAGTGCCGCGCCGAGGATCTGGACCGCGTTGCCGAGGTCTACCGGCAAGCAAAGGTGAACGTCGAACTCGGCGCCTTCTTCAGCGATCTGCCCGAGAGGATCGCTGCGAGCCACCTTGTGATCGGGCGTTCCGGCGCCTCCACGATTGCGGAACTGTGCGTGCTCGGCCGTCCGGCGATCCTTGTGCCGCTGCCGGGCTCGATCGACGCTGACCAGAAGAACAACGCACTGGTGGTTGAAGAGGCCGGTGGCGGCTGGATCGCCGAACAGGCCACGCTTTCACCGCAATCGCTTGGCACTCGCCTCGCAGCCTTGTTATCCGACCCCGCCACCCTGACGCGGGCCGCTGCTGCCGCCCGGTCGCTGGGACAACCCCGCGCCACGGAGAAGCTGGCGGACCTCGCCGAGATGCTGGCGGGCAAGCATACAGACATCAGACAGGAGTCGCGTTCATGAAGATGCCGCGCAATATCGGCCCGGTGCATTTCATCGGCATCGGCGGCATCGGCATGAGCGGTATCGCCGAGATCCTGCACAATCAGGGTTACGTAGTGCAGGGCTCCGACGTCGCTGCGAACCCGAACGTCCAGCGCCTGCGCGAAATGGGCATCAAGGTCGCTATCGGCCAGAGCGGTGATAATCTCGGCCAGGCCGAGGTTGTTGTGGTCTCCTCGGCCATCAAGAAGGACAACCCGGAACTGCTCGCTGCCCGCGCCAAGGCGCTGCCGATCGTGCGGCGCGCGGAGATGCTTGCCGAGATCATGCGCTTCAAGACCGCCATCGCCATCGGCGGTACGCATGGCAAGACCACCACGACGACGCTGGTGGCGACGCTGCTCGATGCCGGCAATCTCGATCCGACCGTCATCAATGGCGGCATCATCAATGCCTACGGCACCAACGCGCGCCTCGGGGCAGGGGAGTGGATGGTGGTCGAGGCCGACGAAAGTGACGGCACCTTCATAAAGCTGCCGGCGGACGTCGCCATTGTCACCAACATCGACCCCGAGCACCTCGACTATTACGGTGACTTCGAAGGGGTAAAGCGGGCCTTCCACCAGTTCGTCGAGAATGTGCCCTTCTACGGCTTCGCCATCATGTGCCTCGACCATCCGGTGGTGCAGTCGCTGGTGGGTGAGATTCGTGACCGCCGCGTCATCACCTGTGGGCGCAATCCGCAGGCAGACGTTCGCCTCGTCGACCTGGAGAACCTGGACGGCGTGCAGCATTTCTCGGTGGAGATCCGCGACCGCATCCGCCAGACCCAGTTGCGTATCGACGGGCTCGAACTGCCGATGCCGGGTGTGCACAATGCCCTCAATGCCACGGCCGCGATTGCCGTAGCCGACCAGTTGCACGTTCCGGCCGAGGCGATCCGCAAGGGCCTCAAGGGCTTCACCGGCGTGAAGCGGCGCTTCACCCGTACCGGTGTCGTCGGTGGCATCACCGTGATCGACGACTACGGCCACCATCCGGTCGAGATCGCGGCCGTGCTCCGTGCCGCCCGCCAATCTGCCCGGCGCGACGTGATCGCAGTGGTTCAGCCGCACCGCTACAGCCGCGTGCACGACCTGTTCGATGATTTCGCCGCCTGCTTCAACGACGCCGACACGGTGATCGTCGCACCCATCTATGCGGCCGGCGAGGCGCCGATCCCGCATGTGACCCATGAGGAACTCGTCGCCCGCATCCGCGCGCGGGGGCATCGTGACGCCCGCGTGATCGACGGGCCCGAGGCGCTTGCCGCGCTGATCGCCAGCCGCGCGGAAGACGGCGATTACGTCGTTTGCCTGGGTGCAGGCAACATCACCCAGTGGGCCGCCTCTCTGCCGGGCGAACTCGGCGAGCTGATCGGTTCGGAGCCTCAATGAGCTACCCCGACCTGATCCCGCAGCTGCAGCCCTGGATCGGCGAGGTTCGGGGGCGGCTGATCCACAACCAGCCGCTGTCCGAACTCACCTGGTTTCGGGTGGGCGGACCGGCACAGCTTTACTTCTCTCCAGCAGACGAGGAAGACCTTGCGTTCTTCCTGCGCAACCTGCCCGAAGACATCCGCGTGACCGTCATCGGCCTTGGATCGAACCTCCTGATCCGTGATGGCGGGCTTGATGGTGTCGTCATCCGGCTGGCAGGCAAGGCATTTGGCAGCATCGAGGTGCTGGACGGCCATCGCTTGCGCGTCGGTACAGCCTTGCCTGACATCAAGGTGGCTGCGGCTGCGGCGGAGGCCGGTATCGACGGCCTCACCTTCTATCGGGGCATCCCCGGCGGGATCGGCGGCGCGCTCTACATGAACGCTGGCTGCTACGGCACCGAGACTCGCGACCGCATGGTGGAGCTCCGAGCGGTCACGCGGCAGGGCGAGATCGTCACGCTGACCAATTCCGACATGGATTATCGCTACCGCAAGTCAAACGGTCCGCGCGGCGCGGTGTTCGTCTCGGCGGTCTATCAGGGATTCCCCGGCGAGCGCGATGCCATCGAGCAGCGGATGCGGGAGATCACCGAGAAGCGTGAGAGCTCCCAGCCGACGCGGGAAAAGACCGGCGGCTCGACCTTCAAGAATCCCGAAGGCAATTCGAGCTGGAAGCTGATCGATGTAGCAGGCTGTCGTGGGCTCCGGGTTGGCGGGGCGCAGATGAGCGAACTGCACGCCAACTTCCTGCTCAACGTCGACAACGCCTCCGCATTCGACATCGAGACTTTGGGTGAAACCGTTCGCAATCGCGTGCGCGCCCAGTCCGGCATCGAACTCCAGTGGGAGATCCGACGCATGGGGCATTTCGAGCCGGGCCACGAAGTGCGCGAGTTCCTTGATGGCGCCGTGTTTACGGGAGCGGTGTGATGCTCCTTCGTCCGTTGATAGTTGAAGGCAGGACCAATCGATGACCAAGCACGTCGCCGTACTCATGGGCGGATGGTCCAATGAACGGCCGGTCTCGCTCAGCAGCGGCCACGAATGTGCCTCTGCCCTCCGGCGCGCCGGTTATCGTGTAACCGAGATCGACGTCGAGCGTAACGTCGCCAACGTGCTCCTGGAGCTGAAGCCGGACGTCGTCTTCAACGCGCTGCACGGACCTTTTGGCGAGAGCGGCATGATACAGGGCCTGCTCGAGCTGCTGCAGATCCCGTACACCCATTCCGGCGTGCTCGCCTCGGCGCTTGCCATGGACAAGCATCAGGCCAAGATCATGCTCAAGGCTGCCGGCATTCCGGTGACCGATCACGTCATTGCCGCTCGGACGGAGGTGGCGCGGGCGCATGTCATGGCGCCCCCCTATGTCATCAAGCCGATCGCCGAGGGATCGAGCTTCGGCGTCTTTATCGTCAAGCCTGACGCCAGCCACCCGCCGCAGGAGATCCTGCGGGAGGACTGGAACTGTGGCGACGAGGTGATGGTGGAGCGTTACATTCCGGGCAGGGAACTCACCTGTGCCGTGATGGGCGACGTGGCGCTGGGGGTGACGGAGATCGTCACTGACCTCAACTTCTACAACTACGAAGCAAAGTACGCGACGGGCGGCTCGCGGCACATCGTTCCGGCCGAGTTGAAACCGAAAATTTACGACGAAGTGCAAAAGCTCAGCCTGGCCGCTCACGCGGCTCTGGGCTGCCGCGGCGTAACGCGAAGTGACTTCCGTTACAACGAGGCAGCAGGCCCGGATGGCGAACTGGTCTTTCTTGAGATCAACACCCAGCCGGGCATGACGCCTACGTCCCTCGCACCAGAGCAGGCGGCGTTTGCGGGTCACAGTTTTGAAGACCTGGTCTCCTGGATGGTGGAGGACGCGAGTTGCAACAGGTAAAGAGCGAGACCTTTCTCGCCGGCGCGCGGCCCATAGATCCGCGCGTGCTTCCTGTTGTCATGCCCGCGCCCCGTCGGAAGCTCCGGACCCGTCTCGGCCGGGTTCTGCTCCTTCATGGGCGCATCTTGCGGCGGATCGGGCTTGCAGTGGTGTTGCTGGCGGTGGGCGCGGGCCTCTATCAGGTCCGCGAACCGCTCGGCACCGCGGCCCTCGCCCTGGGCGATCTGGCACAGGGCAAGGCGGCAGCCGCTGGCCTCGCGATCGGTGAAATCTCTATCAGCGGCCAGACCCTGACCAGCGAGCAGGCGATCTTCGATGCCCTCGGCATCCAGCCCCACACGTCCACCGTCGCCTTTGATGTCGAGGCGGCTCGCCAGCGCATCGCCGAGTTGCCCGCCGTCCAGTCGGTAAGCGTGCGCAAGTCCTATCCGGGCGATGTGACCGTTACGCTGACGGAAAAGGTGCCCGTCGCCCGCTGGCGGGTGGACGGTATTACCTTCGTGATCGACTACAAGGGCGAGCAGATCGGTGAAGACCGTGGCGCCTATGGCGACCTGCCGCTTGTGGTCGGGGACGGCGCCAACGACGATGCGTTGGTGATGATCCGCGCCCTTGACCAGTTCCCCGCGCTCAAAGAAGGGCTTTGGGGGCTCTCCCGTATCGCCGATCGGCGCTGGGACCTGATCTACGACACCGGGCTGCGCGTGCAACTGCCGGAGCTGGGCGTCGCCCAGTCCCTGCGCCACCTGATGATGTACCAGAACGAATACCAACTGCTCGACCGGGACGTGACACTGATCGACCTTCGCGTACCGCATCTGGTTGCGGTGCGCCCAGCCATCCGCGAAGAAGACGACTGACCCCGCCATGATGACCGATGCCATGACATCCCGGCTCCGCCCGGTGCAGCCCGGCAAGACCACCCTGGTGGCCGTGCTCGACATCGGCTCGACAAAGATCTGCTGCGTCATCTCCCGGCTGGTTCCGCGGGGAGAAGGGCGCTCGCTGCGCGGCCGGTCTCACCAGGCGGAAGTGATCGGCTTCGGTTACGGGCCGTCTGCCGGGGTGAAGAGCGGCGTCGTCACCGATATCGAGGCGGCCGAACACGCCATCCGTGCGGTGGTGGGCATGGCGGAGCGCGCCGCTGGGCTGACGCTGGAGTCGGTCATCGTCAACGTCACCGCTGGCCGGCTCGGCTCTGAAACTTTCTCCGCTTCCGTGTCGCTCGGGGGGCAGGAAGTGGAAAAGACCGACATCGTGCGCGTGTTGCGGGCGGTGAACGAGCGTTCGGTGCGCCCGGAGCGCTCGATCATCCATGCGTTACCGATCGGTTACTCGATCGATGGGCAGAAAGGCATCCGCGAACCCAAGGGCATGGTGGGGGATTCTCTCGGCGTCGATGTTGCCGTGGTCAGTGCCGAGACGCTGGCAATGCGCAATCTCGAACTGGTGCTCCACCGCTGCCACCTTCAGATCGAGGCGCTGATCGCCACGCCCTATGCCGCGGGCCTCGCGACACTTGTCGATGACGAGGCCCAGTTGGGAGTTGCGTGCATCGACTTTGGCGGGGCGACCACGACCGTCTCCGTGTTCAACGATGGTCATCTGGTTTATGCCGATGCACTCGCCATCGGCGGGCACCACCTGACGCTCGATATTGCCCGGCAGCTTTCTGTCAGCGTTGCCGATGCCGAACGGCTGAAGACCTTCTACGGCTCGGTTCTGCCCGGGCAGGCGGATGAGCGCGACATGATCGCAATCAACCCCGTCGGAGCGCAGCCCGACGAGGCGCCGGGCCAGATCGCCCGCTCGGTGCTCACCCGCATCATGCGTCCGCGCATCGAGGAAATTCTCACCGCCATCCGCGACCGCATGCAGGCAACCGGCATGATGGACGTCTGCGGCCGCCGTTTCGTGCTGACCGGCGGTGCAAGCGAGCTGACGGGCCTGCCCGAGGTCGCCCGAAGGACGCTGGCCCGCAATGTCCGCAACGGCCGGCCGATGGGCATCTCCGGCCTGCCGGAAATGGCCAAGGGCGCAGCGTTCGCAACCGTTGCCGGCATGCTCGTCTACCCGCAGGTCTGTGGGCAGGAATACCAGGAGCCAAGGGGCAGCCGCAAACTGACGGGCACGGATGGCTATCTCGCCCGTGTGGGGAACTGGCTCCGGCACAGCTTCTGACGCACCGGCTCAGGATCGTTTCGGCTCACCAGTCGTTGCACCTTCGCTTAGCCGGAGGTGCTCATGCTTCGATCCTTCCTGATTGGCCTCGTGGCCGGCCAGCGGGGCATATCGCCCCTGGCCGTCATCGCAATTGCCACCTATCGGCGGGAAATCCCCGCAGAACTGCCCTTGCAGAAGCTGATGCTGAACCCGGCGGTCACTGCCGGGGTCACCGCATTGGCTGCCGCAGAGATGGCAGGTGACAAGATGAAGTCGGCGCCGGACCGGATCGTCCCGATTGGGCTGTTCGTGCGGGCCATCACATCCGCTTACGCCGGGGCGGCGCTGGCCCCCAGGGAGCACCGGGCTGCGGGTGCTGTCCTGGCTATGGGCACGGCACTCGTGTCGTCCTATTTCGGCTGGCGATTGCGCATGGCGGCCATGGAGCGATATGGCCAGACCTCGACCGGCCTGGTCGAGGACGCGGTGGTATTCGGAACAGGGCTGGCCGTGGCGAACCCGCAACTGACGGGAACCCGGGCATTGATGCCTCCCGCTCAGCGCTGAACCCGGTACGGGCTGGTAGCGGTTGGTTTACGAAACCTGAAGGCGTAACCGCCGGGTGTCGCATATTGCGCGAGTGTTAACCCCAGAACGGCAATTGTTAGGGGCTGGTTAACGTTTGGGTGGGTAAATCTTAACCCAACATGCCACCACGGGTTCACTCATGACCATCAACCTCACCATTCCGGACATCAAGGAACTCAAGCCCCGCATCACCGTCTTCGGGTGCGGCGGCGCAGGCGGAAACGCCGTCAACAACATGATCGAGTCCGGCCTGGACGGGGTCGATTTTGTCGTGGCCAACACCGACGCCCAGGCGCTGGCGTTGAGCAAGGCGCAGCGCATCATCCAGCTGGGCGTCGGCGTCACCGAAGGGCTCGGCGCCGGCTCTCATCCTGAAGTCGGCCGGGCCGCTGCCGAGGAAAGCTGGGACGAGATCAATGATCACCTCAGCGGCTCGCACATGGTGTTCATCACTGCCGGCATGGGCGGTGGTACCGGTACCGGCGCAGCGCCCGTGGTGGCTCGGGCTGCTCGCGAGCAGGGCATACTCACCGTCGGCGTAGTGACTAAGCCGTTCAACTTCGAAGGCAATCGCCGCGCGCGTCTTGCCGAGGACGGCATCGACGAATTGCACCGTCACGTCGATACCCTGATCGTCATTCCGAACCAGAACCTGTTCCGCGTCGCCAACGAGAAGACCACGTTTGCCGATGCGTTCGCGATGGCCGACCAGGTCCTGTTCTCGGGTGTGGCGTGCATCACCGACCTGATGGTCAAGGAAGGCCTGATCAACCTCGACTTCGCCGACGTTCGCGCCGTGATGCGCGGCATGGGCAAGGCGATGATGGGTACCGGCGAAGCGTCCGGCGAGGATCGTGCTCGTCATGCCGCCGAGGCTGCAATCGCCAATCCGCTGCTCGACGATGTGTCGATGCACGGTGCGCGTGGTCTGCTGATCTCCATCACCGGCGGTCCTGACCTGACGCTTTACGAAGTCGACGAGGCCGCGAGCCGCATCCGCGAGGAAGTGGACGTCGATGCCAACATCATTCTCGGCGCCACCTACGATCCGAACCTGACCGGTACCATCCGCGTCTCGGTCGTGGCCACCGGCACCGATGCCGCCATGGTCCAGGCGCTCGAGCCGGCGAAGCCCCACGCTTCGCGCACGCCTCTCGAAGTGCGTCGCCATGTTCCCGTCGAGCCGACCCGCGTCCAGATCGACCGCGAGGCCGCCGAGCGCGCTGCAGCAGCCCAGGCTGCCCATGCGATCGAGATGCAGGTCGAGCACGCCGTTGCCGACGCCATCAGCCGCGAGATGCCCGCTGCGGCAGCAGCGCCGGCGATGCACCAGGACGACGGGGTGTTCGTCGAGCCGTACACCCCGGCTGCGGAGATCATGCACGAGCCGGAAGACCAGGCTCCACCCGCCGAGTCGCCGATCCCGAGCGTCTACGTGCCGTCCAGCGCTGCTCGCCCCGAGGGCCAGCGCCGTATGCCGCGCACGGAGGAGCTGCCGATTGTGGCGCGCCGGTCACAGGAAGCGCAAGAACGTCAGGGCGAAGAGCCCCGTAATGCTCGCGCCCTGTTCAAGCGCCTTGCCTCGAATGTGGGTCTCAACATCGGTCAGGCGCAGCAGGCGGGTCGCGAGGAAGCGGGCTATTCGGCCGCCGACGACGCTGCTGCCCGCAGCGCAATCGAGGCCGGAGTAGCAAGGACTTCGCGGGTTTCCGCTCCCGTGGACGGTGCCCGGGGCACCCTGGATGCCCAGGGTCGCCAGCAGGCCCAGCCACTGCAGAAGGATCATCTTGAAATCCCCGCATTCCTGCGCAAACACGGCTGACCCGCGGGGATTATCCCAGTGAACAGATCACCCGGTGCGGCTTTCGCGCCGGGTTTTTTTTGGCTAACACACCCGTGTGCGCGGGGCGCACGGTCGGAGTTCGGTTCAAGTATGCATAAACTGTCCACGCGCCAGCGGACCTTGGCGGCCGTCGTCTCATTCGCCGGATATGGAGTGCACAGCGGGCAGCCCGTTACTCTCAGCATTGCCCCAGCTCCGTCGGACAGCGGGTATCTGATCCGCCGCGACCTCGGCGCAGGTGGCATGACCGAGGCCGTGCCGATCCACTTTTCGCGCGTGACGCGTACGACCTTGTGCACCACGCTTGATCTCGGCGGCAGCATCAGCGTCGCCACCATCGAGCACGTCGCCTCGGCCTTGTCGGGCCTCGGCGTGGACAACGCCCTGATTACCCTCGACGGTGCCGAATGTCCCATTCTCGATGGCAGCGCCTTCCCGTTCGCGGAGGCGATCCTCGAGGTCGGGCTCGAAATCCAGCCGGCGCAGAAGAAGTTCCTCAAGATCATGCGCGCGGTGACTGTCCGCAACAACGACGCATTCGCTGCGCTTGAGCCCTACAATGGCCGCGCGCTCGACCTCGAGATCGACTTCGACTCCAAGGTCATCGGCCGCCAGCGCATGATTTTCGACTGGTCGCCGCGCCGCTATTTCGAGGACGTGTCGCGTGCCCGCACCTTCGGCTTCGTGCGCGATGCCAAGATCCTGCGGCAGGCTGGCTACGCCCTCGGTTCCAGCCTCGACAATTCCATCACCGTTCATGAGGACCGCATCCTCAACCCCGGCGGTCTGCGCTTCGAGGACGAGTTCGTCCGCCACAAGCTGCTGGATGCGATCGGTGACCTGGCTCTCGGCGGCCTGCCGATCTGGGGTCGCTTCCGCTCCTACAAGGGTGGGCACGCGCTCAATGCCCACGTCCTCGCCGGTCTCTTTTCCAGCGAAGCCAACTATGAGATAGTCGAGGCGCAGGACCTGCCGCTCGATTTCGAGAGTCTTGACGATCAGCCCGAGGGCTTGGCCGTCAACTCCTATTTGCGTTCGGTGCGCTGACCGGGCAGGATCACCTGCCACAGTTTTGTTTCATTTGCTGAATACCCGCTGCAGGGCGGTGTTTACGACACAAGGACGGGGCAATTCGTGACGACTGTTAATCTCGGCAGCCTTGGAACCCGGGCCGTCCGCTTCATCACCATTGCTGTCGTCGCCCTGACGCTGGCGGGTTGCTCGAACCTCTTTGGCCCGCCGAAGGTGAAGGAGGAGCCCATCGTCCCGGCCGCCACGCTCTACCAGTCGGCCCTCGACGACATGGACCGGCAGTACTACCAGACCGCTCTGAAGACCCTCGAGAAGCTGGAGCGCCAGCACCCGCGCGATCCGCTGACCGAAAAGTCGAAGCTGATGACGGTCTATGCGAACTACCGCATCGGCAAGTTCAACGAGGCGATCCTCGCCGCCGATCGCTACCTGGCGCTCTATCCGAACGGCAAGGACGTCGCTTATGTGATGTGGCTGAAGGGCACTTCCTACTTCGCCCAGATCAAGGACATCACCCGCGACCAGCAGCTGTCGGCCGATGCCATCGAGACGTACAACGTCCTGATCTCAAGTCACCCGAACTCCGAGTACGCCAAGGACGCCAAGGAAAAGCTCCTGGTGGCCTACGACAATCTCGCGGGCAAGGAGATGTCGGTCGGTCGCTACTATCTCGGCAACGGCCAGTACACCGCCGCCATCAATCGCTTCCGCGTAGTGGTGGAGCAGTGGCAGACCTCGACCCATATCGAGGAAGCCCTCTACCGCCTTACCGAAGCCTATCTGCTGCTGGGCCTTACCAACGAGGCGGCCACGGCCACCGCCGTGCTGGGTCACAACTACCCGTCCAGCAGCTGGTACAAGCAGGCGTTCGACCTGCTCGCCAAGCAGAACATTACGCCGTCGGTGAACAGCGGCAGCTGGATGGCGTCGCTGCGCAACTAGGTGACGTAAAACTTTTGTTGCTAGTTTGTTCTGGGGCGCTATGATGCGCCCCAGCCTGTTTTCGCACCAGGGAGTCGGTCGGCTCAAGCCGGCCTGAGGGTGGTCCGCATGCTGCTGGCGCTGTCGGTTCGCAACATCGTTCTCATCGATCAACTTGATCTTGCCCTGGACGAGGGCATGACCGTGCTCACCGGCGAGACCGGGGCTGGCAAGTCCATCCTGCTGGACGCGCTGGCGCTGGCCCTGGGAGGGCGCGGGGACGCCTCGCTGGTACGCCAGGGGCAGGAGAGTGGCCAGGTGGTGGCGGTTCTGGCGCTAGCCGCCGATCACCCAGCTCGTACGCATCTGCGCGACAACGCCATTCCGGACGACGAGGATGTGATCCTCAGGCGCGTGCAGTTTGCCGATGGACGCACCCGCGCCTTCATCAACGACCAGCCGGTATCCGCTGCGCTGCTGCAGCGGATCGGCAGCCAGATCATCGAGATCCACGGCCAGCACGATGATCGTGCCCTTGTGGACGTTGCGACACACCGGGCAGCCCTCGACAGTTTTGGGGAGCTCGAGGGGCGCGCGGCTGCAGTGCGGGGGGCTTGGCAGTCGCTGGTCGATGCACAAGCGGCGGTGGCCGAGCAGAAGGCGCTGGTCGAGGAGGCCCTCGCAGCCGAGGAATATGCCCGCCATACGGTGGAGGAACTGACCAAGCTCAAGGCGCAGGTGGGCGAGGAAGACGAACTGGCCGAGCGCCGCCAGCATTTGCAGCAACTTGAACGATCGGCTTCCGACGTCACCGAGATCGACGGCATCCTCAATGGACCCACCGCACCAGGCCCGGAGCTTGCGAGCCTGCTCCGCCGACTGACCCGGAAGGTGGATGGCGGCCAGACCCTGTTCCAGCCGCTCGTGGACGCGATCGACAAGGCGCTCGAGGCGCTCGATGGCACCGGCGAGGCGCTCGATGAACTCAAGCGCGAGATGGCCTACGATCCCGCGGAACTTGAAGCGGTCGAGGAGCGGCTGTTCGCACTCCGTGCCATGGCTCGCAAGCATCAGACTACCTGCGACGGGCTGCCGGAAATCCTGGCCAGGTATGAAGCTGATCTCGACACCTTGCAGGGGGGAGAGACACGCCTTGCCGCCCTCGAGGCGGCGGAGATCATCGCGCGTGCTGCCTATCGCAAGGCAGCGGAGGCATTAAGTGCAGGCCGTGCCCGTGCCGCTGCGGCGCTGAGCAAGGCCGTCGGCAAGGAACTGCCGGACCTGAAGCTGGGGGCAGCCCGATTCATCGTCGATCATCAGGTGGACGAGGATCGCATCGCCGCCAGCGGCTTCGACCAGATCGCCTTCCATGTGCAGACCAATCCCGGCACGGCCGCCGGGCCGCTGCTGAAGGTCGCATCGGGCGGCGAACTGAGCCGCTTCCTTCTGGCGCTCAAGGTGGTGCTGGCGGATCGCGGCTCGGCACCGGTCCTGATCTTCGATGAGATCGACACCGGCGTCGGCGGCGCTGTCGCCGACGCGATCGGGCGCCGGCTGGCGCGGCTGGCGGAAAGGGTGCAGGTGCTGACCGTTACCCACGCGCCTCAGGTTGCCGCACGCGCGCGTCGTCACCTGCTCATCGAGAAGCAGATGACAGGGGGCGCTTTCATGCGCACCCATGTGAAGCCTCTCGAACCTTCGGCCCGGCAGGAGGAGGTGGCGCGCATGCTGGCTGGCGCCACGATCACCGATGAGGCGCGGGCAGCGGCGAACAAGCTCCTGAGCGAGGTGGGCTAGCCACTGTCTGCATTCCGCACGGACGGGAATCCACTCTTGGAGTGGTGCGTGCTACTCAGCATGAAGATTCCCGCCCGAGCGGGAATGGCATCAAGATTGTTTCGGCAGGTCGCGAGTGGGGCATGACTGACGTTTCGAGCAAGCCAGTCGAGGAGCTGAACGAGGACGAGGCTCGGGCCGAACTCGACCGGCTTTCGAAAGCCATCGCCGCAGCGGATATTGCCTACCACCAGAACGATGCCCCGGAGATCACCGACGCCGAGTATGATCAGTTGCGGCTTCGGAATGCCGAGATCGAGACGGCGTTTCCGGAACTGGTGCGCGAGGATACCCCGACAGGAAAGGTCGGTGCTGCACCCGCGGAGGGTTTTGCCAAGGTACGGCACCAGGTGCCGATGCTGAGCCTTGCCAAGGCCTATACCGATCAGGATGTGGTGGACTTCATCGAGCGCGGCCGACGCTTCTTCGGGCGCGACGAGGGTCTGGAGCTGGCCTTTACAGCCGAACCCAAGATCGACGGCCTGTCGGCCTCGCTTCGCTACGAGAATGGCGTGTTCGTCCAGGGCGCGACCCGCGGCGATGGGGCGGTCGGCGAGGACATCACCGCCAATCTCCGCACCATCAAGGATATTCCTGAAAAGCTCGCCGGCAGTGGCTGGCCGGACGTGATCGAGATTCGCGGCGAGGTCTACATGACCTATGCCGAGTTCCAGGCCCTGAAGGAACGCTCCGCTGCCGCAGGTGGTCAGGACTACGTCAATCCGCGCAACACGGCGGCGGGCTCGCTGCGCCAGAAGGACCCGGCAATCACCGCCAGCCGCAATTTGCGTTTCTTTGCCTATGCGTGGGGCTACACCACCGAGGATCCGGCGCCGACGCAGTACGAGGCGGTGCAGCGCTTCGCCGAGTGGGGCTTCAAGGTCAATCCGCTGATGACGCGGGCGCAATCGGTGGATGAACTGATCGCTCAATATCGCGAGATCGAGGCGCAGCGCGCGAGCCTTGGCTATGACATCGACGGGGTCGTCTACAAGGTCGACCAGCTGGAGCTCCAGCGCCGCTGGGGTTTCGTGACCGGCGAGCCGCGCTGGGCCATCGCCCACAAGTTCCCGGCCGAACAGGCGACGACGGTGCTCCGCCAGATAGACATCCAGGTAGGACGCACGGGTACGCTGGCGCCTGTCGGCAGGCTTGATCCGGTAACCGTTGGCGGAGTTACCGTGGTCAACGTCACCCTCCACAACGAGGATTACATCGCCGGCCGCGACAGTTTCGGCCAGCCGATCCGCGATGGCGCGGATATCCGCATCGGCGACACCGTGGTGATCCAGCGCGCTGGCGACGTCATTCCGCAGGTCGTGAAGGTGCTGCTGGACAAGCGCCCGCCAGAGGCCCAGCCGTACCATTTTCCCGAAACGTGCCCGGTGTGCGGGTCCCCGGCTGTGCGCGAGCTCAACGAGAAGACCGGCAAGGAAGATGCGCGGCGGCGCTGCACGGGGGAGTCCATCTGCCCGGCTCAGGCCATCGAGAACCTGAAGCACTTCGTGGCGCGCAACGCCATGGACATCGAAGGCATGGGCACCGAGAACGTCGAGACCTTTTTCTCGGCAGGCCTGCTCAAGACCCAAGCCGACCTGTTCCGCCTGCGCGAGCGGGCTGCCGAGGTGAGGCAGGCATTGTTCGCGCGCCGCGAAGCCCAGGCGGCGGAGCGCGAGCGGCTGACTGGCAAGGTTCGCAAGAAGGTGCTGAGCGCCGAGGAGCGCACCTATGAAGGTCTCGACAAGCTGTTCGACGCCATCGACTCCCGCCGCGAGCCGGAGCTCGACCGCTTCATCTTCGCCCTTGGGATCCGACATGTCGGCGAAACCACGGCTGCGCTCCTGGCGCGCACGTTCGCGACCATCGAGGCGTTCCGCGACAAGGCAGTTGAGGCAGCTCGCACCGAAGGCGACATGCATGCCGTGTTCCCGTCGATCAACGGCATTGGGGATACGGTCTGGTCGTCGGTGCGCGACTTCTTCGGCAACGAGCGCAATGTCGAGGCGCTGAACGACCTGCTGCAGTATGTGAAGCCGAAGCCCTATGTCGTCACCATCTCGGCCGACAGTCAGGTTGCCGGCAAAACGGTGGTGTTCACCGGATCGCTCGAGAAGATGACGCGTTCCGAGGCCAAGGCCATGGCCGAGCGGCTGGGGGCGAAGGTCGCAGGTTCCGTCTCGTCCCAGACGGACATCCTGGTGGCCGGCCCCGGGGCCGGTTCCAAGCTCAAGAGGGCGGAAGAGCTGGGTGTGGAAGTCATTACCGAGGACGAGTGGTTCGTGCGCATCGGGCGATCGTGAGGGCGTTCTACGACATCATTCTGCCGCCATTCGGGGCGGGAGTGTCGCTGCGCCGCGTGCTGCTGCCCCGTCGACCCTTGGCTCCATAGGACCGTGATCATGCGCCACTTCGCTCTCGCCGTTGCCCTTGTTGCCCTCGTCGTGCCGGCGTCGGCACAAAGCTACGATACGCCCGAGGCGCTGCTCGATGCCTTCTATGAGCCCTACTTCACGGGCGAGTTCTACGAGGACGAGACGCCGTTCCGCTCAGCCGCGCTACAGGCCCTCTATGATCGCGATGCCGAGATCACGCCGGATGGCGAACTGGGTGCACTGAGCTTCGATCCCTATATCGATGGCCAGGATTTCGACGTCGCGGATTTCAGTATCGATGCTGTCGCCGAAGATGGAAATCTGGCAACGGCGGGCGTTTCCTTCACCAATTTCGGCGAGCCGCGTCAGCTGGTATACGACCTGGTATTCGAGGACGGCGGCTGGCGAATCGATGACATGGCATCGGTTACTCCGGGCCGCGAATACCGCCTCAGCGAGATCTTTGCCGACGCGGCAGGAGAAGCAGAGCAGTAGGGTAGGGCTCCAGTCCGCTAGATCGTGGCCGTAGCTCCCTTCAGCCAGTCCTTGACCGGGCCCTTCACCTGCGGACCGATCTCCTTCCACACCCTGGCGTGGAAGTCGTTCAGCCATTGCCGCTCGGCTTCGGTAAGCAGGGAGGGTTCGATCAGGCGCGTGTCGATTGGCGCGAGGGTCAGCGTTTCGAACTCGAGATAGCCCGGGAAGGCTTCGGCGTCCCGTACGACGATCAGGTTCTCGATGCGAATGCCATACTCGCCGGCCTTGTAGTAGCCCGGTTCGTTCGAGAGCACGTTTCCGGCCTCGAGCGGGAGGGTGTAGCGCGAAGAGATGCCGACCGGACCTTCGTGGACACCGAGATAGGCGCCCACGCCATGTCCGGTGCCGTGATTGTAGGTAATGCCGTCTGTCCAAAGGAACTGGCGGGCGAGCACGTCCAGTTGCGCCCCGCTCGTTCCCTTGGGAAAGCGGGCGGTGGAGATCGCGATCATCCCCTTCAACACCCGCGTGTAGCGGTCGCGCTGCTCGGGCGTGGCGGAGCCGGTAAACAGCGTGCGGGTAATGTCGGTGGTTCCGGATAGATATTGTGCGCCGCTGTCGACCAGCATCAGTTCGCCGGGCGCGAGCCCGCGGTCGGTCTTGGTGCTTACGCGATAGTGGACGATGGCGCCGTTGGGCCCGGCTCCCGAGATGGTGTCGAAGCTTGCGTCGACGCAGGTTTCCTCCTCCCGACGAAAGGCTTCAAGCGCCGTGACTATGCCGATCTCGGTCAGTTGGCCACGCGGCGCCTCGCTGTCGAACCAGGCGAGGAACTTGGCCAGCGCCACTCCATCGAGCTTGTGGGCTTCGCGCATGCCGGCGAGTTCAGCCTCGTTCTTGCGCGACTTTGGCAGCAGCACTGGATCCCGCTTTTCGACGAGCGTAGCCCCGGCGTCGCGCAGGGACGCGGCAATCGCCTCGGGAGCGGTGGCCGGGTCGAGCAGCACGGCCTTGCCCGCCTTGCCCAGCCGGGCAAGCGCCGGCAGCAGAGCGGTGGACTTGGCAACAGTGGCAATGCCTTCAAGCGCGGCCCGGATCTCCGGCGTGATCTTGGCGGCCTCGAGATAGAGGACCGGTCGGCCACGGCGCGCCACCACGGCGAAGCCCAGCACGAAAGGCGTGTTGGGTACGTCGTGCCCGCGCATGTTGAAGAGCCAGCAGATCGACTCGGGCAGGGTCAGCACCGCCGCGTCTGCCTTGTCCGCCGCGAGAGCTGTCTGGATCTCGGCGATCTTGTCCGTGCTTTCCCGCCCCGAGCGGTTGTGCCCGAGGAATTCCACCTGCGACACCGGTGGTCCCGGCCGGTCGGCCCAGATTGCGTCCACCAGATTGGCGTGCGGCACCAGCGTTGCGTGCCCATCGAGCTTTGCCGTCAGGTCCCGCACCTCCCCTGGCGTATGTAGCCAGGGATCGTAGGCGAGCTTGCCGCCCTTCGGGACGTAGCGGGTGATCTCGGGGGAGTATCCCCCCTGGAGCCATTCGTGGACTGTCACCAGCCTGGTATCGGTCTGTGCCGGCGCCTGAAGCGTGTAGCGGCTGTCGACGAACAGGCCCGCCCTGCGCGGCCCCACAACGGCCACGCCTGCCGATCCGGTGAAGCCGGTGATGTAGGCCAGCCGCGCCTCGCCGGGCGGCACCGACTCTCCGCGGTGCGCGTCCGCACGGGGGATCAGGAAGGCGTCGACTCCGGCCTCTGCCATGGCGGTGCGAAGCGCGGCGAGCCGCGGCTTGACCGTGGTCGGGTCGGAGCGCTCCTCGAAGCTCTGGAACTGCGTCGGGGGGAAGGTTGTCTCGGTCATGGCAGGGATCCTGGCGAGGTGCGCTGCGGGCATGGCTGGCCTTCGGCTTTGTGCCTGTTCCAACACCCTTCGCTTCCTACATGAGTGATACGCAAAGGAGAACGAAGATGAGCCAGGACAAGAATTTCTTTCGCCGCGCGGTCGATGCCGTGATTGCCGGGCGCGAGAGGCAGGCCCGACTGATCCTTGAGCGCTACGAACGCGATCTCGGCGCAGCGACCCGCGAATTTCTGAAGCGCTAGGGCGTCTTGCGGGCTGTGCAAGGCAGCGTTGCCTCCAGCCCGCTTACTGCGCCGGCCGGTTCCGCGTAAGAGCAGATTGTGTGATGGGCAGCGAGCCGCCCGTCCGCGAATGGAGACCAGGATGCCCGAGAGCAAGAACAATTTCCGCCATGCGCTGGGAGCCGTCATCGACGCCCGCGGCCGCGAGTCGAGCCGTCAGGTCGCCAGCCGCATGCAGCATCAGTTGCTGGGCGCGTTCACCAAGCGCCCGTAGCACCGCACCATCAGTGCCGATGATCTTGCGATCCCCGAACGTCCGTTCGGGGATTTCGTTTTTTGTGGCTCAGCGTTGCTCGAGGATGAGCGTAGACCAGTCCTTGCGCTGCAGCTTCTGCAGCAGCACCATGCCCTGCCGTCCGTAGGCATTGATCACGCCACGCGCTTGGTGTTCGAGAATGCCCGACAGGATCACGTTCGTGCCCCGTTCCGTGATCCTCGCCATGGCCGGTGCGAGTGCCACCAGCGGGCCGGCGAGGATGTTGGCGACGATCAGGTCGTAGGGCGCATTGCGGGTGATGGTCTGGTGGCTGAGCCCGGTAGCCTCGATGGCATAGACCAGCTTCCCGACACCGTTGAACTCTGCATTCTCGGCAGCGGTCCGCACGGCCACCGGGTCGATGTCGGTGGCAAGGACCGCGGTGCGCGTGCGCTTGGCGAGCGCGATCGCCAGCACGCCGGTGCCGGTGCCTACGTCCAGCATCGCCCGTGGGCGACGGCGCTTCAGCACCATGTCGATGGCTTCGAGGCATCCGGTGGTCGTTTCGTGGTGGCCGGTGCCGAAGGCCAGTGCCGCATCGATGCGCATCGGCGTCAGGCCGCGGGGCACGGGGCCCTCGTGATGGCTGCCGTAGACGTAGAATCCACCCGCGGCGACCGGAGCCAGCCCTTCCAGCGAACGGGCGACCCAGTTCACCTCGGGATCGATCGGCTCGACGGCGAACTCCAGGTCCGCGCCAAGAGTCTGGCTCGCAAGAGCGCGGAATGCGTCGAGGTCCGGCGGGCTGTCGCAGGTCGCCTCGAACACCCATTCGCCGGTCGACTCGTCCTCATGGGCCGAAGCGGTGAGGGCCAGGTCGTCCCGCTCCATGACGGCGTCGACCAGCGCATAGGCCTGATCCTTGGTGAGGGGTACGGAAACCTGGTCTACGGGCATGGGCACTTCCTTGAGTTGGCGCCTAGTTGCGCCAATCGCCTTCCGAGGTCAATCTCGGCGCTCCCCCAGTGAGGAAGAACCGGATGTATGGACTGATCGGACGCATGCTTGCTGCGCCTGGCAAGCGAGAAGAGTTGCTGGCCATCATGCTCGACGGCAGCACGGCCATGCCCGGATGCCGCAGCTACGTGATCGCCCGTGATCCGGCCAGCGACGACGGCATCTGGATCACCGAAGTGTGGGACAGCAAGGAACAGCACGCTGCTTCGCTCGAAATCCCCGCGGTGCGGCAGACCATCAACAAGGCGATGCCGCTGATCGCCGGCTTCTCCGAGCAGTTCGAGACGGAACCGCTCGGCGGCATCGGCCTCTAGGCTGGCCGACTACAGCCGGACGGCCGTTCCCGTGACCGAGACCATCAGCATGGATCCCTGCTCGCCGACCACCTCGTAGTCGAGATCGACCCCGACGACGGCATCGGCTCCGATACGCTGTGCCTCGTTCTCCAGTTCATTGTAGGCTTGGCGCCGCGCGTCGCGCAGGGTGCCCTCATAGGCGCCGGCGCGTCCACCGACGATGTCGCGTATGCCGGCGAACAGGTCCTTGAAGATGTTGGCGCCGACGATCACTTCGCCGGTGACGAGGCCCAGATACTCGCGGACCGGCCGGCCTTCGAGCGTGGGGGTTGTCGAGATGATCATGGACGGCTTCCCTGTGTGTGCAGGGGAAGGGTAGCTGCGCTTCGGGCTATTGTAAGGCCGGCGCCGCGGAGCGGGTGGCGTCGCGCCGCCTGCTCACGCCTTGCTGACGAAGCTCTCGAGGACCTTCTTGCGCCCCGCCTTGTCGAAGTCGATGGTCAGCTTGTTGCCCTCGATCGCGCTGATCTCGCCGTATCCGAACTTCAGGTGAAACACCCGCTGCCCGGCTTCGTAGGATGAGCGGTCGCTGCCGATGTCGACGGAACGGGCTACCAGCTCGCCGTCAATCGTGAGCGGACCGCCGCCTTTGCGGCTCGCCTGCTGTGCCTTGGCCCGCTGCCAGCCCGGCGTGTTGTAGACGCTCTCGAAGGGGTCGGCCTGATTGAAGCGCCCCGCGGCGCCGCCGCCATAGGTATAGCCGCCGTATCCGGAGCCCGTGTCCTTCACCTCGACCACATCCGCGGGCAATTCATCGACGAAGCGCGAGGGCAGGGCGGATTGCCACAGCCCATGGATGCGCCGGTTCTGGGCCATGGAGACCCGCACCCGCCGCTTGCCGCGGGTGATGCCGACATAGGCGAGCCGCCGCTCCTCCTCGAGGCCCGCGCGACCCAGTTCATCCATGGTACGCTGGGATGGAAACAGGCCTTCCTCCCAGCCGGGAAGGAAAACCGTGTCGTACTCCAGTCCCTTGGCGGAGTGCAGGGTCATGATGGTAACGGCGTCCTCGGCCTCAACCGTGTCGCGATCCATCACCAGCGAAATGTGTTCGAGAAAGCCGCCAAGGGTCTCGAACTCCTCCATCGAGCGCACGAGTTCCTTGAGGTTCTCCAGCCGGCCGGGAGAATCCGGGGATTTGTCCGCCTGCCACATCGCCGTGTAGCCGCTTTCATCCAGCAGTTGTTCGGCGAGTTCATAGTGGGGCAGGCCCTGGAGCCGCGCCGACCAGTCATCGAACTGCGCCAGCAGTTCGCGCAGTGTGGTGCGCTGCTTGGGCTTGAGCTCTTCGGTCTCGAGCAGCATGCGGGTCGCGGAGACCAGGCTGGTGTTCGCCGCGCGCGCAGCGTTGTGCAGCATCTGCACGGTGCTGTCGCCGAGACCGCGCTTGGGCACGTTGACGATGCGCTCGAAGCTGAGGCTGTCGGCCGGATTGGCGACCACGCGCAGGTAGGCAATGGCGTCACGGATCTCCTTGCGCTCATAGAAGCGCGGACCGCCGATGACGCGATAGTTGAGCCCAAGGGTGATGAACCGCTCTTCCAGTTCGCGCATCTGGTGCGATGCCCGCACCAGGATCGCCATCGAGTTCAGTGCTTCACCCTGGCGCTGGTATTGCTCGATCTCCTCACCGATCTGGCGGGCTTCTTCCTCGCTGTCCCATACCGAGGTGACGGTAAGCTTCTCGCCTGCCTCGCCGACATCCGTCTGCAGGGTCTTGCCGAGGCGGCTCTCATTGTGGGCGATCAGGGTCGAGGCAGCCTTGAGGATGTTCGAGGTCGAGCGATAGTTGCGCTCGAGCTTGATCACCTTTGCGCCGGGGAAATCCTTCTCGAAGCGCAGGATGTTGTCGACCTCGGCGCCGCGCCAGCCATAGATCGACTGGTCATCGTCGCCCACGACGCAGATGTTGGCCTCGCTCGCCGGCTTGCCCTGCGCCAGCAGCCGCAGCCACAGGTATTGGGCGACGTTGCTGTCCTGGTATTCGTCCACCAGCATATACTTGAAGCGGCGATGGTAGTCCGCGAGGACGTCCGGGTACTCGCGGAAGATCCTGATGTTCTCAAGCAGCAGGTCGCCGAAATCGGCGGCGTTCAGCACCTTCAGCCGCTGCTGGTAGTCGGCGTATAGCCGGGTGCCCTTGCCATTGGCGAAGCTGCTGCCCTCGGCTGCCAACACATCCCTGGGCAGCAGGCCCCGGTTTTTCCACGTGTCCAGCATGTTGGCGAACTGCCGGGCCGGCCAGCGCTTCTCGTCGATGTTCTCGGCGTCGAGCAACTGCTTGATCAGCCGGATCTGGTCGTCGGTATCAAGGATCGTGAAGTCGGATTTCAGGTCGGCGAGCTCGGCGTGGCGGCGCAGGATGCGCGCGCCTATCGAGTGGAACGTGCCCAGCCACGGCATGCCCTCGACGGTGGAGCCCACGAGCTTGCCGATGCGCTCCTTCATCTCGCGCGCAGCCTTGTTGGTGAAGGTCACCGCAAGGATCTGCGAGGGATGGGCTTTGCCGAGGTTGAGGATATGGGCGATGCGGGTCGTCAGCACCCGGGTCTTGCCGGTGCCCGCGCCCGCCAGCACCAGCACCGGTCCGTCCAGCGTTTCGACCGCGAGCCGCTGCTCAGGGTTCAGCGCATCCAGATAGGCGAAGGAGGCGGGGCCCCGGACGGCCTGCATCGCGCGGGCGGCGATGCCGCCAAGGTTTTGGGCCTGCGATTTTTGTGCTTGATCTGCCATACGAATCTCAAGGCCCAACATGGCATCGCAAGGCCCAAAA
>JAEZHZ010000023.1 GCA_023436745.1 Pseudomonadota bacterium | reverse complement strand
CGGCCGTGCGCCATAGGCCGGGTCATAGCCTTCGTTGGCCAGCCACTCCCGCCCGCGGCTCGTCAGGTCGAGCGTGATGTCGCGGTCGACCAGGAGCTTGCGCAGCCGGTCGAACTGGATGTCGACGATCGCTCCCATGTGTTCGCGGCCGAGCCGGTGGAACAGCAGGATTTCGTCGATCCGGTTCAGGAACTCCGGCCGGAACGCCGCCTTCACCTCGTCCATCACCTTGCCGCGCGCGAGCTCGATCGGCTCGCCGTCCTTGAGCTCCTGGATGTAGTAGGAGCCGAGGTTGGAGGTGAGGATGATGACCGTGTTGCGGAAGTCGACCGTCCGCCCCTGCCCGTCGGTGAGACGCCCGTCGTCGAGCACCTGCAGCAGGACGTTGAACACGTCCGGATGTGCCTTCTCGATCTCGTCGAACAGGATCACCTGGTAGGGACGGCGGCGGACGGCTTCGGTGAGCACGCCGCCTTCGTCATAGCCGACATAGCCCGGAGGGGCGCCGATCAGCCGGGCGACCGAGTGCTTCTCCATGAACTCGCTCATGTCGAGCCGGACCATCGCGGTCTCGTCGTCGAACAGGAACTGGGCCAGCGCCTTGGTGAGCTCCGTCTTGCCGACGCCGGTCGGGCCGAGGAACATGAACGAGCCGATCGGACGGTTCGGATCCTGCAGACCCGCCCGCGAACGGCGCACCGCCTTTGCCACTGCGGCCACGGCCTCGGACTGGCCGATGACGCGGGCGCCGATGGAGTCCTCCATGTGGAGCAGCTTTTCTTTCTCGCCCTCGAGCATGCGGTCGACGGGAATACCGGTCCAGCGCGACACCACCTGGGCGATGTCGCTCGGCTCGACCGTCTCCTTGGCCATCACGGCGTCCGGGCGGCCATCGCCATCCGTGTCGTCGGCGGCCCTGAGGCGCTTTTCGAGATCGGGAATGACGCCATAGGCGAGCTCGCCTGCCCGCGCCAGGTCACCCTGGCGCTGGGCGATCTCGAGCTGCGACCGGGCAGCGTCGAGCTCTTCCTTGAGCTTGGTCGAACCCTGCAGGCGCTCCTTTTCCGCCAGCCACTTGGCCGACAGGGTCTGGGCCTGCTCCTCGAGGCCGGACAATTCGTGCTCGAGCCGCTCGAGGCGGATGCGCGAGCCCTCGTCCTCCTCCTTCTTCAGCGCCTCGCGCTCGATCTTGAGCTGCATGATGCGCCGATCGAGTTCGTCCAACGCCTCCGGCTTGGAGTCGACGGCCATGCGCAGGCGCGCCGCGGCCTCGTCCATGAGGTCGATGGCCTTGTCGGGCAGGAAGCGGTCTGTGATGTAGCGGTTGGAGAGCGTCGCCGCGCTCACCAGGGCCGAATCCGAGATACGGATGCCGTGGTGCAGCTCGTACTTCTCCTTGAGACCGCGCAGGATCGAGATGGTGTCTTCCACCGTCGGCTCGTCCACGAACACCGGCTGGAACCGGCGGGCAAGGGCGGGGTCCTTCTCGACATGCTTACGGTACTCGTCGAGCGTGGTGGCGCCGACGCAGTGCAGCTCGCCGCGGGCGAGCGCCGGCTTCAGCAGGTTGGAGGCGTCCATCGCCCCATCCGCCTTGCCCGCCCCGACCAGGGTGTGCATCTCGTCGATGAACAGGATGATCTGTCCCTCGGCGGCCGTCACTTCGCTGAGCACGCCCTTGAGGCGCTCCTCGAACTCGCCGCGATACTTCGCGCCGGCGATCAGCGCGCCCATGTCGAGGGCGAGCAGCGACTTGTTCTTCAGTGATTCCGGCACGTCGCCATTGACGATGCGGATGGCGAGGCCCTCGGCGATGGCGGTCTTGCCGACGCCGGGCTCACCGATCAGGACCGGGTTGTTCTTGGTGCGGCGGCTGAGGACCTGGATGGTGCGGCGGATCTCTTCGTCCCGGCCGATCACCGGGTCGAGCTTGCCTTCGCGCGCATCCGCGGTGAGGTCCCGAGCATACTTCTTGAGCGCGTCATAGGCGTTCTCCGCCGAGGCGGAATCAGCGGTGCGGCCCTTGCGGATCGCCTCAATGGCCTGGTTCAGGCCCTGCGGGGTCACGCCGGCAGCCGCCAGCACCTTGCCCGCATCGGTGTCCTTCTCGACCGTCAGGGCGAGCAGGAGCCGTTCGACCGTGACGAACGAGTCACCGGCCTTCTGGGCGGCCGACTCGGCTGTCTCGAACACGCGTGCCAGTTCGCGGCTCAGATAGAGCTGGCCGGCATCGCCCGACACACGTGGAATCTTGTTGAGGGCGGCCTCCACCCCGGCCCGCGCTGCCTTGGGGTCGCCCCCGGCGCGCTCGATCAGGCCGTTGGCCATGCCCTGGTCGTCGTCGAGCAGGACCTTGAGCAGGTGGACAGGCGCGAACTGCTGGTGGCCCTGGCCAAGCGCAAGAGTCTGCGCGCTCTGGATGAAGCCGCGCGCGCGCTCGGTGTACTTCTCGATATTCATGCAACTCTCCTTGTCTCGCCCGTGGGTCGGCCCGAAGCACCGGCAACACGGCGGAAGCGTCGTTCGTTGGAGCGCCCGCTCTGCGGCGCGGCTCCTTCCACGAGGATATATGGGGAGGGTTTCGGCGGTGGGAAGAGGCAGGGCGCGTATTGTGCCCCCTTCCCGAACGCACAAGGAAGAGCGAGCGGGCACTGGCCAGTCACGGTTGATCCCGGCACCGCAGCGGCAATGAAAAAGGCCGGGCGCTGGGCCCGGCCTCTTCCGAAAATACATCGCCTGCCCTACTCGGCGGCGTTGGTCGCGCCACCGGTGAGGAACGCCGGGAGTTCCGGCACCTCCGGCTGCGGGGCGCCCGACAGGTCGCCGCCATTGCCATCGCCACCACCCTGGGTGCGGCGGCGGCGGGGGCGCCGCTCGCGGGGCTTGCGGCCCTCGGCCGACTGACCGGCTTCGGCCTGCTGCGGCTCGGCCTCCTCGCCCTGGGGGGCTGCAGCGGGTGCCTCGGCGGTTTCGCCTTCGGCTTCTTCCTGCTGCGGCTGCTGGGCGGGCGGCTGATGCTGCTGCGGCGAGGCGAAGCGGGAGTTGATCTCGAGATCGTCGTCGAAATCCTCCTCCTGCTGCGGCTGGCCATCCGGACGCGGGTTCATCTGCTGCTGGGCCGAGGCCACGATGCGGAAATAGTGTTCCGCATGCTGCAGGTAGTTCTCCGCCATGACCGAGTCCCCGCTGGACTGCGCGTCGCGCGCCAGCTGCAGATACTTCTCGGCAATGTGGGCCGCGTTGCCGCGCACCTTCACATCCGGGCCATTGCTCTCGTAGTTCCGGGACAGAGGGTTGACGTGCTTGCGCCCGCCGTTGCGGCTCCGCTGCCGGTTCTTGTTCTGGTTGTTGGGTCTCATCTGGTCGTTCTGTTGATTTCGAACAGGTATAATGTGGTGGCGGACCGGGTCCCCGCGGGTCCCGCCAATCACCTCGAACGAGCGCAGGGGCATCGGGCGAGGCCTACCGGCTTCATGAAGACCTGAACCGTCTGACGGCTTTTCTGCCACGCGTTCCGAACCACTTCCGCGTCGCTCCCGATCTCGTCGGAGGCCGCGCTGCCCTTGCAGCTACAGGAATGTTTCGGGTGGCTGTACACCGTGGCGCCCATGATGCGCCGTTGACAGCACGAATAAACTATCCGGTTTGCGCGGAATTTCAAAGCACAAAGTGCGGCGCCGCGCGGCGTCGTTCACAGATGGTGCGCCGATACCACGCGATCAAGTCCCGCGAGATCTTTGTGAACTGCGATCTGCTGCCAGCCCGCCCCCGCCAGAATTGCCGTGACCGCCTCGCCCTGGTCATAGCCGATCTCGAGCAGCAGCCTGCCCGGGGAAACAAGGTGACGCGGCGCCTGCGCGGCGATGATGCGATAGGGAGCAAGCCCGTCCGGGCCGCCATCCAGCGCCAGCGCCGGATCGAACTCGCGGACTTCCGCCGACAGTCCGGGAATGACTGAGGACGCAATATAGGGCGGGTTGGACACGATGAGGTGAAACCCCGCCTCGCCCTCGAGTGGCTCCAGCCAGTTGCCCTCGATCAGCGCCAGCCGCCCGGCGACCCCGTGCCGCCCAGCGTTGATTCGCGCCGCCGCCAGCGCCTCGGCGCTGAGATCGACTGCAACCGCCGTCGCGTCCGGCCGGTTGGCGAGCACCGCGATGGGAATGCAGCCGGTGCCGGTGCCGAGGTCCAGCATCCGCCCGTCCGTCGGCAGCGCCGCGATCGCCATGTCGACCAATAGCTCCGTATCCGGGCGCGGCTCGAGGGTCGCGGCGTTGAGCGTGAAGGCGAGGCCGTAGAACTCGCGTTCCCCGATGATGCGGGCAACCGATTGACCGGTGAGCCGCCGGCGCATCACCGCCTCGACCCGCCCCGCCCCGGCCGCGTCAACCGGCTCGCTCTCGCGCACGGCGAGTTCGAGGTCGCTGAGGCAAAGGGCATGCGCGGTCAGCCGCTTGGCGTCGATGACGGCCGAGGGCGAGCCCGCGTCCGCCAGAACATCGCGCCAGCGTCGCCAGAGGGCGCCGAGGGTGGCGGGCTCGCCGGTCAGTTCACCGATTCCATGGCGGCAAGCTGCTCGGCCTGCGCGGTGGTGATCAGGGCCTCGATCAGTTCGTCGAGCGCCTCGCCCGCGAGCACCTTGTCGAGCTTGTAGAGGGTCAGGTTGATGCGATGGTCGGTGACGCGGCCCTGCGGAAAATTGTAGGTGCGGATGCGCTCGGAACGGTCGCCCGAGCCCACCTGCCCTTTGCGTTCTGCCGAGCGGGCGGAATCGCGTTCTTCGCGCTGCATCTCGTAAAGGCGCGAGCGCAGCACGATCATGGCCTGCGCACGGTTCTGGTGCTGCGACTTCATCGCCGAGGTCACCACGATGCCGGTGGGAATGTGGGTAACGCGCACCGCCGAGTCGGTGGTGTTGACGTGCTGCCCGCCGGAGCCGGAGGCGCCCATGGTGTCGATCCGGATGTCCTCGGGGCGGATGTCGATGTCGATGTCCTCGACCTCGGGCAGCACGGCGACGGTTGCCGCCGAGGTGTGGATGCGCCCCGAAGCCTCGGTCGCCGGCACGCGCTGCACCCGGTGGACGCCGGATTCGAATTTCATGCGGGCATAGACGCCCTTGCCGGTGACATTGGCGATGATTTCCTTGAAGCCGCCGGCTTCGCCGGGGCTCTCCTCCATCACGGTGACCTTCCAGCCCTTGATCGAGGCATAGCGCTCATACATGCGGAACAGGTCGCCCGCGAACAGCGCCGCCTCGTCGCCGCCGGTGCCGCCGCGGATTTCGAGGATGACGGACTTTTCGTCGGCCTCGTCCTTGGGCAGCAGCATGATGCGGATAGACTGGGTCAGCCGCTCGATCTCGTCGTCGAGTTCCTCGATCTCGGCGCGGGCCATCTCCGCCATGTCCTTGTCGCCGCCGTTGAGCAGTTCCTCGGCGTCCGCCCTTTCCTTCAGCGCCTTCTTGTAGGCGCCGATCTCGGCGACGATCTCGCTGAGTTCGGAATGCTCCTTGCTGAGCCTGGCGAACTCGTCGGGGTTTGCCCCGCCCGACAGCGCCGCCTCGATATACTGGAAGCGCATCTCGAGGGCGTCGAGCTTGTCCTGGGGGAGTGAGGGCATGCTGGGTTCACACGGGTTTGGTCACGGCGGCGATGACATCCCGGCGAGAGCCGGGACCCATCTCGAAAATGGGGTCGCGGCGGCCGGGTGCAAGTGAGGCACCCCCGGATCGGCCCCAAGGGGCCGGGAATGCCACCGTGCGTGTAGAGCGGCCGGTGCGCAACATCAAGCCGATCCTGCAGTCACGATAGCGCCCGAGGCGCCTCGGCGGCGCGCGCGGTCAGCCCATCGGCAGGTTCTGACGGTCCACCCAGTCCTGCAGCAGCTCACGGATCGTCACCCCGTTGGCGCCGTCGCTCAGCGCCGCCCCCACCGACATGCGGATCGGCCTCAGATCGAGGTTGAGCACCAGTTCCTTGATCGGCCCGATCGAGGCCGGGCCCATGGACAGCCGGTTCATGCCGATCGCCATCAGCGCCAGCGCCTCGAGCGGCTTGCCGGCGAGCTCGCCGCACATGGTGACCGGGATGTTGTAGCGCTGCGCCGCATCGACCACCATGCGGATGGCCCGCAGCCGCGGCATCCCGATCGGGTCGTAGCTCTTGGCGACGCGCGGATTGGAGCGGTCCGACGCCGTGAGGAACTGCACGAGGTCGTTCGAGCCGATCGAGACGAAATCGGCCTCCGGCATCAGCTGGTCGAG
>JAEZHZ010000388.1 GCA_023436745.1 Pseudomonadota bacterium | reverse complement strand
ACCAGGGCCAGCCTCGGCCGCCTGATGAAGACATCCGAGATCATTGGGCGGTCCCCCCGCTCACGCTCGTGCGGGGAACCGCGGATTGGGTCGGCGTCACCTTCTGCCCGAGGCGGACTTTCTGCACGCCGTCCACGATCACGCGCTCGCCTTCGGTGAGCCCGGAGGTGACCACCACGTTGGTGCCGATCGAGGCGCCCAGCTGGACGCGCCGCACCGCCACCACGTCGTCCTTGTCCACCACCAGCACGTACGGCCCCTGCTGATCGGCGAGCACCGCCGCCTGGGCCACCCCCAGCGCCTGCTGCGGTTCGCCGGCACGCACGGTGACCAGGGCCACCTGGTCGTTCACCAGATAGCCTTCGGGATTGGGAAACACCGCGCGCACGAGCACGGTGTCGCTGCCCTCGTTCGCCGTCACATTGACGAAGTCGATCTTGCCGTCGTGCTGATAGGTACTGCCTTCGCCCAAGGTCAGGCTCGCGACCAGGGCCGCGACATCGATCCGGTCTTCCTGCGCCTGCTTGCGGATCTTGAGGAGCCGGCTCGCCGAGACCGGGAAGATCGCGTACATCGGATCCGTGCTCACGATCGTGGCCAGCGTGCCGGTGCTGGGTGTGATCAGCGTACCCTGATCCACCGCGGCCTCGCCGATCCGCCCGCTGATCGGGGCAGTGATGGTGGTGTAGCTCAGATTTAGCTGCGCCTGGGTGAGCGCCGCCTCTGCCTGAAGGACGGCGCCGTCCGCGTCCCCCTTCTGCGCGACCGCTGTATCCAGGCGGGCCTGGGCGGCATCGCGGTTGCGCACCAGGATGGTCTGGCGCTGCACCTCCAGGTCGGCGAGCTTGGCATTGGCTTGGGCGCGCATGAGGTTGCCCTGCGCCGACTTGACTGCGGCCTCGTAGTTGGTCCGCTGGATCGTGAACAGGACATCTCCCTCGGCGACCTGGGCACCTTCGGTGAACACTCTCTTCTCAAGAAAGCCTTCGATCCGGGGCAGGAGATCGACCTCGGAGACCGCCTGGATCCTTCCGGTGAAACTCGCCTGTTCCGTCACCGGTATCTGCGCAACCGGCTCGACGACTACGCCCGGAGGTGTCGATGGCGGAGCGGACGAAGATTGCTGTTCCCCGCTGTCACAGGCGGTCAGGAGCGTGGCTACTCCCAAGAGAGTCGTGGTGAGGCAGACGCCCCAGATGCCACTGCGCATGACCGTTCTCCAGACCTGTCCTACCAGCGTAGCCAGGGTGGCTAGGCGAGTCGACAGGCAGCTCCATCGCCTCTTGACGCAGCTTTCGGCCATGAAGCCCACCGCGACGACAGGAAACAGCCCGGTGCAGCAATGATGAAGCTGCAGTGTCCTGGGAAGATTTTCTTGAGAGCAATGTTGAATCGTACAAGATGCGGCTAAGTTTCTCTCTTTTATTGAGAGATTCATCTCAAATGCTCATGCGAGAACCTGCCTTGTGGCGGATGCCGACGAGGGCCGGGAGCGCAACCTGCGCAGGCCTGCAGTCATTGTCTTCACCGGTGTATCGAGCCAGCCATCTTGCCGGCGCGGAAGAACGGTCGGCAACGTGCCATGTCATCACTTGGCAGGGTGGGGCGGCACTGGCGGATCATCGGATGGCATCCGTCATCGTCCGGGCATGCCCTGGCTGACTGGCACGGCAGTCCGTCTGCCCGATCTCTGGGCAGCAGCGCCGGAATCGGCCAGACAGGACCGATGAGGTGCCGCGGCCGACGTTGCCAGGCCGGTTCCGGCTGGACGTAGCAGGGCAAGGCGAGCAGCCGACCCGGCCATCGCCCAGTTGCGCTATCGGGTGGACCTCGGCAGTCATCCCGCTCCAGCGCCATGGTCTTCGGCATCGCATGTGCCGCGCGGTGCGGTGGACGGCGGCAAAACGGCGCAGGTCTCAGGCCCTTCGGGTGGCACAGGCAGGCCTTCGGCACGGCAGCACCGCTACAGGACGGACGCTGGGCTGGATATGCCCGCTGCGGCTTCCTGCCGGGATCGTCGGCAAGACGTGCCTGCAGCGCTTAGGTCCGCCCGGCGGGCGCGACGGCGCTATCCCGCTGCCTCCGGACGCAAACGCCCCCACCGGAAGGACAAGCTGCGCCGCAGGGACCATCGGTCAGCGCGCCGGGTCCGTTGGTAGCCTCAAGAGTGTCCGACGCGCGGCGCCAGCCGCGGCAGGCCCGCGGTCGGCATCGTCCCGCGGGGACTGCTTGCGCCATTGTCGCAACATGCTGCTGATCGGTTTGACCCCACGCTGTATTGTATATGAATGGCACATGTGGTAACTATCTAAGGGTTGTTGTTCATCTGTGGAGGTATAACGGCAAGGAAACGCTGCTACATATATCTAGTGTATCAGTACAGATTAGCTCAACCATGAGTATAACTGCTGATTCACATGGATTAATTTTGACAGAATACTCAAAAAGTATTGTGAATATATCGCTTTGGTTGTGCATTTTCTTATCCAGCACGCGAAACGTTTGCGCGTCACATAGGTAGGTCATCTGCAGCCAGTCTAGGCTGTACGCCCGTCAAGCCGGAACTTGATGCACCTCGTCTTCATGACGATCGGAACGGGCCAGGGTCCAGCGTTCGCAACACCAGCACGGAGTCGTCGGACTCACGTGCACAATGTCGACCCGAGGAGAGTGAGATGTCCAGCAAGCTCATGTTGGGGTTGTCGATGTCGGCTGCCGTTTGCCTCGGCGCAACGGCAGTCTCTGCGACCGAAAATGTTGCTCCCGAGTACAGCTACAAGAAGGTCGCGATCATCAAGGACAAGAAGGGCGAGGACTACGACTTCTGCAAGGTGCCGATCAAGGTCAAGGGTGAGCAGGTTGTTCTTGCGTCCGACGACGTAAAAGTGTCCGTGGAAGAAATAAAGCACAAGTACAAGAAGTATCTTCTGGCGAAATGCGACTTCAAGACCAAGGTCGACTATTATTACTACAAGGACATCAAGAAGGAAGGCTTCAAGTGCGAGTATGACGCGAAGAAGCTGGAGCTGGAGACGGACTACAGCGTCGTCTACGTCGATTTCGACCGGAAGTGGGGGCACAAGTACAAGGATCGTCCGAAGCATGCGGTGGCGAAGGTCCACCTCGAATGCCTGTTCGAGAAGCCCCGCATGGAATACCCGCCCGAGAAGCCGGAATATCCCCACTATCCCGAGAAGCCCGAGAAGCCGGAGAAGCCGGAGAAGCCCGAGTATCCCCACTACTGAGGAACGCCGACAGTTTCATCCGCCCGGACCTCGGCTGATGCGGTCCTGACCACGATCTGATCGTGCCGGCAGCCAGGAGGGCTGGATTTGAGCAGGCCGCCGCAGCCCCGGGGT
>JAEZHZ010000344.1 GCA_023436745.1 Pseudomonadota bacterium | reverse complement strand
ATCATCACCGGCATCTTCATCCAGTTCGAGAACATCATGAACGAGGGTGACGCGGTGCAGGTCGGCGACAAGGCGGGCACGGTCGAGAAGCTCACCATCCGCTCCGTCACCATCCGGGACATGACCGGTACCGTGCACCTGATTCCGTTCTCCTCGGTCGACCAGGTGTCCAACATGGTGCGGGGATTCAGCTTCTATGTGTCGGAAGTGGAGGTGGCCTACGAGAGCGACGTGGAGGCCGTGAAGCAGGCAATGCGGGACGCCTTCGAGGTGGTGATGCAGAACGAGGACTTCCGCAAGGTCATCCTCGACGACCTCGACCTGCAGGGACTGATTGCGATCACCCCCAGCTCGATGCGGTTCCGCTCGCGCATCAAGACGATTGCCGGCCAGCAGTGGGGAGCGGGACGCTTCTACTCGGAAACTTTGATGCGCGTGTTCGCCGAGCGGGGGATCGACACGCCGATGCAGCGGATCGCCTATGTTCCTGGCCAGCGCAGCAGTCGCGAGCCTGAGGCCCATGAGGAGTCCGACGACGGCGCGCCACCGGCGCTTGCGTGACGCGGATGTGATCGCCCGGCACCCTGCCGCGGCGGATTGCCTTAAGACGATCTTAATGACGAGGCTTAATTCTTTGATACGCGCACCGGCAGCGGCGACGGCCGGCGCGAACGTGACCTGGTTCTGGCGTATCACGAGGCCCCGCATGATCCCACACTCTCCCCTCTCCCGTATCGGCCGCTGGGTGGCTGCCCTTGGACTGGCAGCGGCAACGACCGTCGGTGCGACGGCGCCAAGCTTTGCAAACAGCGGGGATTTCGTGCGCTCGCTCTGGCCGGAAGCGCAGCAGCGGGGGGTGAGCCGTTCCGCATTCGAGGCGGCCTTTGCCGGCTACAGCTACATCCCCAAGGTCATGGAGCTGACGCGCAAGCAGCCCGAATTCACCCAGACGGTGCAGCAGTACATTGACAGGCGGGTCACCGCTTCGCAGGCACAGAAGGGGCAGGCGATGCGCCAGGAGTGGGCGCAGACGCTCGCCGGAACCCAGCAGCGCTGGGGCGTGCAGCCGGAGATCGTTCTCGCCATCTGGGGCATGGAAACCAATTTTGGCGGCTTCATGGGTGGCGAGAACACCATCTATGCGCTCGCCACGCTGACGGAGGGGGGCTACCGCTCGAGCTTCTTTCGCGACGAGCTCCTGACCGCGCTGCGGATCGTATCGGACGGACACGTCTCGCCGAAACAGATGGTGGGTTCCTGGGCGGGCGCGATGGGCCACACCCAGTTCATGCCCTCGAGCTTCATGCGGTTTGCGGTCGACTACAATGGGGACGGCCGCAAGGACATCTGGAATTCCGTGCCGGACGCCCTGGGGTCGACCGCCAACTACCTGAATCACTTCGGCTGGCGGCCGGGTGAGACCTGGGGCTATGAGGTGAAAGTGCCCGCAGGCTTCGACTTTACGGCGGCCCGGCAGATGGAGAAAGCCCCGCTGAGCCAGTGGCAGGCAATGGGCATCACCCGTGTGTCGGGCCGGGCGTTTCCGCGCCCGAGCGATCCTGCGCGGCTCTACATGCCGGCAGGTGCGAACGGGCCGGCTTTCCTGCTGCTGCCCAACTTCGAAGTGATCAAGCGCTACAACAACTCGGACAGCTACGCGCTCGCGGTCGGGCATCTTGCAGACCGGATCATCGGCGGCGGTCCATTCGCCACCCCGTGGCCTGCAAATGACTATGCCCTCACCAAGGCCCAGCGCGCCGAATTGCAGACACTGCTCAACCGCGCGGGGTTCGACGTCGGCGCACCCGACGGGGTGATCGGACCCAAGACGCGGGCGGCGGTTGCGGCGTGGCAGCAGCGTCAGGGTTGGCCTGCTGACGGACATGTGTCCGGCCGGGTGCTGGACGCCCTCAAGCGTTAACCTTTCGTTAACCAGCTGGGAGCAGGCTCGGCCATGCTTAAGCAGAGGGCAGGACGTCCGACCTGATCGTGGCGCCTGCCCTCGCCCATAGCCGGGACACAATGTCCCCGCCTTTGCAGTCTACCTGCCTCCCGATCCCAGCACCCTGAACCGGCACACCGATGCTCCGACTCGTTCCGTTCCGCGCCGCTTTCGCCTTGCTAGCCTTGGTGACGCTGATGTTGCCGCTGCCAGCGTCAGCAATCTCGATGATGGACCCATTTAACCTGCCGGCTGCCATGGATGGCGGCACGGCAAAGGTCGGCGATGGCATCCCCTATGCGGACGGCGCGCGCCACAAGCTGGACATATATGCGCCCGAGCGGCGTGGCGAAGCGGCGCCAGTGGTGTTCTTCATCTACGGGGGCGGCTGGAACAGGGGGGAACGCTCCGACTACCAGTATGTCGGCCGGGCCCTCGCCGCACGGGGCTTCGTCACCGTGATCGCCGACTACCGCCTGGTGCCGGAAGTGACTTATCCGGCGTTTCTCGAGGATAGTGCCGCCGCACTCCGCTGGACCCAGGACAACATAGCGCTCTATGGCGGCGACCCGAACCGGCTGTTCCTCGCCGGACATTCGGCGGGCGCCTACAATGCCGTGATGCTGGCGCTCGACCCGGCGTTCCTGCGCGAGTACGGGGTCACCCTGTCGATCCGTGGCGTTGCAGCGCTTTCGGGGCCGTATGACTTCTATCCCTTCGAGTACGGGGAAGTCCGCGATGCCTTCGGCTCGGCGCCAAACCCCGCTGGCACGCAGCCGATCAACCTGGTGACGCCCGAAACGCCCCCAATGTACCTAGCGACCGGCACGACCGATCCGATCGTGCGGATGCAGAACACCGAGCGTTTCGCCCAGAAACTCAAGGACAACGGCATCTGGGTGACCACGCGGTACTATGAGGGCTTCGGCCACATGGAGCCGGTGATCGCCATTGGCGCCGCCTGGCGCTGGCGCATGCCGGTGCTCGAGGACATGGTGGCCTTCTTCCAGATGTTCGGCGCGTTCCCGTCGGGCGTACCC
>JAEZHZ010000311.1 GCA_023436745.1 Pseudomonadota bacterium | reverse complement strand
GCAACGTCACCATCGACGGGGAGCGCCTGTCATTGGAGAAGGGCGCGAAGGAATCGGACCTGGCCCAGGACGAGGATGGTCCGCCGCCCCAGCCGGCGACCCTCGAAGCACTGGCGCAGGCCACCACCGCGGAGGAGATCGAGCGCATCCTGCGTGCCGACCCCAGTCCGGCGCTGCATGCGATCCGCATAGCACAGCGATCCGCACTCCGTGGATCGATGTTCTTCAAAGACAAGCTGCGCGCGCAATAGCGAGGAGAGGATCGTGGTGACGCGCAGAAAGAGCGTCGTCTTCGTTTGGGACAATTTCGGTCCAGGCCATGTCGACCGCTGCGAGGCCGTCGCGGCTCATCTCGGCCCGGCCTTCGCCGTGCACGGCATCGAGCTGGCCAGCAAGAGCCTGACCTATGCCTGGACCGCCCCGGACGAGCAGGGCTTCGTCAAGCCCACGCTCTTTCCCGGCCGTTCTCTCGAAGGAATCTCCGTCTGGAAACGCGCTGCCGCCTTGCTGCGGGCATGCCTGCGGCATGGCCGCGCCGACTTCTTCTTCTGCCACTACGAAGATCCCGCCATCCTCTGCGTCGCGGCCGCGCTGCGGCTTGCCCGCCGCCGGGTCTACGTGATGGACTGCTCCAAGTTCGACGACTACGAGCGCGTGCTGTGGCGCGAGGTGGTGAAGTACTTCTTCCACCTTCCCTATCACGGCGGCATCACCAGCGGCATCCGCTCCCGGGACTACAAGAGGTTCCTGGGCGTTCCCGCCAGTCGGCTGGCAACCAACTACAACGTGATCTCGGTTGCGCGCGTGCGGCAGATGGCGGCCGCGCCCGCCGCGCCGGCCGGCACCCCCCATGCCGACCGCCACTTCACGGTGGTCGCGAGGCTGGTGCCCAAGAAGAACCTGTTCGTGGCTCTCAGCGCCTATGCGGAGTATGCCCGGTCGACACCCTGCCCCCGGCCACTGCACCTGTGCGGCTCGGGGCCCCTGGAAGCCCGGCTTCGCCAGCATGCGCGAAACCAGGACGTCGACCGGCTGGTGACGTTCCACGGCTTTCTTCAGGCAGAGGGGATCTGCAGGATCCTGGCCAACTCGCTGGCCCTCCTGCTGCCCAGCATCGAGGAGCAGTTCGGCAACGTGGTCATCGAGGCCCAGGCCATGGGAGTGCCGGTGATACTTTCCGACAGTTGCGGCGCACGTGACCAGCTCATCCGCACCGGCGTCAACGGCTTCGTCATCGAGCCCGACAATCCGCGCGGCCTCGCCTTCTTCATGCGCCTGCTGGCCACGGACGAGGAGCTTTGGACGAGGATGGCCGAGGCAGCGGAGACGTTCGTCGGCCGGGGCGACACGCCCGACTTCGCAAGAGCGGTGGCCTCGCTCATCGACGCGAACCCGGTCCTGGATGCGTCCGCCCAGTCCGTGCCCGGCGGAGACTGCAGCACGGAGTTCGGACGTTGAGGGTTCTGGTCGTGACCAACAGCGTCGACCCGCATTATGGCGGGCCCACGACCTGCAGCGTGAACTCGTCGATCGCGATTGCCCGCGAGGGCCTGGACGTCACCTTCGTCTCCTCGGCGGATCCGGCGATCGTTGCCGAAGGCAACCTGATGACGGACCTGCTGCGAAAGGAAGCGGTCACCACGCTCCTCTTTCCGAACTCCAGTCTGCCGCTCGGGATCGGCAGGCGCTGGGCCATCAGCAGCGCCTTGCTGCAATGGTTGCGCCGGGAAGCCGGCCGCTTCGACGCGGTCATCATCAACAGCCCATGGGCAGCCGCATCGCTCTTCGTCACCATGCTGCCCAGGTCGCACGAACAGGGCGTTTTCCTCGTACCGCACGAATCGTGGACCCGCTTCGACATCCTGCGCTCCGGGAGCCGCATCAAGCGGCTGGTCAAGGCGTCAGCCGGGCGGCTGATGCTTTCGCGGCTGTCGGGCGTGTTGTTCTCCTCCGTTCTGGAGCGGAGCGACTGCTACTTCGCCCTGAACGACGTGCCGGGTGTTGTGCTGCCTCATCCGGTCTCGGAGCATGGATATATCAGCAATCCATCGACTTCGGCCGATCCTTCGGTCGTCACGTTCGGCTACTTCGGGCGGTTCCATCCGAAGAAGAACGTCGATCTGGCCATCCGGGCCCTCGCACTTCTGCCGGACAACTGCGTCCTCCGCATTGCCGGCACGGGAGAACTCGAGCCGGCACTGCGGCAACTGGTGGCCGGATTAGGCCTGGAGCGGCGCGTGACCTGGGAAGGCTTTGTCGCATGGGACGCCAAGGCGCGGTTCTTCGCCCGATGCGACGCCCTGGTGATGCCGTCCGCGTACGAGTGCTTCGGGATGTCGCACGCCGAAGCCATCTGCCACGGCACGCCCGTCATCACCACCAGGCACACGGGCATCTCCCCCATCGTCGCCTCCTATGGCTGCGGAGCGCTGGTCGAGGCACAACCCGGGTCCGTAGCCGCAGCCATGCGTCAGTACGCGCAGGCACCGATGGCCCTGGAGAAAGCGAGGGCATCCTGCGTGGACGCCGCCAACCGGGAATTCGCCTTCTCCTCCTATGGCCGCCGCTTGAACGCCATCCTCAGGTCACGCCCGCAGGATGGCCGGGTCCCCGTCGCCGGGTGAAAGGCATGGGATGAAGGTCCGAAGGCATCTGCCAGATCTGCTGACGTCTCTCCCAAGGATCATGGCTTGCGCCGATGGTTGCGATAACCCGCGGGACCGGGGATTGGCCAACAAGAAGTCAGGGCGGCTGGTGGAGGCCGCCGACGGCTTCTCGTGCCACCCAGCTGTGTGCTTTTGGTTGTCGCGCTTCAGTCGTCTTCTGCTGTTCCACACGATCCGTGAGTTGGCATCGATATCGACCGCCAATGGATGGGACGCCAAGGAGAGCGGCAGCAACACACGAACAGCCATGTTCTTGCTATCGTCTGCATGTTCCATCGCAGCTCAGGATATCGAGCTGCAACCAACATGACGCATCGTTATCGGCCCTCCTGCCACGTAAGGAGTGCTGGCCAGTCATGGCGGAGGAGATCGCCGGGCACTGCAACGAACAGATAGGATGGCGGCACTCCGAAGCGGAGGACGCTGCGAGGCGCTGACAGGTCCGAGTCGTGCAGGCGCTGCCACAATGGGGCTACCGGCACTGCACGCAACCGGCCGCACATGTGGACGAGCACGGGATGCCTGAAGGACCAATGCCACTATTTGTTCAAACCAACCGCAAGGCAGCGTCGACTCTGCAATGTCGAAACTAGTCAAGAACGGCTTTGCGCGAAACGTCATCACTGTCGCCCTCGGCGCCGGCGGAGCTCAACTCATCACCATCGTCGCCTCGCCTCTCATCACGCGGCTCTACGGGCCGGAAGCATTCGGTGCACATGGCGTGTTCGTATCGCTTGCGGCGATCCTGGTTCCGGTTGCAGCGCTGACCTATCCCACCGCGATAGTTCTTCCGCGGAGCGACATTGATGCGCTTGCTCTCGCGAGGCTGTCTGTCTGTATTGGCATCGTCACCGCCGTCAGTTGCGCGCTGATACTATGGTTTTTCGAGCCTGTGATAATTGCCCTCATAAATGTCGATATCAACGGTTTTATCTACTTCCTGCCCCTCTATATGCTTTTCTCGGTGACCAGCGGTGCTTCCGAGCAGTGGCTAATGCGCAAGCGGGCATTCCGCCTGTCCGCGAATGTCAGCATCTGGCAGTCGGCCATCGTC
>JAEZHZ010000307.1 GCA_023436745.1 Pseudomonadota bacterium | reverse complement strand
CTGCAAGTACTGCAGCCCGCCGCGGTCCTCGATAGCTAGACGGCTGCCAGCGCCTGCTCGATATCGGCGATGATGTCGTCGATATGCTCGATGCCGATGGACAGGCGCACCAGGTCCTCCGGGACCCCCGCCTTCTCCAGTTCCTCTGGGCCGAGCTGGCGGTGGGTGGTGCTGGCCGGATGGGTCGCCAGCGACTTGGCATCGCCGATGTTCACGAGACGCAGGATCATCTTGAGGTTGTCGATGAACACCCCGCCGGCATCCCGCCCGCCCTTGATGCCGAAGCTGAGGATGCCGGACGCCTTGCCCTTGGTGATCTTCTTCGCCGTGGCATTGAAGCGGCTGTCGGGGAGAGCGGCATAGTTCACCCAGCTGACCTTGGGGTGCTTGCTGAGGTACTCGGCCGCCTTCTCGGCGTTCTCGCAATGCCGCTCCATGCGGAGGCCGAGCGTCTCGAGCCCCTGCAGGATCAGGAAGGCGTTGAGCGGCGAAATGGCAGACCCGGTATTGCGCAGCGGAACGACCCGGGCGCGCCCGATATAGGCTGCAGGTCCAAGCGCCTCCGTGTAGACGACGCCGTGATAGGAGGGGTCCGCCTGGTTGAGGATCGCGAAGCGTTCCTTGTTGGCCACCCAATCGAACTTGCCCGAGTCGACGATGATGCCGCCGATCGAGGTGCCATGGCCCCCGATATACTTGGTCAGGGAGTGCACGACGATATCGGCACCGAAGTCGAACGGCCGGCACAGATATGGAGTCGCCACCGTGTTGTCGACGATCACCGGCACGCCGTGGCGGTGCGCAATTTCGGCGATCCGCTGGATGTCGACGACATTGCCGGCCGGATTGCCGATCGACTCGAGGAACACGGCCTTGGTCCGGCCGTCGATCAGCCGCTCGAAACCATCGAAGTCATCAAAGCCGACCAGACGCACCTCGATCCCCTGGCGGGGGAACGTGTGCATGAACAGGTTATAGGTGCCGCCATAGAGCTGGGAGATGGAGACGATGTTGTCGCCGGCTTCGGCGATCGTCTGGATCGAGTAGGTGATCGCCGCCATTCCGGAGGCCACCGCCAGGGCACCAATGCCACCTTCCATCTCGGCAATGCGGGCTTCCAACACTGCCGTGGTCGGGTTCATGATGCGCGTATAGATGTTGCCCGCCACCTTGAGGTCGAACAGGTCGGCACCATGCTGGGTGTTGTCGAACGTGTAGGACGTGGTCTGGTAGATCGGAACGGCAGCCGCCTTTGTGGTGGCCTCGGCCGTATAGCCATGGTGCAGGGCAAGCGATTCAAGCTTCACGTGGTTCCTCCGGATTGCGGGATGGGCTGTGGCGGCAAGTCCACCATGAGTCAACCTGCGGCACAATCGCGGCGAGTAGAACCCCGTTCTCACCCGCGGCGGTATCGAGGCACAACAGTTCCGCTGCTGCACGCCAGCGTGGCGGCGTCTCTCGGTCGCCCACCATGGCGCGTCCGGCAGGACGGAATTTACCGTACCGCAGCGTACTCTCGCGTTGACAGCATGGCTGTCATTGGCCATGTTCCCGCCCATGTTGGCTCAGGCGACAGCGGCGAAATCGATTTCCTGGCGGGAGCAACCCGTCGAAGGACCCTTGCCCGCGCGCTAATTCCTGACCAGGCGCGCGGGCGACTCTCCATCGACGCCCCGGTTAGCGTGTTGAGCTCCACGGCGCCTTTCCCCAACCGCAAAGACTTCGACCTTCTGACGAGCCCCTGGCCTTCAACCAGCCGACCTTTGATGGTCGGGCTCTGCCAGTGCTGAAGGAAGAGACAATCGGGTGTACCGCCCGGCAATCGAGTTCCATTTGGAGAAAGATCCACAGTGACACAGACCCTGCTCTCACGCGCGCTGGTGCGGCTCGACGAAGCCGCATCCCTGTTGAACGTCGATCAAGATGTGCTCGAGAAGCTCAAGTATCCGCGTGAAACCAGCAAGATGCGGCTGATGATCCGCATGGATGACGGATCGCGGAAGTCCTTCCTCGCCTGGCGTTGCCGCTATGACGACACCCGCGGCCCCACCAAGGGCGGCATCCGATTCCATCCTCAGGCCAGCGAGGACGAGACCGAGGCGCTGGCGTTCTGGATGACGTTCAAGTGCGCAGTCATGAACCTGCCGTACGGCGGCGGCAAGGGTGCCGTCCGGGTCAACCCCCGCGAGCTTTCCAAGGCAGAACTCGAGCGCGTATCGCGTGCCTACATGCAGGCGTTCTCCCGTATCATCGGGCCGGATCGCGACATCCCTGCTCCGGACGTCTACACCAACGCCATGATCATGGGTTGGATGGCCGACGAGTACAACCAGATCGTCGACGAGGTCACTCCCGCCGTCATCACCGGCAAGCCGATCGCGCTTGGCGGGTCCCTGGGCCGTGACGACGCAACTGCTCGCGGCGGCTACTATCTCGTGCGGCATCTGACGAGTCAGCTTGGCCTGCCCGCGCGCATGCGAGTTGCCATCCAGGGCTTCGGCAACGCCGGCCAGCACATCGCGCGCCTCCTCGCGGCCGATGGACACCTGATCGTGGCCGTATCCGATACCAGCGGCGCCATCGCCTGCGCCGACGGGCTCGACATCGACCAGCTCCTTGCTGCCAAGAAGAGCGGCCAGCCCGTAGTTTCTCTGGTGGGCGGCCCAGTACAGCGCATTGATGAAGTCATTGCACAGGATTGCGACCTGCTGGTGCCGGCAGCGCTCGAGGACATGATCCATGACGGCAACGCCGATTCCATTCGGGCCAAGGTGGTGCTGGAACTCGCCAATGGGCCGGTAACGTCGGGCGCCGACGAAATCCTGGGCCGTAAGGGCATCGTGGTTTTGCCGGACATCCTCGCCAACGCGGGCGGCGTGACCGTGTCGTACTTTGAGTGGGTGCAGAACCGCCAGGGCTTCTACTGGCCGGTTGAGGAAATCCATGAGCGGCTGCGCGTCATCATGGAACGCGAGGGCGAGGCGGTCTGGCAGGTCTCACGAGACAAATCGACGAGCTGCCGCACCGCAGCCTACGTCCACGCCCTGAGCCGGCTTGCCGAAGCCATCGAGGCCCACGGGACGCAGCCCTTCTTCACGAGCTGATCTGCTAGATCTGCAAGGCAATTCTCTCCTTACTTGGGCGCCCTTCAAGGGCGCCCATTGTCATTCTTGAGGAGGTTTCAGGGGGACGGGCCCCCGCCATGAAACCGGCAGCACTGTTCAGCCATTGTCCGACCGACTGCCCGAGAGCTGGGGCCTGCGGCGCTGGTGCTGCCGGCTGACTCAGCCAGATGAGCGCCGCCATGCCCCGCTGCTACGTGATCTTCAACGCCAATGCCGGGACTGCCCTGTCGCTTTCGTTGTCGACTGACGCCCTGGCCGCCATGCTGGTTGAGCACGGACTCGACCCTATAATGGACGATGACGAGTCGGTTCCCCTGGAGCAGCGTATCGCTCGGGCAGTCGCCAGCGATGCAGAAATTCTGGTGGCGGCTGGTGGAGATGGCACCATCACCGCCCTTGCCAACGCCATGGTGGGTACCGAACGGGCACTGGGCATTCTGCCGCTCGGAACCGTCAACGCGCTTGCGAAGGACCTCAACGTCCCGCTCGAACTGGAGGACGCCATGGATGTGTTGGCCGCCGGTGAACGCCAATGGATCGATGTCGGAGAGGTGGACGGCCGGTTCTTCCTCCACAAGGTGGTCATAGGCCTGATCCCCGCTCTGGCTGCCGGTCGCGAGCACATCCGTGGCAAGGCCGACCTTGCAGCCAAGGTGGGCTATCTGCGCTTCTTCTTCCGCCGGCTCGCCCGCGCGCGACGTTTCGCTGTGGCCATCGATCGTGGTGACGGCAACCCCAAGGCCGAGCGGGTGCAGGCGGTGGCTGTCGCGAGCAACTCCTACGTCGAGGGTGTCGGGCGCATCTTCTCGCGCGATCGGCTGGATCAGGGTGAACTGAGCCTCTACGTCCTCCGCCACCTCACCGTACGTGACTTCTTCCGTCTTTCCTGGGGCATGGTGATGGGCAACTGGCAGAACGATGAGGCGCTCAGCATAGAGAAGGTCAACGAGGTCACCATCACTGCTCACAAGCAGGCGGTGAAGGTGATGTTCGACGGCGAGGTGGAGACGATGTACTTCCCCCTCCATTTCCGCATCCGACACCACGCGCTCTGTGTCGTTGCGCCGGCGCCTCCAGAGAACACTCCCCGCGACACCGCGACAGAGATCGCGGAGGAGATCGCGCCATGAGGCTGGTGCATCTCTCAGACCTGCACTTTGGCCATCACGACCCTGCCGTCGCAGACACGCTCTCGGAGGAGATCCAGAGGCAGCAACCCGACCTGGTGGTGGTCAGTGGCGATTTTACCCAGGTGGGAACGGTGAAGGAGTACCGGCAGGCCCGCGCCTTCCTCGACACCATTCCAGCCCCGCTCTTCGCAGTGCCGGGCAACCATGACGTGCCTGCGATCAACATCCTTCGTCGTTTCCTCAACCCCTACGGTCTCTACCGGCGCTACATCGCCGCCGAGACGGAGCCGTTTCTGGAAATGGACGGCGTGGTGTTCGTCGGCATGCGCACCTCACGCCGCTTTCGGCTCGAGTGGAACTGGGGCCATGGCACCATCTCCAGAAGCCAGCTGGACGACCTCGCCAGCCGGTTCGAGAAGGCCTCGCCAGACGCGATACGGGTCATAGTTGCCCACCATCCGCTGCTGTTTCCAACCGAGCCGATGCTGCAGAAGACGAAGCGGGTGAAACGCGCCGACGAGGCGCTCGAAGTGTTTTCACAACTGGGCGTACGCCTCGTGCTGTCAGGGCACTTCCACCTGTCCTATGTTCGCCGCCACGAGGCGCCGGGCACGGTGACGGAGGGGGAGCCCACCGGGCTCCGCAAGGCAGCCGCGGCGCCTATTCTGGTCGCACAGGCGTCCTCGACCATCTCTACGCGGCTGCGCGGCGAACCGAATGCCTACAACGTCATCACCATCGAGAACGGCCAGATATTGATTGCCGTGAGGGAATGGCGGGATGGCAGCTGGCAAACGCGGGAGCGTGCTGCCGAGCCCGCATGACCAACCCGGAACCAATCCATGCGAGCTGGATTTGCCCGGTTGAGGAGGTCGATCATGCAAAACGCAGAGTCCTTGCTGGACAGGCACCAACATCGCCCGCTGGAACGCGACTTGCGTGAACTCAGTGCATTCGCCGCCCGTCACGGCATATCGCCGGAAGAGGCGCGCGATGTGGTCCGTCGTGCGGGCGATCGGCTGAACGCTGATGCCCTTGCTGAGAGGCAGCCGAAATGAGCAACACACCAAACCGTCCCACCGACCCGCATCCTGCCAACGAGGAACACTTCGACCGGCAGGAGCGACCCGGCGGCAGCAATTCACCCCAGGGTGGCCAGGATATCGGACCCAATGATCGCAAACACGACGGCAAGTCGCCGCCGAAACCTCGCAATGTCGAGGATGAGGGGCCCCGCCCCTAGCCGGCGGCCATTCGCTCCGCGGCTCGCGCAAAACCGTCGCTGATCACCTGCCGCATGGCCTCGCGGGCACCGTCGGCGTCGCCGGCCTCCACAGCGGCCGCGATGCGGGCGTGCTTCTCCGCTGCAGCCCTGTGCTGCTCGGGATCATGAACCGGCGAGCTGATGGTGAACATTGCCGTCAGGGCGACCTCGACCAAATAGCTGATGGACGCCATGAAGGGATTGGCCGCTGCCTGCGCGACGAGCCGGTGAAAGGCCAGATCGGCGCGCGCGAAGGCCTCGGGCGTGCTGGCCTCACCCATACGCCTAGCGGCCTCTGTCAGTGCCTCGGCTTCCGCCAGCGAACGCCGTTGCGCAGCAAGCGCTGCAGACTCGAGCTCTATCCCGATCCGCACCTCCGAAAGGCTGCGCAGGAACTCCACGCTTGGTCCGGTCTCGAAGTGCCAGGCAAGAACGTCGGCATCGAACAGGTTCCATCGCGATCTCGGCAGCACCCGGGTGCCCACGCGCGCGCGGGCCTCGATGAGCCCTTTGGCCGCGAGCGTCTTCAGCGCCTCCCGCAGCACGGTGCGCGAGACACGCAGTTGCTGCAGCAGTTCGGCATCCGTCGGAAGAATGGAGTCCTCGGGATACGTTCCGGCGACAATGGCGGTCCCCAGCCGGTTCATGACCTGGGCGTGGAGGTTCCGAACCGGCCGGCGGCCCGCGATACTCGCAATGAGATCGCTGCGATTGGTCGTCCGCGGTCCAGCTGTCATTATCGTTCCCTGCCTGGTGCCGGATCATCCACGGAACTGGCAATGGCTGCAACCGGCTGGACAGCCGCAGGGTCTGGTCGCAAGGGTAAGCCAGAAAGGATTCGCCATGACCGTCACCAAATCCGAACTGGAGGCTGTTCTCGCCACCGTAGACGCCGGGCTCGACCAGAGCCTTGAGCGCCTGTTCCAGTTGCTGCGCATCAAGTCCATCTCCACTGATCCCGCATACGCCGACGAATGCCGGCGCGCAGCAGACTGGATCGCGACAGAACTCAACGACCTCGGATTTGATGCAGCGGCTCGGCCCACCCCGGGTCATCCGCTGGTGGTGGCGCATGGACCCGACCAGCCCGGGCCGCATGTGCTGTTCTATGCCCACTACGACGTGCAGCCGGTCGACCCCGTCGCCTTGTGGAATTCTGACCCCTTCGAACCCGAACTGCGGGATGGCCCCGGGGGTCGCAAAATCATCGTGGCGCGTGGCGCCTCCGACGACAAGGGGCAGATGCTGACCTTCATCGAAGCGTGCCGCGCCTACAAGGCTGCCACCGGCGCGCTGCCGCTCAAGGTTTCGCTGATGCTGGAGGGCGAGGAGGAATCGGGTGGCAAGAACCTGCCGCCGTTCATGGAAGCCAATCGCGACGAGCTCGCGACCGCCGACATCGCCTTGGTGTGCGACACCGACATGTGGGATCGCAAGACGCCTTCCATCACCGCCATGCTGCGCGGACTTGTTGCCGACGAGGTGGAGATCACCGCAGCCAACAAGGACCTGCACTCCGGCATGTTCGGCAACGCTGCGCGAAATCCCAACCAGGCCCTGGCCGACATCATAGCCAGCTTGCGGGCGCCTGACGGGTCTGTCGCCATCGAGGGCTTCTACGACGACGTGGCGGAGATCACTCCCGAACTCAGGGCCCAGTGGGCGGGCCTCGGCTTCAACGAGCAGGACTTCCTCGGCGAGGTGGGTCTGTCGGTCCCAGCCGGAGAGGCAGGGCGCAGCGTGCTCGAGATGCTGTGGGTGCGCCCGACCTGCGAAATCAACGGGATGTGGGGCGGTTACACCGGTGACGGCTTCAAGACGGTCATTCCCTCCAAAGCCAGTGCCAAGATCAGCTTCCGCCTGGTGTCCGGCATGCAGCCCGACAAGATCCGTGCTGCTTTCCGCGGGCATGTCGAGGCGCGCCTGCCGCCCGATTGCACCGTTCGCTTCACTGAACATGGGGGCTCACCTGCCATCACCGTCCCCACCGATGGGCCGATGCTGCAGAAGGCGCTGGCGGGCCTGACGGGTGAATGGGGCAAGCCGGCCGTTGTGACCGGTTCGGGTGGCTCGATCCCCGTGGTGGGCGAGTTCAAGCGCATCCTTGACCTTGATACGCTCCTGATCGGTTTCGCCCATGTGGATGACCAGATCCACAGTCCCAACGAAAAGTATGATCTCGACAGCTTCCACCGCGGCATCCGTTCCTGGGTGCGGGTGCTGGCAGCCCTGGCCGAGTAGGCTCAACTCACCACAGTGATCTTTTCGGCGGCGCGGGTGATGCCGGTATAAAGCCAGCGTGCCCGCTCCTCCCGGAAGACGAAGCTCTCGTCGAACAGGTAGACGCTGTCCCACTGCGAGCCCTGCGCCTTGTGGACGGTGAGGCAGTAGCCGAAGGTGAATTCGTCGAACTGGCGACGTTCCGGCCAGCTCATGGCGTCTTCCTCGCCTGAAAAGAAGGCCTTGTGCGTGAGAACGCGCGTCTCGCCCTTGCCCTCGTCGTCCGCCAGCAGCAGCGAGTACTTGCCGTTCGATCGCCGGGTCACGTCGGTGACCATCCAGATCTGACCGTTCAGCAGCTTCTTGCGTGGATTGTTCCTGAGGCAGACCATCCGGTCGCCAACGACCGGCTCGTGAAACGGCAGGCCGCGAAGCTCACGCAGCCGATCGTTGTACTGCAGGCGCGTCTTGTTGCGGCCGACCAGCACCTGATCCGCCTCGAGCACCGCATTGCGATCGACGTGCTCGCGGCTGACGACCTCGGAATCCCCATAGCGGCCACGCTCCAGGAAACCGCCTTCCCGGACAGCCATCGAGAGCTGGATGATGGGATTGTCGGCCGCCTGTCGGTGGATTTCGGTCAGCATGACATCCGGCTCGTCGGCGGTGAAGAAGCCAGCGCCCTGAACCGGCGGCAATTGGAACGGGTCGCCCAGCACGAGCACCTTGGTGCCGAAGCTGAGAAGGTCCCTGCCGAGTTGCTCATCGACCATCGACACCTCGTCGATGACGATGAGGTCGGCATCGGCGGCCGGAGACTCGTCGTCGAGCACGAAGCGGGGCTCGCCGTCCTTTTCGCTGACCAGCGTGTAGATCAGCGAATGGATGGTCTGGGCGCCCTTGCAGCCGCGTTTGCGCATGACGAGGGCGGCCTTGCCGGTGAAGGCGGCGTAGCGGACCGTCTTCACATCCTGCGCCAGGTGCACTGCCAGGGTCGACTTGCCCGTGCCGGCCCAGCCAAACAGGCGGAACACCTGCGGTCCGTTGCGATCCTTGAGCCATTTGGAAACGGCGACCAGCGCCGCGTCCTGCTGCGGTGACCAGACGGGCGGCATCAGGTGATGGCGGTCCGCACGGTGCCGACGCCGACAATTTCGCCCTCCAGCACATCGCCGCGCTGGACCGCTCCCACGCCGGCCGGGGTGCCGGTCATGATCAGGTCGCCCGCCTTGAGTTCAACCAAGCTGCTGAGATTGCTGATGATTTCTGGAACGCTCCAGATCTGGTCGGCGAGATCGCCGCGCTGGCGTTCGCTGCCGTTGACGCTGA
>JAEZHZ010000203.1 GCA_023436745.1 Pseudomonadota bacterium | reverse complement strand
GCGCCCGCCTTGCCTCGGCCACCGAGCTATGGGAGAAGGCAAACGCCCTCTTCGCGGAGGCCGACGAGATCAATCTGGATATGAAGCAGACCCTCGTCGCGCTGTTCGACGCGATCAGCCGGCACGTAGCCCTCACTCAGCCCGCGGCGGAGCGACAATGACCCCCAAGCCGTTCTACGTTACCACCGCGATTGCGTATCCCAATGGCGCCCCTCACATCGGGCATGCCTATGAGATGATCGCGACCGATGCCATCGCGCGGTTCCAGCGCCTCAGCGGCCGGGAAACGTATTTTCTCACCGGAACCGACGAGCACGGCATCAAGATGGTGCAGACGGCAGCGTCGGCAGGCGTAACGCCGCGCGAACTCGCTGACCGCAATGCAGCCGAGTTCCAGCGCCTGGCCAGCGTACTGAACGTATCCAACGACGACTTCATCCGCACCACCGAGCCGCGACATTACGAGGCCTCGCAGGAAATCTGGCGCCGGATGGCAGCCAACAACGACGGCGACATCTTCCAGTCCACCTACAAGGGCTGGTACTCGGTTCGTGACGAGGCGTATTTCGACGAGGATGAGCTCACCGAGCGCGATGGAAAGCGCTATGCGCCCACCGGTGCGGAAGTGAACTGGGTGGAAGAGCCCACCTACTTCTTCCGCCTGTCCGCATATCAGGACCGGTTGCTGAAGTTGTACGAGAGCAATCCGGACTTCATCGCTCCCAAGGAACGCCGCAACGAGATCATCTCGTTCGTGAAGAGTGGCCTGCAGGACCTCTCGATTTCCCGAACCACGTTCGACTGGGGCATTCCTGTGCCGGATGCTCCGGGACACGTCATGTACGTCTGGGTCGATGCGCTCACGAACTACATCACCGGCCTCGGCTTCCCCGATGAACAGAACGATCTTTGGCAGAAGTTCTGGCCGGCCGATCTGCATGTGATCGGCAAGGATATCATCAGGTTCCATACCGTCTATTGGCCGGCTTTCCTCATGAGTGCGGGGCTGCCGGTGCAGCACCGCGTCTTCGCCCACGGGTTCCTCACCGTTGACGGGCAGAAGATGTCGAAGTCGCTCGGCAACGTCATCGATCCGTTCCAGCTGGTCGAGGAGTTCGGGGCCGATGCCATCCGGTACTTCTTCCTGCGCGAGGTCTCGTTCGGGCAGGATGGCGACTACAGCCAGGAGAAGCTGACCAATCGCGTCAATGCTGACCTGGCCAACAACCTGGGCAACCTGGCGCAGCGGTCGCTGTCGATGATCAACAAGAACTGCGAGGGCAGGGTGCCCCAGTTCGGGCCTGCAACCGCCGCCGACGAGCAGCTCGAGCAGGAAGTCGGGGCAGCCATACAAGCGGCGCAGTCCTTCATGGACCAGCAATTGATCCACGATGCCCTCGGCGCCATCATCGGTGCGGTCAGTTCGGCCAACAACTACTTTGCCGCGCAGGAGCCTTGGGCGCTGAAGAAGACCGAGCCCGAACGCATGGCAACGGTGCTGTATCGCACCGCCGACACGGTGCGCCGCCTGACTATTCCGATGCTGGCCTTCGTACCCGCTTCCGCTGCACGGTTGCTGGACCAGCTAGCCGTGCCGCAGGAGGATCGGCTGCTGGCGCTCGCACTGGTTCGCGACCGCCTCGTGCCCGGAACGGAACTCCCGCCGCCGCAGGGAGTCTTTGCCCGTATCGAGCGCAAGTCCTGACAGCCATGTTCATCGACAGCCACTGCCATCTCGACTTCCCGGAACTGTCGGACGACCTGCACGGGGTCCTGGCCCGTGCAGCAGCCGCCGGGGTGAGCGGAATGGTGACGATTTCCACACGTGTGGAGAACTTTTCCACATACGCGCGAATCGCAGAACAACACGGGAACGTCTGGTGCTCGGTGGGCACGCATCCGCATAACGCAGATGAAGAGCTGCATGTCACCGTAGATGAACTGGTTCGACTAAGTGCCCATCCGCGCTGTGTTGCTATTGGCGAGGCCGGGCTGGACTACTTCTACGACAACGCTCCGCGTGAGGCGCAGGCGACTGGTCTGCGCCGCCATATCGCGGCAGCACGGATCACTGGTCTTCCACTGGTTATCCACAGCCGGCAGGCAGACGACGACATGGCGGCGATCCTCGAGGAAGAGATGGGGCAGGGGGCGTTTCCATTCCTGCTCCACTGCTTCACCGGCGGACCGGATCTCGCACGCCGGGCGCTGGCGCTCGGCGGCTATATCTCATTCTCCGGCATCGTCACGTTCCGCAATGCCGAGGAGATTCGTGAGGTTGCGGCGTTCGTTCCTGCGGATCGCTACCTCATCGAAACGGACGCACCCTATCTCGCGCCGATCCCGCACCGTGGCCAAGCCAACGAGCCCAGCTACGTGATCCACACCGCTCAGAAGCTCGCGGAGGTTCGCGGGGTCACCCTCGAGCAGATCGGCACCGAAACCACCGCCAACTTCGGGCGGCTGTTCCACAAGACCGGGCTCGCTTGATCCATGCCGGTCCCGGACAGGATCGTCGCCACCATCCTGGGCTGCGGCTCGTCCGGTGGCGTGCCCCGCATCGGCAATGTCTGGGGCGCATGTGACCCCACCAATCCACGCAACCGCCGTCGACGTTGCGCCCTGCTGATCGAGGCATGGACCGGTAGCGAACCCGAGCCGACCCGTGTTCTGATCGATACCGGTCCCGACATCCGCGAGCAGTTGCTCGACGCTCGCGTCGATCGGGTGGACGCTGTGCTCTACACACATGCCCATGCCGACCATATCCACGGCATCGACGACCTGCGGGTCCTGGCGCTGCACAACCGCAGGCGCGTCGATGTCTACTTCGATGCCGAGACGGGCCGCAGGCTGCACGAAGCGTTCAGCTATTGCTTCGTCACTCCAGCCGGCAGCGATTATCCCCCCATTCTCACTGGTCACGAGATCGGCGGTAACGAAAAGCTTTCAGTTCATGGCCCTGGAGGCACCATTTCGCTGCAGGTCTTCGAGCAACTGCATGGGAACATCATCTCGCTCGGCGTTCGGGTAGAGGACTTTGCGTACTGCGTCGACCTCTCGGGTTTTCCGGAAGAATCCCTCAGCACACTCCCCGGCTTGAAGCTCTGGGTCATCGACGCTTTGCGACCGACACCGCATCCCAGCCATCTGAGCCTGCCTGAGCCGCTGGACTGGATCACGCGCTTCCAGCCACGGCAGGCGGTGATTACCGACATGCACATCGACATGGACTACGCTACGCTCCAGTCGCAATTGCCTGAGCACATCGTCCCGGCTTTCGATGGGATGCAGCTGGACCTGCTCGACGGAAAAATCCTGACCCGCTAGTCGCTTAGCGGAATGCGGGGATCACGTGCCGCCCATAGCCGGCGATGATCTCCTCCTCATCTCCACTGTCGAGATAGATGTTGAACTGCGTGACGCCAGCCGCCTCAAGGTCGCGGATCTTGCTGATGTGGTCGTCCGGCTCGCCGAGCACGCAGAAGCTCTCCACGACATCATCGGTGATGAAGTCGAGGTAGGGGTTATCCGCCTGACCGTGCTTGGAATAATCGTAACCGCGCCGTTTCTCGATGTAGCTGGTGAGGCTCTTCGGCACCTGCCCGGAGTCCGAGCCGTACTTTTCCACGATATCGGCCACGTGATTGCCGACCATTGCGGGAAACCACTTAGTGGCCTCAATGGCGCGTCGCCTGTCCCCGAAATAGGCGGGGGCGGCTGCCATGGAACGGTAGTTTGACATGTTGCGACCCACCGCCTGGCCCGCATCCAGACACTGGTCGGTGAACCACTTGCACAGGCCAGGGTCTGCAATCTGCAGCACCACGCCGTCCGCGTGTTCGCCCGCCGTCTTCAGCGCAAGAGGGCCATAAGCCGCAATCCAGCTGGGCATCTCGTGTCCAACTGCCCAGGGGAACTTCACCGCCGCTGGTATCTCGCCGTAGGTGACTTCCTCCCCGCGCACCATAGCCTGGGTCTTGTGGATGAACTCGGCCACCCGCGCGAGGGTCGCCGGTTTCTTGCCCATGACTCGCATCGAAGAGTCGCCGCGCCCTACGGCCAAATCGAAACGTCCCCCGGACTGTTTGGACAGCGAACCGAAGATGGAGGCGGCAACTGACCAATCGCGCACGTCGGGATTGGTCACTAGCGGGCCGAACCGCATGTTCCTGGTGTGCTCCATGCACATGGCAATCGCGGCGTAGCAGTCGCGCCAGAGAATGTGGGAGTCATAGAACCAGCAATAGCTGAATCCGGCATACTCTGCAGCGCGGACCAGATAACGCGCCCGCTCAGCCTCGATGAAGCCCTTGAAGGTGATACCGAATTCCATGCCTTGCCCTCCCGCCAAGCGATCAGAATTTTGACCAGTCGATCAAATTTTTGAGTGCCGGCCAGCCGATTGTCAATCGGGATTCAGCGGCCGTAGGCGATCAGCGGCCGGCCCGTGGTGGGGTGCGGAATGATACTGGCCTCAATGCCATAGACGTCTTGCAACAAGCCGGGCTCCAGCACAGCTTCAGGTGCGCCTTCCGCCACGATCCGCCCGTTGCCCATCACCACAATCCGGTCGCAGAAGGCCGCTGCCAGATTGAGATCATGAATGGCCATGAGGACCGTCAGGCCATCGGCCGCACGTTCACGAAGCAAGCCGAGCATCTCGTGTTGAGCACGCACATCGAGGTGGCTGGTCGGCTCATCCAGCACCAAGAGGCGGGGCTGCTGCGCCAAGGTCCGCGCCAAGTGGACGCGCTGCTGCTCACCCCCCGACAGGGTATTGAACTGGCGACCTGACAAGCCAAGTGTTCTAGTGACCATGAGCGCCCGATGTATCACCCGATCATCCTCGGCGCCTGGCTCCGCTTGCCATGATGGTTGATGGGGAAGACGGCCAAGGGCCACGACTTCGCCGACAGTGATGCGCGTCTCGGTTGTGGCGCTCTGCTCCATGAATGCGCAGGTCCTCGCCCGCTGGCGTCGGTCCATGCCCAGGAGGTCTGCCTCATCGAAGCGAACGGTGCCGCCGGTGCTGTCAGTGAGGCCTATCGCTGCGCGCATCACAGTCGACTTGCCGGCGCCGTTCGGCCCTACCAATCCAGTGATCTGGCCTCTTGCTGCCCTGAAGCTGGCGGCATCAACGATCGTCCGGCCTCCGGCGCGAACGCTGAGTTGGCTGACGACCAACCCACTCATGTCAGCCTCCGGAAACGGAGAAGAACCAGCAAGAAAGCCGGTGCACCAATCATTGCGGTGATGATCCCGACCGGCAATTCCCTCGGGTCGAATGCCGTACGCGCAACGGTATCGCACCACACCATAAAGATCGCTCCCGTCAGCATGCACATTGGGAGCAGCAGGCGATGCCTGGTTCCCACTGCGAGGCGAACCATGTGCGGCACGACAAGGCCAACAAAGCCGATCGCCCCGCCGACGGCTACAAGAAGTCCGGTGATAAGGGCGGTGGCACCGAGCAGAAGCCAGCGCAATTTCGTGACGTCGACGCCAAGAGAAGCGGCGGCAGTGTCGCCGAATGCGAAGGCATCGAGGGCGCCGCCAAGCGAGACCAAAGGAACACCCACCACCAGAACAACAAGGCTGACGAGCAGGGCCTCTGGCCAGGTGACGCCCGCAAGTGAGCCCATCAGCCAACTCAGTATCTCCCGGTATGAATCGCCGGTTGAGGTCCAGAAAATCAGGAGCGAGGTGACGGCTGCAGCCAAGGCGGAGATGGCAATGCCTGCCAGGATGGCTCTCCCGGGCGTTGCGCCGCCCAGCAGTCGAGTTACTGCAAGTGTCACTGCAAGTGTCGCTACGGCGCCCAGGAACGCACCCAACGGCATCAACAGGCTCGCCCCGAGGATGAGGAAGATCACTGCTCCCAGCGCCGCGCCTGAGGAAAGTCCAAGCAGGTAAGGGTCCGCCAGCGGGTTTCGTGTCAGAGCCTGCATGATTGCGCCACAGAGGGCCAATCCAGCGCCCGTGGCCGCGGCAGTCAGCAGCCGAGGCAGCCGCAGGTCGACAATGATCGCCTCCCGCAACCGGGAAACCTCAGCGGCGGTCAAGCCAAGTCGGCTGGTGAGTGCCCGCAGCACATCTGTGGCGCCAATGTCTGCGGGGCCCAGCGTGAGCGCGACCATCATGCTTGCGAACAGCAGACCCAGCAGGAGCATGATGCTGAAGCCGAACCGAGGTCGGCCGGCTCGCGTCATTCCTTGACGTGGAGGCTGGCGAACTGTCGGGACAGTTCGACGACGGCTGGCACATTCCGGACCCCGGCCTCGGAAGCGGGGAACGGAATCACAAGGTACTGCTCGTTCCGAACGGCAGACATCTGGCCCGTCACGGGATTCTCTGCGAGCAGGCGCCGCTTCTGCTCCGCTGAATTCCACGCTGCATCCACCAGAATGACGACGTCGGGGTCTGCGTCGGCAATGGCCTCCCAACTGGCGGAGATCCAGCCATCATCTATGTCGGCGAAGATGTTGGTCAGTCCCAGCGCGTCCATGATCATAGCCGGCGCATTGCTCCCGGCTCCGACATAGGGGGTCCTCGTCGCAGAGGAATACCAGACTGCAGTCAGGCCGCGGCGGTCTGGTATGACAGTGGCGAGTTGTGCTTCCTGCTGCGTTATCAGCGCCTCCGCCGCCACCGAGGCGTCCATGATACGGCCCATCTCCCTGATCTCGCCGAACACGTGCTCGAACGTGAGGGCAGGGGGCTTGATGCTCCGGCAAGCGGCGGGCGCGACATAGGTGGGTATGCCGAGAGCAGCCCAACTCTGCCGGGTCCCGGCTCCGTCTCCGGTGAAGTTGCTCTCCCACCCGCCATAGATGAAGTCGGGCTCAGCCTCGAGCACCACCTCCTGCGCGGGCAATTTGTCCGACAGTATCGCTGGCATGGAGACCGGGGCCCAAGGCTCAGGGGGCGGACCGTCCAGGAAGGCGAGTGCAGCAATGCGATCCACCAGCCCCAGGGCCAGCAGGAGCTCCGCGGCGCTCGACTTGATCGCGACGACCCGTTGTGGCGCCGCGGGAACGACAATCTCGGTGCCGCAGTTCTCGATGGTGAGGGGATAACTCGTCTGCGCGAGGGCAGGGGCGGGCACTATCAGCAGCAGCCATGGCAGGTAGCGCCACAGATTCACGGATCGCTCTCCTGTGTGGAATCCTGGCGCCTCTGCGCCCGTACTTCTGCCATCGCGGCCTCATAGCCGAGCCGGTAGGCCTCTGCAGAGCCGAAGCGGAACATGTCGTGGTCGACACTTCGTACCAGGCTTCTTGCTCCCACGGCATCAAGGTCCGTGACGAGGCGCGACATACCGCGAACGACGGCTACGGGGACGCCGCTGGTCTTGCCTTTCACGAGGTCGGCGGCTCCGGCCAGTTCGTCGGCCAATACGGCTACCGTTACATGTAGCGGCCGTCCATTGGCGTCGACGTCGCCGCGCAGGTCGTCGGTCAGTTGCAGCCCCGCTGCGCCGATCGCGACATCGGTCTGGCCGACCCGCCAAGGCCGCCCAATCGTGTCTGTGACGATGATGCCAAGCGCAATCCCCAAGCGCTCCCTGAGGCCACGGCAGAGTGCCCGGGCCGAGCGGTCAGGATCCTCGGGCAGCCGGAGCGCAACACCTTCGGGGACGTTGGACATGTCTATTCCGGCCGCAGCCATGATCAGGCCGTGGCGAGTCTCGACGATCTTCGTCGTACCACCAGGATGGACACGTTCAGCGACGATGCGGACAGTATCGTCAGCGATCGCTCTCTCTCTTTCAGAGGCGGGAACCTGACGCCCCTCCGATTTGGAGACGATCTTGCTGGTGACGACGAGAATGTCGCCATCAGCGAGCTCTCCAGCGCGATCTATGGTGGCCTGTCGCGCGGCCGCATCTGATATCAGCGCCACCAAGTCGTCTCCGGGCCGGATCTCCGGAATACCTGTCAGGCCCCAAATGCTGAGCCGTGGGATGCTCATTTCAGACCAACTCCGCAGACGTCATTTGCCGCAGCCTTGGCAGTATCTGTTCGGCATAGAGCCCGATGAAGCGGCTTTGATCGAATCCCGGAGCATGGAAGACAAGGTGGTCGAAGCCATAGTCGATGTAGGTCCTGATAGCCGCGACATGCTCATCGGGATCACTCGAGACGATCCATCTCTTGGCGACGCGCTCGATCGGCAATTGCGCAGCCAGCCGCTCCATCTCCGCAGGATCCTGGACTGAGTGCTTCTCCTCGGGCGACAGCGACAACGCCGCCCACTCGCGAGTGTCCTCCAGGGCTTTGGTCCGATCTGTATCGAAGGAAACTTTCACCTCGATCATGCGCTCGAACGGCTTGTCCTGCCGCTCGGATTCGGCCCGGCCCTCGAAGACACCCGGCAGAAGTTGTTCTGTATAGAGCTCGGCACCTTTCCCGGAGGTGCAAATGAAGCCGTCTCCGGCCCGACCGGCGTATCGAGCGTTGATTGGCCCCCCGGCGGCCAGATAGATCGGCACCGTCTCGGCTGGCTTGTCGTAGATGGTGGCGTTGACCGTGCGGTAGAACTCACCATCAAATGTGACCCGATCCTCGCTCCAGAGCAATCGGATCAGCTTCACCGCTTCCCGCAGGCGTGCCGAGCGTTCCTTGAGCTCGGGCCAGTCGATGCCCGTGGAGGGGACCTCGTTGAGCGACTCGCCAGTTCCCAACCCCAGTATGACCCGGCCCGGAAACATGACACCAAGTGTGCCAAAGGCATGCGCGACCACGGATGGATGTAGCCGGAAGGTCGGCGTCAACACTGAGGTGCCGAGGATTATCCGCTCGGTTCGCGCGAGCACGGCTGCCATCCAGGCAGGAGCGAACGGCGCGTGCCCATCGGTGTGCTTCCAAGGTTGGAAGTGGTCACTGACCCAAACCGAGTCGAACCCCGCTGCCTCCGCCTCGACGGCAAACTGCAGTAGAGTATTGGGGGAGAACTGCTCCGCCGACGCCTTGTAGCCGAACCGCATTATAACCTCCGCAACGCAAGCATTTTGACCAGTTGGTCAAAGATGTCCAGTGCTGAGCAGCACTTGCTGGCGCCGGCAACGTCCAAACGATCCTCTGCGTTGTACATGGCGGAGGAGAAAATGAGTTCGAGCCATTTCATCGTCTACCTGCGTGACGCGGTCTGGCAGTACACCTATCGTGGTTCCGCGGTCGGTCCTTTCTCTGATCGGCGCGAAGCTATCGACGTCGCCATCAAGGCGGCCCGCGAAAGCCTGGACCCGGACGCCGAAGTCATCGTGCAAGATCCCGAGACCCGCACGGAAACAGTCTGGCGCCCGCGAGGCGGGTGAACAGCATCAGGCGCTGGTAGCGGTTTGCACTCGCCGGGCCTCCAGGAAGGGAGGCCTCGCGGAACTTGCGTACCTTGCAACGCCATGACAGCGGTCCATTGGCGAGTGCCGGACCCCGGCGGGCGACGGCATACCGCCTTGCTGTCGCGCTTTCGGTGCCTCGAATAGCGCTTAGATGGCCGAACGCAGTTCACCGGTGATAGTCGGCGTTCAGCAGAGGTGTTGGCTCTGCGCGTGTTCCATAATATATATTATGCGTACGAAGTGTGAGGGACGCTGCGAAGGGTGCGTAGCGCGCCTCTTCAGGTTATAGGGGTGAAACTGAGCCTAGCCAGGACACCCAGCCATGCAACCTTCTCGCGACATCTCCCGCCTTATCGAGATCATGGCTCGGCTGCGGGATCCCGATGGCGGTTGCCCTTGGGACCTCGAGCAGGATTTCGACAGTATCCGTCACTACACGATCGAAGAAGCGTACGAGGTGTCCGATGCGATCGAGCGCGGCGACATGGAC
>JAEZHZ010000127.1 GCA_023436745.1 Pseudomonadota bacterium | reverse complement strand
CCTTCAGATTGGTGGTCGGATAGCCGGCGTTGATCTCGATATCGCCGTCACCCAGCACCAGGCCGCCAACTGGGGCTGCCGTCTTCTGGTCCTTGCTCTTGATGACACCTTTCGGGGCGCGGTTACTTGATGGGATCGTGGACGGTGATCAGCCGGCTTCCATCGGGGAACACCGCCTCCACCTGGACGTAGGGGATCATGTCCGCGCCGCCTTCCATGACGTCGTCTCGCGTGATCGCCTTCGAGGCGATTTCCATCACCTCTTCCACCGTCTTGCTCTCGCGCGCGCCATCGAGGGCGGCGACGGAAATCAGCGATACGGTTTCCGGGTGATTCAGCTTCAGCCCCTGGTCCTTGCGACGCTGCGCGACCATGGCCACCATGTAGATCATGAGCTTGTCGATCTCTCGGGGAGTCAAATGCATGAGGAGCCTCCTCACAGGGCTGGACCTATCTCGCCCCAAGTATGGGCAGTATCGGCGTCGGCTCGTTGGCAAATGTCATGTTTTCGTCGCCCGACGCGCCGAGGCGGCCGCGGACCGCAGGGCGCGCGGGTCTGTTGTGGGTATTCTGCGGGTGACCTGGCCCGCGCGGCGCCAGACTACTCGGTGCCGCGAACGGATCCCCGCCGGATGACCGGCATGGGCAGGACGGCACGGCCCTCCTGCGTCGGGCGGAGCAGCAGTTCCACCGCCGCGCGGCCCATCTGCTCGTGCGGCAGCGCGATCGTCGTCAGCCCGGGGCGCAGGTAGGAAGCGATCTCGTCATTGTCGAAGGACACCACCGAAACGTCCCGGGGGATGGCGAGGCCGGCCTCTGCCAGCGCCTGGTAGGCCCCGAAGGCCAGCCGGTCGTTCAGGCAGAGCAGGGCGGCCGGGCGCGACGTGGCAAGCAGCTGGCGCGTCAACTCGTAGCCCTGGTCGGGCTCCCAGTTCCAGCAGCTCAACTCCGCCGAGAACTGCAGCCCGGCTTCCCCCATGGCATCGCGGATCCCGGCGAGGCGCCGGGTGATCATCTCCGAGCGGAACAGCCCCGCCTCTTCCTCGGCATTGTGGCCGAGAAGCACGATGTCCCCCTCTATGCCGCCATCCACCAGCAGCCGGATCGCGTCGCGGCCGCCCTGGTATTCATCGGGCAGGACGGACATGGGGAAGCGCGAGCTGGTGCCGTTGAGCATCACCACCGGCGCGTTGATGGTCATGTCGGGCACGAACACTTCGCGGGCCCGCATCGCGGCAAAGATCAGGCCATCCACCTGCCGGTCGAGTGCCGCCTGCACGGCCTGAATTTCCCGCGCCGGCTCGCCGCCGGTTTCGAGCACCAGCATCACGTGCTTGGCCTCCTCGGCCGCTGCCAGCGCTCCACGGATCAGCCCGCTCGCAAAGCGCGTCGTGGCGACATAGTCGGAGATGAAGGCGATGGAGCGGGACTTGTCCGTCCTCAGCGCCCGCGCCGCGACATTGGGGCGATAGCCCAGCGTTGCTGCCGCGGCGTGCACCTTGGCGTGCGCATCGGCGGAAAGGCGCGTGTCGGGCTTTCCGGTCAGGATCATCGACGCGGCCGTGGTCGAAAGGCCCGCCAGTCGGGCAACGTCGGCCAGGGTTACGCGCTTCTTCGGCAATGACCTCGCTCCTCTGGCCCGCTGTCGCTGGCCGTGCCGGTGGGGGATAGTCGCACGGCCCGGGCTTGACAATAGCAGGCGTCCATAGCATCCGCTAAATGGTTTTAGCCGGGGCTGCGCATGGCTTTCAACCTGTCGGACCACTGGGTCTGGGATTTCTGGCTCGCCGACGACGGCGAACAGCATCACCTGTTCTACCTGCACGCTCCGAGGTCGCTGGGTAATCCGCACCTGCGACACCGCAATGCCCGTATCGGCCACGCGACCTCGCCCGATCTCGCTACCTGGACGGATCATGGCCGCATCTTCGACGCGGGCCACCCGGACAGCTTCGACGGCAGCGCGACATGGACCGGCAGCGTGGTGCGCGATGGCAACGGCCTGTGGCGGATGTTCTATACCGGCGCCCGTTTCCTCTCACCCGACAGCCATGCCAACGTGGAGGCCATCGGCGTCGCGACCTCTGAGGATCTCTTCACCTGGACGAGGCAACCGGAAGCGCTGTGCGCCGCCGATCCGGCGCTCTACGAAACACTTGGTACCTCGAACTGGCCCGAGCAGGCCTGGCGCGACCCATGGGTGTTCCGTGATCCCGGCGAGGAGACGTGGCACATGCTGGTAACCGCACGCGCTACCCATGGTGACGAGCCCGATCGGGGCGTCATGGCTCATGCCACTTCGCCGGATCTCGTCAACTGGACCGTCCGGCCGGCGCTGAGCGATCCGGGCAGCGGCTTCGCCCATCTGGAAGTGTTTCAAGTCGTCGAGGTCGAGGGGCAGAGGCACATCGTCTTCTGCTGCGATGCTGCCAAGTTGTGCGGTCCGCGCGCTGGCGGGACCGGCGGCGTCTGGAGCCTGCCCGTCGGCACGATGCCCGGAAGGGTGGATTTCACCCGCGCGCGACTTCTCGTGGATGAGCGGCTTTATGCCGGTCGCATCGCGATGGACAGGCAGGGCAGGGCACACCTGCTTGCTTTCAACAATGTGGCCGCTGAGGGCGAGTTCATTGGCGGGATCATCGACCCGCTGCCCGTACGCACGGGTCCGGATGGTTTCCTTGTGGCGGAGGGCTGGCAGTGTCCGTGACCGTGATGGGTACCGTCCAGCCCGGTTTCGAACCGGTCGCTTCAGCGTTCGAGCGTGCTTTCGACGGCCACCCCGCGATGGGTGCCGCGCTTCACGTCCTGGTGGAAGGCGAGACTGTCGTCGATCTCTGGGCGGGGGTGGCCGACGCGCGGGATGGTCGTCCCTGGACCAGGGACACGCCCTCCGTCGTCTTCTCGTGCACCAAGGGGCTGGTGTCCATTCTCGCCGCCCGGCTCATGCAGGAGGGGCGGCTGGACTACGACGCGCCGGTCGCGCGCTACTGGCCCGAATTCGCTGCGGAGGGCAAGGAGGGCGTCACCGTCGGAGAGGCGCTTGCGCATCGGGCCGGGCTGTCGGCGCCGCGCGCCGACCTCGATGAGGACGATGTCGTCGACTGGGACCGTGTCGTCGCGCTGCTGGCGGCGCAGAAGCCGTTGTGGCCGCTGGGTACCGGCTATGCCTATCATGCACTCACCCATGGCTGGGTGGCGGGTGAAATCATCCGGCGTGTTGCGGGCAGGTCCGTCGGCACGTATCTCCGCGATCTGGTCACCGCGCCCCTCGGAGTCGATGCCTGGATCGGGCTGCCGGATGAACTGGCCGATCGGCCCGCTCATCTTCAGGTGAGCCCGGCGCTCGCGGCCCTTTGGGCAGGGGAGGCCGCGAAGCCCCCGCCGAACTGGCCCTACAGGGCCATGACGCTGGGCAGTGCCTTGCCGGCCGATCTCGTCAGCGAGGATGGCGGCTTCAACCGGCAGCGGATTCGCGCCGCCGAAATCCCCGGCGCAGGGGGCATCGCTACGGCCGAGGCGCTGGCGACGATCTGGTCCGCCACCGTCACGGCCACGCGCGGCGTCCGGCTGATCGATGATGCTGTCGTCTCCGAGGCGACCCGGCCCCGGAGCGAAGGTCCGCCTGTGTTTGGCGGCGAGCCTCCGTACTCCCGCTGGGGGTGTGGCTTTCAGCTTGATTCCGAAGCTCGTCGCTATGTCGGCCCGTCGAGCTTCGGGCATGATGGTGCAGGTGGACAGGTGGGCTTCGCCGATCCCTCGCGCCGGATTGGTTTCGGCTTCGTGACCAACTGGATGATGGGACCGGAAGACCAGCGTGCAGCCGGGATGATCTCGGCGCTGCGCTCGTGTCTCTAGCTGCCGGCGTGCGCACATCGCTCATATTGACACCATGAGGCGCACATGCGCTAAATCCATTTAGCAGACGGAAACATTCGCTGCACTTACCCGTGGAGGAGGTAGTCGTGAGAAACCTGTCCCGCCATGCCCGGCGCATGGTCGCGTTGACCCTGTCCGTGGCCGCAACCGCCGGCACTGCGCTGGCCGCACCGAGCTGCGGCACTGACCCGGTCGTCTTGAATTCCTACTTCGAAACCGGCTTTCCGCTGCCGAGGACCCTGGCCGAGGAGTTCACCCGGCAGTTTCCCAACGTCACTTTCGACATCAAGGAAGATCAGTTCGCCAACATGATGGAGAACTCGCCGCGCATCCTCGCCGAGCCGGATGCGCCCGATCTGATCCGTCTGCCCTCGCTCACCGACCTCGTCGTCAACAACCAGCTCAAGAACCTCGACGGCTATTTCGATGAGTTCGGCTGGGACAGCTTTCCGGCCGGCCAGTTGGTGCAGTTGCGCGTGGAAGATGGCGGCCGCCCGCGCGGCACCGGCTCGCTCTATGCCATGGGCCTCAATTACTCGATGACGGGCGTGTTCTATAACAGGGAGCTTGCCGGGCAGGTCGGAATGACCGAGCCCCCGAAGTCCCTCGCCGAACTCGACGCCCTGATGGCCCGGGCGAAGGAGGCCGGCATCCAGCCGATCATGCAGTTCAACAAGGGCACTGGCGGTCTGGCCTTCCCGCTGCAGAACCTGATGGGCGCCTACGGTGCGCCGGAGCCGATCAACGACTGGATCTTCCAGAAGGAAGGCGCGACCATCAACACCGAGGACAATCTCAAGGCCGCGGAACACCTCGAGGGCTGGATCAAGTCGGGCTACTTCCCCGCCGATGCCAACGCCATCGAGTACTTCCAGATGATGAGCCGCTTCATGGGTGGCGAAGGCCTCTTCATGTTCAATGGCGACTGGGAATCCGGCAATTTCGACACCAACGCCCCGGGCAAGTTCGGCTTCTTCATCATGCCCCCGCTGGAAGAGGGTGGCCGGCACGCCTCGATGTCCGCTCCGCTGACCTTCGGCATCGCTGCAACTGCAAACAATCCGGATTGCGCGGCATTCTTCCTCGACTGGGTCGCCACCAACGAGGAGGCCCGCAAGATCAACGTGGCCGTCGGCGGTTCCAACCCGGGCGGTCCTGCGGACCTGCCGATCCCGCCGGTCGAGCCCGGCTCGGTGACCGAGGCCTCGCTTGCCGCCGGTGCCACCCTGGCGCAGGACAACGGAGCCATGGACTTCATCGCCAATGCCACGGGTGCGATCTTTGCCGCCGGCTGGACACCCGAGCTCCAGAAGATGGTGGGCGGTCAGCAGGACGCTGCCGGCCTGCTGGAGGTCGTCCAGCGCGAGTACGAGACCCAGCTCTCCCGCTGAGCTTTCCGCCTAGCGACAGGGCCTGACGTACAGTGGACGCACGCATCGAAGAGACATCCGGTACCCGCAGGCTCCCCCGATCGAGGGGGAGCCGAATGACGACCAGGGCAAAATGGTTCTTCGTGGCCCCGGCCTTCCTCGTCTACGCAGCCTTCGTGCTCGTGCCCCTGGTGATGAGCTTCTACTACTCGTTCCTGCGGTGGGACGGGATCGGCGAGGCGCGGTTCCACGGCCTCAACAACTACCTGACGGTGCTGACCGACCCCAGGTTGTTGCAGATCATCGGCAACGCCTTCCAGCTCGTTGCCTATTTCACCATCATTCCGGTCGGGCTCGGCCTGCTGGTCGCTTCCGTCATTCGCGGGCACATGGCAGGTCCGTTCGGCACCGTGACCCGGACGATCCTCTTCCTGCCGCAGGTGATCCCGCTGGTTGCGGCGGGCATCGCCTGGAGCTGGATGTTCGCCTCCACCGGCGTGGTCAACCAGGGGCTGCGGGCCATCGGCATGTCTGCCTGGGCGCGCGGCTGGCTGGGCGATTTCGTCTGGGCCCTGCCGGCGGTCGGCATCATCGGCGCCTGGGTGCTGCTTGGCCTGTGCACCATGCTGCTGGTCACCGGCATCACCAGGATAGACCCGAGC
>JAEZHZ010000004.1 GCA_023436745.1 Pseudomonadota bacterium | reverse complement strand
CGAACTGTTCGATGGCGTGCTGACCCGTCGGGTCTTCGCCTTTATCATCGACCTGATGATCCTCGGTGTCATCGTGGTCGCGTTCAGTCTGGTCGGCCTGGTCGCCGGCTTCCTGACGTTTGGCCTGGCCTGGGGTGCACTGGTGCTGGTGATCCCGGCTTCCATCGTGCTCTACTATGCCGCTACCCTCGGCTCTCCGAAGCGCGCGACCATCGGGATGCAGATGATGGACATCGTGCTGACCCCTACCCGTGGGCAGCCGCTGGATGGCTGGATGGCGGTGATCCACGCCGCCATCTTCTGGGTGACCGTGTGGATCAGCTGGCCGCTGTCGCTGCTGATCGCCCTGTTCACACCCCGGCGCCAGATGCTGCACGACCTCATTGTCGGCGGGTTGATGGTGCGGCGGTCGCCCATGGTGCGTCACTGGCAGTCGGTCAATGCGCGGAGCCAGGGCGCCTATTGAGGCGTTGCCGCGGGACAGGCTGAGGAGTAGAGTCTCTCCAGTTTGCCCCGCATGTGGACCGGATGACTGACCACACCCCGGAAACGACGCAGCTCTTCCTGACCGCATCAATGCCATGCCCCTATCTGCCGGGGCGGCAGGAGCGAAAGCTGTTCACTCACCTGACGGGACGGCGGGCCTCCAACCTGCATCACCTGCTCAGCGAGAACGGATTCCGGCGCAGCCAGAACCTGATCTATCGCCCTGCCTGCGAGGGCTGCAGCGCCTGCCAGTCGGTGCGGATCGTCGCGGGCAAGTTCGAGCCGTCCCGCCGGTTCCGCCGCGTGCTCAAGGCCAACAAGGATCTCTGCGTCACTGTGCGGCCGACGCAGGTGACCACCGAGCAGTACGAACTGTTCCGCCGCTACGTCGAGTCCCGCCATGCCGGCGGCGGAATGACGCAGATGAGCTTCCTCGACTATGAATACATGGTCGAGGATACGCCGGTGCAATCGGTGCTCGTCGAGTACCGGCTGGGCGAGGATGGACCTCTCGTCGCCGTGGCCCTCACCGACGTGATGCCTGACGGGCTGTCGATGGTCTACAGCTTCTACGAGCCGAGCCTCTCTCATCTCAGCCTCGGCACCTTCCTGATCCTCGACCATATCAGCCAGGTGAGGCAGGCCGGACTGCGCTACGTCTATCTTGGCTACTGGGTGAAGGACTCTCCCAAGATGTCCTACAAGGCCCAGTATCAGCCGCTCGAAGTCCAGCGCGGGCCACTCGGCTGGGTGCGGCTCGATCCACTGGCCTGAATCCATGACCATCGTAGCTACTGACGTGCGGGGCGCATGAGGACACTTGCCGTGCTCGTTCGTGCCGGCCTGGTGCTGGCGGCGCTGGGGACGGCGGCGCTGGCGATTGCCGGGCTGCTTGGCTCAGTCGTTCCCGCGTTCGACCTGCTCAACCACTTCCAGATCCTGCTGCTGCCGGGCACCCTGGTCGGGCTGGTGATGATCCTCGTGGCGTCGAGGGGACGCGGACGGGAGGCAGCGCTGGTGTTCGCCCTTGCCGGTGTAACCGCGTCAGCAAGCATAGTCGTGCCCGAGGCACTGGCCGGGCGCCGCGACCTGGCGCCCGCTCCAGCCGAAGGGACGGTGCGGCTGATGACGCACAACCTTTTCGGGATGAACTACGAGATGGAGCGGGTGGTCGCCGCCATCACCGACGAGGATCCGGACATCATCGTCCTGCAGGAATATTTCGGCGAACAGGCTACTGACCTCCATCCCCTACTGCTGGCCGAATATCCATTCTTCGTCCGCTGCAGGGGAGGCAAGCGGGCGAACCTGGCGCTCTACTCGCGCCTGCCCTTCGAACAGGTGGAGGATGGCGCCTGCCCTAACGATGCCTACAGCACGCAGAGGACAGCGCACATTCTAGTCGATGTCACCATGGACGGGGACAAGTCGTTCTCGGTGCTGACCAGCCACATGGACTGGCCCTTTCCGGTATGGCGGCAGCAGGAGCAACTGGCGCAACTAGCGGACACGATAGCCACCGTGGACGGACCGCTGATCGTTGCGGGCGACTTCAACTCGACGCCCTGGTCGTACACTCTGCGCCGGTTCGTCAGCGATACCGGGATGACGCGGCAGACGCTGAACCTCCTGACCTTCCCGATGCGCTTCTTCTATCTCGGAGCGTGGCGGGACACCCTGCCCTTCCTGCCGCTGGATCAGGTCCTGACGCGAGGCATGGTCGTGCATGAGGTGGGAACCGGGGGCCGGACCGCCAGCGACCACCTGCCGGTGGTGGTTGCCTTCTCGCTGGAGTAGCTAGGCCGGAACTTCGAGATCGAACACGATCACCCCGTCCGGGCCACCTTCCAGCGCAGCCACCAGCCGGGCACCAGCCGCCTTGTGGTCGGCGTCGACGAGATAGCGCTCGAGGGCGGCGCGGTCGCGCAGGTCCATGATGAAGCCATCGTCATAACCCCGGCCCTTGCCTTCAGGGGAGACGTTGGGGCCGGCAGCGAAGCTGAGGAGCCCGTCGATGCGGCCGACGAGAGCTTCGAGGCCAGCATAGACCCCGGCCTTCTCGTCGGCCGAGACATCGGCGCGGAGCCTGAGGAAGACGCAATGGCGGATCAAGACTGCATCCCTGCTGATGGTGTCGCGAGGCTGGTCAGCCCACGAAGCGGTTGTTCCTGGGGAAACCGGTGGGTGGCTGGCGTCCGGCGGCAGCCCGGTCGCCGATCCAGTCGGTGAGCTCCTCGGTCCGCTTGGTGTAGGTGCGCCCGGAGGAGTCGGTCCAGCTCAGGCCATCGGCGGCGTAGAAGCTCTTGATGTCCGAGATGCCGCCATCCTTGTAGCGCTGCAGGCGAACGC
>JAEZHZ010000101.1 GCA_023436745.1 Pseudomonadota bacterium | reverse complement strand
CGGCGGCGTCTATTTCGGTGAGCCCAAGGAAATCACCGAGCTCGGGGATGGCCAGAAGCGGGCAGTCGACACCCAGGTCTACGAGACCTACGAGATCGATCGCATCGCCCGGGTCGCCTTCGACCTGGCGCGGACGCGCTCGGGCAAGGTCCACTCGGCCGACAAGAAGAACGTCATGAAGTCGGGCGTCCTGTGGGACGAGGTGGTCAAGGGCGTCGGCAAGGATTATCCGGACGTGGAATTGCATCACATCCTCGCCGACAACGCGGCGATGCAGCTGGTGCGCACGCCCAAGCAGTTCGACGTGATGGTCACCGACAACCTGTTCGGCGACATCCTCTCGGACGTCGCGGCCATGCTGACCGGCTCGCTGGGCATGCTGCCCTCGGCTTCGCTAGGCGCGCCCGATCCGGTCACCGGCAAGCGCAAGGCCTTCTACGAGCCCGTCCACGGCTCGGCCCCGGACATCGCCGGCAAGGGCATCGCCAACCCCATCGCGATGATCGCCTCGGTCGCGATGGCGCTGCGCTACTCGTTCGGCCTGATCGAACTGGCGACCCGCATCGAGAACGCCATCTCGGCCGTGCTCAGCGACGGCCTGCGCACCGGCGACATCGCGCAGGACAACCGCAAGACGGTCGGAACGGAAGAGATGGGCGCAGCGATCCTGGCCAAGCTCAGGGCTTGAGTTCCTCTGCCCCGGCAGTTTGCCGGGGCGGCGGTGAGCCGGTATCCAGCCGCTCGACATAGGCCCGCAGAAGCGGGACGCGACGGGGCCGGAAACTGCGGCCGCTCCTCCTGACCTGCTGCAGCCGGTCCAGCCGGAACATCCTGAAGTCCTCGCGCAGGCAGCACCAGGCAAGGATGGTCAGCACATGGTCGGTGTAGACGACGGCGAGCGGATAGATCATCCGCTCGCTGAGCGCACCCTCCCCATCCCGGTAGGCGATGTCGAGCGCCTGCTCGTGCCAGCACGCGTCCTGTATGGCGTCGAAATGGGGTGACGCCTGCATCCGCCGATCCGGGCGATACACCCTCGAGATGGCGTGTAGCAACTGCTGCTCCCGATCGTCGCTGAGAACGGCAGCGATCTTGGCGAGCACGGCCGAGGCTGCGGCCGACATCGGCTTGTGCCCCATGGAGCGGACTTCCGCCATGCCGAGGGCGATGACCTCCAGCTCCGCCCGCGTGAAGCTCTGCGGCGGCAGCGCATAGTCCTCGACCAGCCGGTAGCCATAGCCGCGCTCGCCCTCGATCCTGGCGCCGGCGGCCCGCAGGCTGTCGATGTCCCGATAGAGCGAGCGCAGCGAGGTCTCGGTCGCTTCCGCTAGCCGTGCCGCCGTGATCGGCGGCGGCATCTGCCGCATGACCTGCAGCAGGCCCAGCAATCTGTCGGCTCGTGCCATGTTGGTCTCCAACTGCCGGAAACCGGCAGTTGAGAGCGACTATACCCGTGCCATCAGACCTGGCAACGGAGCTCCGCCATGACCATCACGACCGTCACTCACGTCAATTTTCGCCGGCAGGCCCGCGAGGCGCTCGCCTTCTACCGGAGCGTGTTCGGCGGGGAGATCGCACTCGTCACCCACGCGCAGGCCTATGGCACGACCGATCCGGACGAGGCGGACCTCGTCAGCTGGGGGCAGGTGGTGTCGGACGCCGGATTTGCCGTGATGGCCCATGACGTGCCGGCGCAGCGCGCGTGGTCGGCAGGCGAGGCGCCCTATTTCGTCTCCGTACGCGGCGACGATACCGACGAGATCTCGGGGTACTGGAACAGGCTGAGCGAAGGGGCGAACATCATCCAGCCCCTGGCGCAATCCGGCTGGGCCCGGCTCTATGGGATGCTCGAGGACAGGTTCGGCGTGACCTGGGTGCTTGACGTGCCGGCATATCCCGGTTCCTGAAACAGGAAAGGCCCCGGTGTTCCCACCGGGGCCTTGTCGTTTCGAAGACCTGGCCGATTACTCGGCGGCGTCTTCGGCCGGAGCGGCGGAGCGGGCGGCCTTTTCCTCGGCGCGCTGCTTGGCCTTGTCGCCGGGAACACCGCTCTTGGGGTTGTTGCGGGCGTCGCGCTTGGCAATGCCGGCGGCGTCGAGGAAGCGCAGCACGCGGTCGGTCGGGACGGCGCCGACGGAGACCCAGTGCTGGGCGCGCTCGGTGTTCAGAACCACGCGGTTCTCCGCGTCCTTGGCGAGCAGCGGGTTGTAGGTGCCGAGCTTCTCGATGAAGCGGCCATCGCGCGGCGAACGGGCGTCGGCAACGACGATGTGGTAGAACGGGCGCTTCTTGGTGCCGGCGCGGGCGAGACGGAGCTTGAGGGCCATTTGGGTCTTCCTGAGGTCTGTTGAGGGTTACTTTTTCTTGCCGAGGCCGGGCAGGCCAGGGAAACGGGGGGTGCCGCCGATACCCGGCAGTGCCGGGCCACCGGAGGACTTGAGCAGCGAGCCGACATCGGTCGGCAGCTTGTCGGCGATGGGCAGGTCGGCCGAGGGCAGGCCCTTGAGCTGGTCGGGGTTGATCCCGGCCTGACGGGCCATCTGTTCGAGCTGCTTGGGGTCCATGCGGCCGAGATCGGGCATGCCGCCGAGCATGCCGCCCATCTCGCCGCCGAACATGCCGGCGAGCGATCCCATGCCGCCCTTCGACACCTTCTTCATCATGTCCGCCATCTGACGGTGCTGCTTGGCGAGCTTGTTGATCTCGCTGACCTCGACGCCCGCGCCGGCGGCGATGCGCTTGCGGCGGGAGGCGTTGAGCAGGTCCGGATTGGCCCGCTCCTTTCTGGTCATCGAATTGATGATGGCGATCTGGCGATCGAAGACTTTCTCGTCGACATTGGCACCCGCCATGGCCTTTTTCAGCTGGCCGGCACCGGGCAGCAGGCCCATCAGGCCGTTCATGCCGCCCATCTTCTTCATCTGCAGCAGCTGGGATCGCAGGTCCTCGAAGTCGAAGGAGCCCTTCTTGAGCTTCTTCGCCATCTTCTCCGCGTCTTCGGCGGAAACGGTCTGGGCGGCCTTCTCGACCAGCGAGACGATGTCGCCCATGCCGAGAATGCGGTCCGCGATGCGCGAGGGATAAAAGTCCTCGAGCGCATCCATCTTCTCGCCGACGCCGATCAGCTTGATCGGCTTGCCGGTTGCGGCGCGCATGGAGAGCGCGGCGCCACCACGGCCGTCGCCATCGACGCGGGTCATGACGATGCCGGTGACATCGAGGCGCTGGTCGAAGGAGCGGGCGACGTTGATGGCGTCCTGGCCGGTCAGGGCGTCGACCACCAGCAGGATTTCGTGGGGCCGGGCGATCGACTTGATCTCGGCCGTCTCGGCCATGAGCTCTTCGTCGACATGGGTGCGGCCGGCCGTATCAAGAATGAGGACGTCGTAGCCACCGAGCCGGCCCTCGCGCTCGGCGCGGCGGGCGATCTCTACCGGTGTTTCAGTGGAAACGATCGGCAGCGTGTCGACACCGACCTGTTCCCCGAGGACCCGCAACTGCTCCATTGCGGCGGGGCGGCGGGTGTCGAGCGAGGCGAGCAGGACCTTCTTCTTCTGGCGGTCCTTGAGGCGCCTGGCGATCTTGGCGGTGGTGGTGGTCTTACCGGAGCCCTGCGGGCCGACCATCAGCAGCGTCACCGGCGCCGTGGCGTTGAGGTCGATCGGCACGGCGTCGGAGCCGAGCACCGAAACCAGTTCGTCATGGACGATCTTGACGACCTGCTGGCCGGGGGTGACGGAGCGAGTGACCTCGGCGCCAACGGCGCGCTCGCGGACCTGCTCGACAAAGGCGCGGACCACCTCGAGCGAGACGTCGGCCTCGATCAGTGCCCGGCGGATCTCGCGCATGGCGGCATCGACATCCGCCGCGCTGAGCGCGCCACGGCCGCGAAGCCCATCGAAAATCTTGCCAAGCCGGTCTGAAAGGCTCTCGAACATGTGGTTTCCTTTGTCTCGCCGGGTGATCCGGCAGAGATAGGGTGCATCGGGCGAAACACCAAACCCACCCGCGGGCGCAACGCGCTGGCGGATGTTGACCTCCGGGATCGGGCCCCGGTCGGCGGCTCAGAGGCAAAGCCTGATGAACGGGCTGCGTTTAGGGCAACAGTGGTGCGGAGTCAAGAAAAGA
>JAEZHZ010000073.1 GCA_023436745.1 Pseudomonadota bacterium | reverse complement strand
GTGCCATCCGCTTCGCCATGGAAAATGCTGCACCTGTCAGCCGCCGCGGCGCTTTCGTGCAGATCGGCAACAGCCGGCTCGAACAGAAGCAGATCGCCCGGATCTACCGGGACATGCACCCCGCAATCCCGGCGCACCGCAGCCGCAATGGGCTCGAAAGCGCCGAGATCGACAGCGTGATGGGCTAGAGGTTGGTGCCGATCGCGAGGAACTTCTCGCGACGGTGCTCCCGCACTTCGAGCCGGCTCTTGCCGGCGAAGTCGGACAGGAACCGGCTGATCTCGCTGCGGGCATCGGCCATCACGCGCACCGCATGCCGGTGCGCGCCCCCCGGCGGCTCCGGATTGATGCCGTCGATGACGCCGAAGCCGAGCAGGTCCTGCGCCGTGATCTTCTGCGCCGTCGCCATGTCCTGGGCCCGCGCCGCGTCGCGGAACAGGATCGAGGCACCCGCTTCCGGCGAAATCACCGAATAGATCGAGTTCTCGAGCATCAGCACCCGGTTGGCCGTGGCGATTGCAATGGCACCGCCCGAACCGCCCTCGCCGATGATGATGGCGAGGTTCGGCACGCCCAGTTCGAGGCTCTTCTCGGTGGAGCGCGCAATGGCCTCGGCCTGCCCGCGCTCCTCCGCCCCGATGCCCGGATAGGCACCGGCGGTATCGACGAAGCTCAGCACCGGAATATTGAACCGATCGGCCATGTCCATAATGCGCACCGCCTTGCGGTAGCCTTCCGGATTGGCCATGCCGAAATTGTGCTTCAGGCGCGTCTCGGTCGAACTGCCCTTTTCCTGGCCGAGAATGGCCACCGGCTGCCCCTCGAAGCGGCCGAAACCGGCGAGAAGCGCCGCGTCTTCGCGATATTTGCGATCGCCGGCAAGGGGCGTCCACTCGGTAATCAGGGACGTCACGTAGTCGTTGAAGTGCGGCCGCTGCGGATGGCGGGCCACCTGCATCTTCTGCCATGGCGTCAGCCGCCGGTAGATTTCCACCAGCGCCTCTTCGGCACGAGCGGAAAGCCGGGTGACTTCCTCGTCGATGGAGACGGCCTGGTCGGTCGCCGCCAGCGACTTCAGTTCGGCGATCTTGCCTTCAAGATCGGCCACCGGCTTTTCAAAGTCTAAATAGGACTGCATCCCACCCGCCCGTTAGGGGTCGTTGTTCTGACCCGTGGAATAAACGCTGCTGCTGTTGCGTTCCAAAGTGGCCGGAAAGTGGCGACAGGGCGTCGCCGAGTCAAGCGACCGGGTCACTCGGCTGCATCCGCCAGTGGATGATGGCTCTCAACCAGCTCCCTCAGCGTCTCGTCAAGCACATGCGTATAGATCTGGGTCGTGGCGATATCGGCGTGCCCGAGCAGCGTCTGCACCACCCTGAGGTCGGCCCCGCCGGTCAGCAGGTGGCTGGCGAAGGCGTGGCGAAGGACGTGGGGCGACACGCGCGCCGAGGCGATGCCGCACCGGGCCGCGAGGCCCTTGAAATCCCGCGCGAAGACCTGCCGGGCAACGTGCCCGCTCTCCCCGCCGGCGGGAAACAGCAGCGCCCCGGGCGGCAGGCGCCCGACCCAGTTGCGCACCGCATCCCGGGCCCTGTCGGTCAGCGGCACCACCCGCTCCTTGCGCCCCTTGCCGATCACGGTGATGAACCCCGCATCGCGCATCACGGCGCTGCGCTTCAGCGCCACCAGCTCGGACACCCGCAGCCCCGTGGCATAGAGCAGCTCGAGCATGACATAGAGCCGCACCGGTCCCTCGTCCTCGGCAGCCTCGGCCTCCGCCTCGGCCGTCTGCAGCAGCCGGTCGACCTCGGCGATGGAAAGCACCTTCGGCAGGGCGCGACTGCTGCGCGGGCTCGCCACGATCCGCGTCGGATCGTCGCCCCTGAGGCCATCTGCGCACAGAAACTTGTGGAACTGCCGGATCGCCGACAGGCGCCGTGCGCTCGACGATGCCGCAAGCCCCTGCCGCTTGAGCCCGGCCAGATAGGCCTCCACCGTGTCCCGGGGGCAGGTCTCGAGCGTCTCGCCCCTGCCGGTGACGAAGCCGGCATAATCCGCGAGGTCCCGCCGATAGGCTTCGATGGTGTTGGCCGCCGCGCCGCGCTCGGCGCTCATCATCTCGAGAAAGGCCCCGATGAGGTGCCCGCCGCTCATTGCGCCGGCTGTTCGGCTGGCCCGGCGGGCGCGGATGATTGCTGCGAGGGCGCCGGCAACTGCGACTGCACGCCCGGCAATGCCGGCTCGCCACCCCCGAGCAGGTCGCGGGTGGGAATGCGGACCGTCACTTCCTTCTGCGTCGGGTCCACGAAGGCGACAAGCGCAAACATGCCGGCAAACGCGAGAGCGGCGAGGAACAGCAACAGGATGACAAGGCGGATCAGGGTCGGCATTCGGGTCCGATCATGTGTCTTCGCGGTCCAGTTTGACGGCAAATGGTTTCATTTGTGTAGGCCTTGGTTCCAGCAACGGAAATCCTTGACAGCCCAGGCCCGTACAGATTGATAACCTGCATCAACCCCAGGAGCCACAGGTGACGCGAGTGGAGGCGGCAGCACGGCAGAACCGTGCCCAGGAACTGGTCCGGCTGCTGGCCGGCAGGCCGCTGGTGCTGGTGGGCATGATGGGGGCCGGCAAGACTACCGTTGGACGCCGGGTCGCCAATCGCCTCCAGCGCACGTTTCGCGACAGCGACGAGGAGATCGAGCGGGCCGCGCACATGACGATCCCCGAGATCTTCGCGCAGCGCGGCGAAGCCGAGTTCCGGGCCGGGGAAACCCGTGTCATCTCGCGCCTGCTCAAGGAGGACGATCTCGTGCTCGCAACCGGCGGCGGCGCATTCGCCAATGCCGAGACCCGCGCCCAGATCAAGGCGGGGGCCGTTTCGGTCTGGCTGAAGGCGGACGCCGCCATCCTGTTCGAACGCGTCTCGCGCCGCGCCAACCGCCCCCTGCTCCGCACGCCGGACCCGCGCGGCACGCTCGAACGGCTCATCGCCGAGCGCTATCCGATCTATGCCGAAGCCGACATCACCGTGCTCAGCCGCGACGTGCCGCAGGACACCGTCGCTGCCGACGTCATCGAGGCGACGCTGAGGCACCTCAAGCAGGAGAACTGACGCGTGCCCGTCGCCCACACTGTCCACGTCGCCCTTGGCGAGCGCGCCTACAACATCCTGATCGGCGACGGCCTGATCGCGGAGGCCGGCGCCGTCCTTGCGGAGCGCTTCCCGGGGCGTCGCTTCGGCATCATCACCGATTCCTCGGTTGCCGCGCTCCACCTGCCGCGCCTGCTCGCCTCTCTCGATGCCGCCGGGCTGGGCCATAGCGAGATCGTGATGCCGCCCGGTGAGGCCACCAAGTCGTGGGACCTGCTGGGGCAGGCGGTCGAGGGCCTGCTCGCTGCACGCCTCGAACGTGGCGACCTCGTCATCGCGCTCGGCGGCGGGGTCATCGGCGATCTCGCCGGCTTTGCCGCCGCCATCGCCCGCCGCGGCATGGATTTCGTCCAGATGCCGACAACGCTGCTGGCGCAGGTCGATTCCTCCGTCGGCGGCAAGACCGGCATCAACTCGCCGCACGGCAAGAACCTGATCGGCGCTTTCCACCAGCCGCGGCTGGTGCTGGCCGACCTGTCGACGCTCGATACCCTGCCGACGCGGCAGTTTGCCGCCGGCTATGCCGAAGTGGTGAAGTACGGGCTGATCGACGACGCGGATTTCTTTTTCTGGCTCGAGGAGCACCGGGAGGAGATCTTCGCGGGCGGCCCCGCACGCGGCGAGGCCATTGCCCGCTGCTGCCGCCACAAGGCGCGGGTGGTCATCGAGGACGAAAAGGAACTCGGCGTCCGCGCGCTGCTCAACCTCGGCCACACCTTCGGCCATGCGCTGGAGAAAGACACCGGCTACTCCGATCGCCTGCTCCATGGCGAGGGCGTCAGCATCGGCATGGTGCTCGCCCACGGCTTCTCGGCGAAGCTCGGCCTGGCGCCGGGGCAGGACATGTCGAGGGTGCAGAACCACTTGCGCAATGCCGGCCTGCCCACCACATTGTCGGATATCCCGGGCACCCTTGGGTCCACTGCCGAGTTGATGGCAGGCATCGCGCAGGACAAGAAGGTCTCGCGTGGCGCCCTGACGTTCATCCTGACACGCGGCATTGGCCAAGCCTTCATCGAGAAGAATGTCGACCCCGCAGCGGTGTCGGCCTTCCTTGACGAAATGCGCTAGCGCTCTCCCGGGGGAGAGCGCATCCGGCGCAGGCTAGACCCCGCCCTTCAGCCGGTACGGTCCGCCGACCGGCAGCACCTCGATCGCGAGTGCGTGGACGCGATCCTTGAGTTCGGCATCGAGCGTCTGCATGATGGCCCGGTGTTGCTTGACCCGCGTCATCCCGTCAAAATGGCGGGTCGCGATTCTGACACGAAAGTGGGTTTCACCACCTTCGCGCCAACCGGAATGGCCATGGTGCCGCTCCGACTCGTCGAGTACTTCGAGGAAGTCCGGTTCGTACCTTTCGGTCAGCTTGCGAGTGATGGATTCTTTGACTGACATCGGACGCCTCCGCTTCGGGATGCGTCACTACTAGGCGAGAATGAAACTGCAATCCAAGATCTTCGACACGATCCGCATCAAGCCGCGCCGGGAAGAGAAGCCCGAGGCGCATGCCGTGCCGTGCGACTTTGAAGGCTGCGATCAGCCCGGCGAGTACCGCGCGCCCAAGGGTGCCCGCAGTGAGGGCCAGTACCACCACTTCTGCCTCGAGCACGTCCGCCACTACAACAACACGTTCAACTTCTTCGCGGGGATGGACAAGGACGAGCTCGCCGAGGCGCTTTACGAGCCCCCCAAGGCCGAAAAGCGCACCAGCTTTGCGACCGGTCAGGGTCGCTACCAGCAGCGGACCGCCCGCACCGCGCAGGCCGCCAGTGCGGGGCCACAGCTCGGCGATCGGTTCGGCGATCCGTTCGGCGTGTTTGCCCGCTACCGTTTCCGCCAGAAGCAGCAGCCGGCGAGCGAGAGGGTGAAGCCCATCCATGAGCAGGATCGCCGCGCACTCGAAACGCTGGGGCTGGTGCCACCGCCGAAATCGGATGAGATCAAGCAGGCCTACAAGCGCCTCGTGAAAATCCACCACCCCGATGCCAATGGCGGTGACAAGGCCTCCGAGGAGCGCCTGCGCTCGATCATCGCCGCCTATGCCCACCTCAAGAAGGTCGGGCTGGTAGCGAAGTAGGCCAGCCGGGGTGTCCAACTCTACCGCCACCGTCACATAGCTGCTATAGAGCGCCGCGAAACTTCGCGGTTCCCGCCACTTCCGTTCTGACAAGAGCCGATACAATGACTGAATTCGCCAACCTGCCCGACACCGAGTACCAGGCGCGGGAACTGTTCGGCATCGACACCGACCTGGTGGTGAAGGGGTATAGCGAGCCCAACGGGCACGTGCCGCCCGTCGATCCGGACTACCTGTTCGACCGCAACACCACCCTCGCCATCCTCGCCGGCTTCGCCTTCAACCGTCGCGTGATGGTGCAGGGCTACCACGGCACCGGCAAGTCGACCCATATCGAACAGGTCGCCGCCCGGCTCAACTGGCCGCTGGTGCGCGTCAACCTCGACTCGCACGTGTCGCGCATCGATCTCGTCGGCAAGGACGCGATCGTGCTCAAGGACGGCAAGCAGGTCACCGAGTTCCGCGACGGCATCCTGCCCTGGGCAGTGCAGAACAATGTCGCGCTGGTCTTTGACGAATACGACGCCGGCCGCCCGGACGTGATGTTCGTGATCCAGCGCGTGCTTGAGCAGTCCGGTCGCCTGACGCTGCTCGACCAGAACCGCGTGATCATCCCGCACCCGGCATTCCGGCTCTTCGCCACCACCAATACCATTGGTCTGGGCGATACTTCCGGCCTCTACCACGGCACCCAGCAGATCAACCAGGGCCAGATGGACCGCTGGTCGATCGTGACCACGCTGAACTACCTGCCGCACGAGAAGGAAGTCGGCATCGTCCTCGCCAAGAACAAGTCGTTCGACGCCTCCGAGCAGGGCCGCAAGCTGGTCGCCAACATGGTGCGCCTTGCCGATCTCACCCGCTCGGCCTTCATCAACGGCGACCTGTCGACCGTCATGTCGCCGCGTACGGTGATCACCTGGGCCGAGAATACCCAGATCTTCGGTGGCGACGTGGGCTTTGCCTTCCGGCTGACCTTCCTTAACAAGTGCGACGAGCTCGAGCGCCCTGTGGTCGCCGAGTTCTACCAGCGCGTGTTCGGCGAAGACCTGCCCGAATCCTCCGCCAACCTCGCCGTCACGGCGTAGTCCAGGCGCACGGCCTCGCCCTTCGACAAGCTCGGGGCGGGGTCTTCCGTGAACCCTGCGTTGTCTCGTAGACCTCATGGTGAGCTTGTCGAACCACGAGGTCTCGGCCATCAAGGCACCTGAACCATGGCACAGCCCCCGCGCAGCAAGGCCAACAAGCCCGACACCACCCAGCCCTTCAAGGCGGCGATCGGTGCGACCGTGCGCGCCATCGGCGGCAAGCCCGACGTGGAAGTCACCTTTACCGCCGACCGCCCGCTGCTGACCTCGGACAAGGCGCGCCTCGCCAACCTGCCGCGGTTGCCGACCCGGCGCGACATCGCCATCGCCCGCGGGCAGGGCGACGCCATGGCGATGCGCCTCGCCAGCCACGACCCTACCACCCACCGCAAGCGCAGCCCGATGGACCCGATGGCCCGCGCGGCCTTCGACGCGCTGGAGCAGGCGCGGGTGGAATCGCTTGGCTGCGTGCGCATGCCGGGCATGGTCGGCAATATCAGCGAGATGCTGGAAGACCGCCTGTTCCGGGCTAACCTCGCCGAGGTGGACGACAAGGGCGATGCCCCGATCGCCGAGGCACTGGGGCTCGTGCTGCGCGAGAAACTCGGCGGCGTGCCGATCCCGCCCTCGGGTCACGCGCTTGTCGACCTGTGGCGCGACGAGATCGAGAACAAGGGCGGAGACTCCCTCGAAAGACTGCTCGGCCTCTACGAAGACCAGGACAAGTTCGGCCAGGCTGCCAAGGCGCTGCTTCGCGACCTCAATCTGGTGCCCGAGAGCGAACTCGACGACCCTTCGGATGACAGCGAGCGGACCGACGAGAACCAGGAGCCGGAGAACGGCGAGAACGCCGACAAGGCGCCTGAACAGGGTGAGGGCGAAAGCGAGAGCGAAGACGCCTCCGACGACCAGCAGGCCGGCGACAGCGAGGAAACCGGCGACGTCGAGGGGATGGAATCGGACATGGCCGATTCCGACGAGGATCAGGAAGCCGAGGCCGGCGAGGATGCGCCGATGCCGCCGCCCGCCAAGGATGGCGGCACCCAGCTTTCCAATCAGTTCAACTACAAGGTGTTCACCACCAAGTTCGACGAGATCGTCAAGGCGGCCGAGCTGTGCCCGCCCGACGAGCTCGACCAGTTGCGCGCCCTGCTCGACAAGCAGCTTGAGAACCTTGCCGGCGCCGTCGCCCGGCTGGCCAACAAGCTGCAGCGCCGCCTGATGGCCAAGCAGAACCGCAGCTGGCAGTTCGACCTCGAGGAAGGCCTGCTCGATACCGCCCGCCTCACCCGCGTGGTGACCGACCCGCTGCAGGCGCTGAGCTTCAAGGTCGAGAACGACACCGACTTCCGCGACACCGTGGTGACGCTGCTGATCGACAATTCCGGCTCGATGCGCGGCCGGCCGATCACCATCGCCGCCATCTGCGGCGACATCCTTGCCCGCACGCTCGAGCGCTGCGGCGTCAAGGTCGAGATTCTTGGCTTCACCACCCGCGCCTGGAAGGGCGGGAAGTCCCGCGAGGCCTGGCTCGAGGCCGGCCGGCCACCCAATCCGGGCCGCGTCAATGACATCCGCCACATCATCTACAAGGGCGCCGACGAACCATGGCGCCATGCCCGGCGCAATCTGGGGCTGATGATGCGCGAGGGGCTGCTCAAGGAGAACATCGACGGCGAGGCGCTGGAATGGGCGCGCAAGCGCCTGATGGCCCGCCCCGAACAGCGCCGCATCCTGATGGTCATCTCCGATGGCGCGCCGGTGGACGATTCCACCCAGTCGGTCAACGCCGGCAACTATCTCGAGGCGCATCTGCGTCAGGTGATCGAGGATATCGAGACCCGTTCGCCGATCCAGCTGGTGGCCGTGGGCATCGGCCACGACGTCACGCGGTACTACCGCCGCGCCGTGACCCTGCTCGACGCCGAGGAACTGGCCGGCGCCCTCACCGACGAACTCGCAGCCCTGTTCGATGAGGAGTTGCCGGCCCAGACGCGAAGGCGCGGACGGGCATGAGGCTTGGCGGCGCCGCGGCGGTACTTGTCCTGCTGGCGCTGGCCTGGCCCGCTGCAGCGGTGGAGGTCGCCGTGCGCTCCACCCAGATCACCAGCCTCAAGGGCGCCGGCCTCGACCAGCCGGTCGACGGACTGATCTTCCGCGGCGGCATCGCCATGCGCGCGCAGGACGACACGTTCGGCGGCCTCTCCTCCCTTGCCATCACCGGCAGGGAGCAGCAGGTGGTCTTCGTCACCGACCGGGGCAATTTCGTCTCCGGCCGCCTGGCCTATGACGACGCCGGCCGGCTGTTCGGCTTCATCGGCGTCACCATCGAGCCGATGCGCAATTCCAGCGGCGACATCCTGCCCCGCCAGTACGCCAAGGACGCAGAAGGCGCCGACACCATCCTGCGCGACGGCGTGCCAGTCGGCATCCGCGTCGGCTTCGAGCACCTGACGCGGGTTGCCGACTTCGCCCTCACCGACGGCGTTCCCGGCGGTCCGGCGCGCGAAGTGACGATCCCCGACTGGCTGAGCGACACCCGCACCAACGAGACGCTGGAATCGGTGTGCATTGCACCCCCGGCCTCCCCCATCGCCGGCTCGACGCTGCTGCTGGCCGAGAACATCCTCGATGAGGATGGCAACCACCGCGGCTGGTTCCTGGGCGATGCGGACAAGGGGCCGGTCGCCTATGCCAACTCCGAGGTGGTGAACCCCAGCGACTGCGCATTCCTGCCCAATGGCGAACTGCTGGTGCTCGAGCGCGGCATCTCGCTCTTCACCTTCCGCATGGAACTGCGCCGCGTACCAGCCGCCGAAGTCCGCGCCGGCAACCTGATGCACGGCGAACTGCTGCTGGCGGCCGGCGGCGGTGACATCGACAACATGGAATCGGTCGCGGTGCACACCGCTCCCGGCGGCGAGACCCGCATCCTCATCGGCTCGGACAACAATTTCAACGAATGGCAGCGCAGCATCCTGCTGGAGTTCGCGCTGCCCGGGGACTAGGCCGCAACAGCCCGCCCGGCGAGCCAGCTGCGCAGGCTGCGGTAGGGGGCCAGCAACAGCACGGCGAGCAGCAGCTTCACCAGGAAGTCTCCCAGCGCCAGCGACACCCACAGCGGCACCTCGAAGCCGACGCCCAGAAGCGGCGTCGGGAACGGCAGCGAGGAATCCTCCATGCCGAACAGCAGATCGAGCCCCCCGAACACCGGAGCCATGGCGAGGCTGAAGAAGATCAGCGTGTCGAGGGCGGAGCTGACCAGCGAGGAGAACATCGGCGCCTGCCACCAGGCCCCGTTCCGCAGCCGGTGGAAGATGGAGATGTCGAGGAACTGCGCGGCAAGGAACGCCGTGCCGGAGGCGAGCGCGATGCGGGGCGTCGCGAGCCAGATGGACAGCACCACCGCCACCGCGAAACCGGCAACGACTGCAAGCCGCGCCCTGGCGGGGCCGAACACGCGGTTGGTGATGTCGGTGACGAGGGAGGCCACCGGATAGGTCCACGCGCCCCAGGTGAGGATGTCGCCGAGGTTCACCGGCCCGAGCTGGACCGCGAAGGGGTACTGGACGAGAATGTTGGACGCGGCGACCACCGCGACCATGGCGGCAACGGCCGCCCCGAAGCGAGCAAGCATCAGAATGCACCTCTATGTGACCGCGGGCCGGCATCAGACCGGTGCGGCATGTTCGTCTTGAACCTTGTGGCCCAAAACAAAGGCCGCGGGGTGTTTACCACCCGCGCGGCCAATTCGTTCATCCCTCGTGGGAAATCAGCTGGCCAGAGCGGCGCGGATTTCCTTCTTGATACCAAGGGCCAGCGGGGACAGGTCCGCATCGTCCTGCTTCAGCAGGAAGGCATCGAGGCCACCGCGATGCTCGACGGTGCGCAGCGCCGCAGCCGACACGCGCAGCTTGACCGGGCGATCGAGCGCTTCGGACAGCAGGGTCACGTTGAGCAGGTTGGGGAGGAACCGGCGGCGGGTACGGTTCAGGGCGTGCGACACGTTGTTGCCAACCATGACGCCCTTGCCGGTGAGTTCGCAGCGACGAGCCATTTGCAGATATCCTGTTTGTGTAAAGGTCCTACGTGGCGGGGAACCCCGCTACGGGCCTCGGTTGTGTTTGAAATCTGCGGGCTCTCTAGAGAATTCGGGCCGATGCGTCAAGCCGCGGGATCCTCAAACGCCCGCGAGCGCCTTGTCACGCTGCGCCGGCGCAAGGCAAGGTCGATGCAACTCCGATTCGTCCGAAAAGCCAGCGCCCCGTGATCCGCTCCGTCCTCACCTGCCTCCTTGCCCTGCCGCTGCTGGCTGCCACGCCCGTGGCGGCCCAGGTCAATGCAAGCGCCAGCTATGTCGTCACCATCAGCGGCGTCAACATCGCGCAGATGGATATCGAACTCGCCGACACCGGCAACCGCTACAGCCTCGACCTGTCGGCGCGCGTCTCCGGCTTCGGCGCCATTGTCGCGAGCGGCACAGCCACGGCGCAGGCAGGCGGAGCCCTCACCAGCGCGGGCCTTGTCTCCGACACCTTCAGCCTCGAGACTCGCGCCAATGGCGAGCGCTTCACGGTGGGCGTCGATTTTGCCAACCGGGCCGTGACTGCCTTCAAGGTGGACCCGCCGGTTCTCGACACCTGGGACCGGATTCCGCTCGAGCGCCGCCACCTGACCGGCGTCGGGGATTTTCTGTCGGCCTTCGTGCTGCGCGGGCGCGCCCTCGATGCCGAGCTCTGCAACCGCCGCGCCGAGATCTTCACCGGCGTCGAGCGGTTCACCATCCGCATGGCCCATGCGGGCAATGACGAGGCAACGTCCCCCCGCACTGGCTACCAGGGCCCCGTGGTGCTCTGCAGCCTCGACTATGATCCGATCTCCGGCCACTACAGCCAGAGCGAGATCACCAACTACCTGGCGGACAGCCAGCGCATGCTGGTGTGGTTCGCCCCGCTCGGCACCACCGGCTACTTCATCCCCTACCGTGCCATCGTCGGCACGGGCTCGGGCGATCTGTCCATGGTGCTGACCAAGCTCACCTACTGAGGTTCCGGCGGCCGTCTGCGGGTGCGGACCGGCGGAATTCGGCAGCATCCACTCACATGCGCGTGTACGGCCAGCCGCTACCGGGCCCAAAGCGCTCGTGGTAAAGGCTTCGTTCACCAGCACTGTACATGCTGCGCGAAACAGGCTCCGCTTCGAGCCGCATACCACATCCCGGGTTCCGTCGTGTTTCTGCGCAAACTTTTCTCGGTGCTGATCCTGCTCTGGGTGGCGTTCGGCCTCGTCGCCTGCGGCGGGTTCCTGCCGCGTTCGGACAACAATCGCCACAACCAGCCGCTGTCGTCGGCCACCGTTGCTGCCCTCAAGGC
>JAEZHZ010000200.1 GCA_023436745.1 Pseudomonadota bacterium | reverse complement strand
CTCCGGCGCGTCCGCTTCGGCCGCGCTCCGGACGGTGATGCTCACCCGATGACCACGAGCTGGGGATCGAGCACCCGCAGCACCTGCTCCAGCTCGTGTCCGCGCTTGAGGATGCGCCCCTGCTGGTTCGTGACCGAGTACTGCCCCTGCCTGTTGCGCAGCTTGGGCTGCTTCTCGATCAGGAACAGCGGCCGTTCCGAGACCCGGGCATAGATCGAGAACACGGCCCGCTCGCGCAGGAAGTCCATGGCATAGTCGCGCCACTCGCCCTGGCTCACCTTGCGCCCGTACACCGACAGGATCATCGCCAGTTCTCGCCGGTCGAACGCCACCGGTGAAGGTGCGCGTGAAGGCGCGCGCGAGGCTGGCGTCACGGACGGCGAAGGCTCGGCAGAATGCACGAGGCTGAGCGGACTGTTCCTCTGGTGCGGGCGGATCGGCACTGGTCCGATGCTCTCCTTGTCAAAGCGCTGTCATGATCGCGGCAATCGCCGCACGGTGCAAGCGCAATGCGGCTTCGGAAGCGACAACGTCAAAAACCCCAATTCGGACACACTTTGTCCCTCAGGCCGCCCGAAACACAGGCGAGGTTACAACCATTGCCTCCAGTGACCGGCAGCGGGGCTGACGAGCCCCCATCATGACGCTCCGTTGCCGGTCGCCTAAGTTGACCAGTCAGTCCCCCTGCTCCCGTTTCTCCCCCGGAACGGGAGCTTCTTTTTGGCTTACGGTTCGTAGGCAGCGGCGCCGAGGATCGGGCCGGGCAGGCTCGCCTGCTCCTGCTGGACCAGAATGGCAATCCCGGCTTCGCCATCGTCGAGCAGTTCCGTCAGCGGCAGCTTGTGCTCCGCTCCGGTCGCCGCCTCCCACATGCCGAGCAGCTGCCGGCCGGTAACGACCTGCGTATAGACCATCGACTTGCCGGCATTCTCGCCGGTGTCGATGCTCACATCGGCGCGGTCGCGATAGGTGACGAGCCACACCATCGCATCCTCGAGCGACGGATCGGGCGGGATGGTGACCTTCAGCATGTTGCTGTCCCCCACCAGCGCCAGCTCCAGCGACAGTGGCAGGCTGGCGCCGTCGATGGCGCCATGCACCTCGCTGCGCCGCGAGCCCACCACGTCCTTGGCGCCGTTGATCACCATCTGGGGTGTATAGATGCGCGAGGAGTTCCAGCTCTTGGCATAGTCGCGCTGGCGGTCCGAGAATTCCGGGCTGCCGAAGGTGTCGGTCCAGCCGGCATAGTCCCAGTAGTCGACATGGTAGGCCAGCGCCACCACGTCCTGCTCGTCGGCGAGGCTGGTCAGCAGCGCGTCGGCCGGCGGGCATTGCGCACATCCCTGGCTGGTGAACAGTTCCACCACCGCCTTGGGGCGCACGCGCAACTCCTCCGCGACAGCGGGAAGACACAGGGCCAGTACGGCCGTAGCCGCCACCGCGGCCGTGAGGGGAAGTCGCAAGGTCATGGCACGTTTGTAAGCCTGCCCCATTGCAGGCTGCTAGTCAAAACCGGGTGAGACGCAGGTACTTTGCTGCGGCGTAGTGAACACGGGCGCCGGTTGGACACAAACAAAAATGGCGGCCCCGAGGGGCCGCCATTGTGTTTAGGGGTCCGCGAGACGATCAGGCGGCGACGAGGCTGCGCAGCACGTAGTGCAGGATGCCGCCATTCTTGAAGTAGTCGAGCTCGTTGGCGGTATCGATGCGGCAGCGGGTCTCGATGGTCACCGAGGAGCCGTCCGCGCGGGTGATCTTGACCGGCACGATGGCGCGGGGGGCAATGTTCTCGACACCCACGATGTCGATCGTCTCGGAGCCGTCGAGGCCCAGGGTCTGCCAGCTCTCGCCGTCCTTGAACTGCAGCGGGATCACGCCCATGCCGACCAGGTTCGAGCGGTGGATGCGCTCGAAGCTCTGGGCGATCACGGCCTTGACGCCGAGCAGGTTGGTGCCCTTGGCCGCCCAGTCGCGGGAGGAGCCGGTGCCGTATTCCTTGCCGGCGAAGATGACGAGCGGCGTGCCCTGACCCTGATAGGCCATCGCGGCGTCGTAGATCGGCATCTGCTCGCCGTTCGGACCCTTGGTGAAGCCGCCCTCAACGCCCGGCAGCATCTGGTTCTTGATGCGGATGTTGGCGAACGTGCCGCGCATCATCACTTCGTGGTTGCCGCGGCGGGCGCCATAGGAGTTGAAGTCCTTGGGCGCCACCTGGCGTTCGGTGAGGTACTGGCCGGCCGGGGTGTTCGGCTTGAACGAACCGGCGGGCGAGATGTGGTCGGTAGTGATCGAATCGAGGAACAGCGCCAGCACGCGGGCACCGTTAATATCGGTGACCGGCTTCGGCTCCATGGTCAGGTCTTCGAAATACGGCGGGTTCTGGACATAGGTGGAGCTGGAGTTCCAGCCATAGGTCTCGCCGCCTTCAACGGCGATTCCCTGCCAGTGCTGGTCGCCCTTGAACACGTCCGAGTAGCGCTTGCGGAACATCTCGGCGGTCACGAACTCGCGCACGATCTCGGCGATCTCGTGGTTGGTCGGCCACAGGTCCTTGAGGTAGACCGGCTGCCCGTTGGAACCGATGCCCAGCGGTTCGGTGGTGATGTCGATCTTCATCGAGCCGGCCAGCGCATAGGCCACCACCAGCGGCGGCGAGGCGAGGAAGTTCGCCTTGACGTCCGGGTTCACGCGGCCCTCGAAGTTGCGGTTGCCCGACAGCACCGAGGCGGCGACGAGGTCAG
>JAEZHZ010000052.1 GCA_023436745.1 Pseudomonadota bacterium | reverse complement strand
TGCCCGCAACAGGAAAGCGCACATCCATGGCAGCGATCGGGGTGGCACTCCACAGCATCGTTGCGGCGGGCGCGCCCGGACCGGATCCGTCGAAATGGGCAACATCGGCGCGTCCGGCCAGATAGGGTGTGGCAACAAACCCGCCGGCGCCGATCCACTGCTTCTGCCATGCCGCCAGGAAGGCCGCGTGCTGCTTGTTACCGGCAAAGCCAAAGGTGTACGGCACGCCGTTGAGGGTGCCGGTGGAATCGACTCCGCGCCTGACACCCAGCAGCTTGCCGGTGATCTCGATGCGGCCCATGTCGCCGCCGAGTTCGTGCAGATGCGCAAAGCGCACTGCGGGCACCGCCATGCCCTGCTTCTCCTGGTCGGCAAAGGTCACGTTGCCGAGCACGTTGAACCGTTGCACCCGCGCATCGATGAAGGTGTCTTCCGACACATGCGTGGCGTACACCTGGTCCACGGAGGACTTGGCGGTCGTGAGCTTGTAGTCGCTCTGGTAGGCGGCATCCGTGAAAGCGGTGTAGCTCCAGCCGGTGACCCAGTTCTCGATCGGCCTGAACTCGCCGGAGGTCTGGATGGCTCCGCGCCAGTCCCGGTCTCCCACCTTTCCGGCGAAGGCGGAGCGGTCCATCTGGTAGAGACCGGACGCCTTGACCTGCAGGGAGCCGTTGTCGAAGCGCTGCACCCACTCTGCGCTCATCAGCAGGCCCTGGCGGCTCATCAGCGCCGGCGTCAGGATGATGTCGGTCCAGCGGGTTGAATAGGCATAGTACGGTATGTCGAGCCGGTGCCCGTATTCTTCGGCATAGTCGTAGACCGGCATGCGCAGGTTCGCGAGCGCGCTGTCGCTCGTGTCGGGCAGCCACAGATAGGGCAGCCAGGCCACAGGGATGCCGAGCAGCGCCAGCGACGGCTGCTCCAGGTAGAGCGAACCGTCCTCGGAATTATGCACGACCCGGGCGGCGCTCATCGACCATCCGATGCGCCGTCCCTCGTCGTCGATGCACTCCCCGCAGGGCGCGTAGGTGGCGTTCTCCATGATCGTCTGCAGCGCGTCGTCATAGTCGGCGCTGTCGGCGGTAATCCGCGCCCCGTCATACGAGGTGATCGTCAGGGCGTCGACGAACGCCTGCCGCATGCCCCCGGTCATGGCCAGGTCCTCGGTCTCGAGCAGGTTGCCCGAGGGGTCCCGTACCGTCACCATGCCGATGAACCGCACGTCCCCGGAATTGCGCTCGTAGACCAGGTTCTGGCCGGATGCGGTATAGCCGCCCTGGCTCACCACCACATCGCCGCGGGCGGTGATGACGTTGCTGTTCGCGTTGAATACGAGTTCGTTGGCTTCCACCGCCGCCGGGGCATTCTGGTCCAGCGGGGCGTTGAAGAAGTCTGCGGGCAGGATGCCCTGGGCATGCACAGGGGCGGCCATGAGCAGCCCGGCAATGGCCGAGCCGAGCAGCGCTGCCCTTTTGATGCCCCCGGACTTCATCTCACGCCCGTCCGTCTTCCCTGTACAGCAGCACCGTCACCCCAATGACGATGGCAACCAATGCTGGCCCGATGGCCGCGAAAGTGGGGTTGAGAACGCCGGTCGACCCAGCTCGGTCCGCCATCTCGGTGATCACGAACACGACAAAACCCAGCACGATCCCGTAAAGTACGGCAGGCCCATAATTAGAGGCTCTTCGATAACCCGCAGTAAACGCAAACGCAATGAACAGCGAGCCGGTCAGCACCAGGGGCAGCGCCAGCAGCTTGATCAGTCGCATGGTTGCCGTCGTCCGAATCCCTGCGTCCGCTACGCCCTGCTGTAGCAGCGAAGCGAGTTCGAAGAAGGTCATATCTTCTGTGGAAGCCAGCTTGAGGCCTATCTCCGCCGACGAGGATGCGGTCGGCAACCGGTACTCCGTCACGATCTCTGCGGGCCGGTCGGGCGACAGAACGAACGCCTCGGGCAGCACCCATTCGCCATTGTCGAGCCTTGCCTCCGCAGCCGTGAGCCGGCGCTCTGGCTTGTCCGTGAGATGGAACACCGTCACGTTGTGCAACACGTCGCCGGCGGAACTCATCCCGGTCGCCATCAGCACGTAGTGTTCGCCATCTGCGCGTTGCTCCAGCCAGATCTCGCCCGGCGGCGTCAGGCGCGCGGCTTCTCCGGGCGGGGTGGGGTTGAGCCCGCGATTGACCTGCGTGCTGACTGTCTCCGCCCCCAGGGCGATGGCGAAGCTGATCAGGATCAGGGCCGCGGTTGGCGCACGCACGGTGCGCCATATGGAGATGCCGCTTGCCTTGATGACCGTAAGTTCATGCCGGGCCTTGAGGTCGATCAACCCCAGGATCGCGCCCATCAGCACGGTCACTGGCAGCGTCTTGATGGTCCATTTCACCGCACTCATCGCCACCATCAGGATGGCCGCGGGAAACCCGTGCTGGTCCGCCACGTAGTTGAAGCGCCAGGTGTCGAGCGACTCCACCAGCGCGATCAGCCCGTAGAAGACGAACACGGTTACGCCGATGCGGGCGCCAAGGCGCCGGAGCACCAGCCAGTCGATACGACTCATGACGCCACCGCCATCGGCACCCGTCGGGGCCGGGCTCGCAACCACAGCGTCCCGCCGCCAATCACCAGCATCGCCAGGGCACCGG
>JAEZHZ010000046.1 GCA_023436745.1 Pseudomonadota bacterium | reverse complement strand
CCCCTGAAGGGGGAGGGACGGGCTGGTGGGTGTGCCTCCCCTGCGGCGGGAACGGACGGGCTGGTGGGGGTGGAGGCAGTGCGATGAACTCGGTCAACCCCTTCCCTATGGGGCGTCGGTGACGTCAAGGAACGAAAAGACCGCGCCCGAAGGGCGCGGTCTGCGTGATTGCCGGAAGGCTCAGAGGCCGTCGGTGACGACGGTGGTATAGGCGCCTTCGGGCTGGTTCTTGATGATGCCCTGGTCGAGCAGCGCCTGGACGGTGCGCTCGTAGGTGTCCATGTTGAGGGCGGCGTCGTCGGGGTCGACGAGCTTGGAGACCTCCTCGACCATGTAGCGCTGGTGATCGAACTCGGCAGCGCCGGTGTCGTCGGCCTCGACCACGATCTCGGCGGCCTCATCGGGATTGTCGAGCGCGTACTGCCAGCCCTTCATCGATGCGCGGACGAAGCGGGTATAGGCATCCACCCTGGCCGGATCATCGAGGGTGTCCTCCATGACGTAGAGGCCGTCCTCGAGCAGGTCGTTACCGAGCTCGGTGTAGTTGAAGATGGTCAGGTTTTCGGGGCCGTAACCGGCATCGAGCGCCTGGCCGTATTCATTGTAGGTCATGACCGAAATGCAATCGGCCTGGCCCTGGATCATCGGCTGGATGTCGAAGCTCTGCTGCAGGACGGTGACGCCCTCGGGCGAGCCGTCGGTGGGGATGCCTTCCTTGTTCATCCAGGCGAAGAACGGGTACTCGTTGCCGAAGAACCAGACGCCGAGCGTGTGGCCCGGCAGGTCGGCAACCGAGGTGATGCCGGTCTCGACCGGGCAGATCAGCATCAGGCCCGAGCGCTTGAAGGGCTGGGCGATGTTGACCAGCGGCACTCCGGATTCGCGTGCTGCCATGCCGGCCGCCATCCAGGTCACGATGATGTCGGCGCCGCCGCCGGCGATCACCTGCTCGGGGGCGATGTTGGGGCCGCCGGGCAGGATGGTGACATCGAGGTTTTCCTCGTCGTAGAAGCCCTTGGCCTCGGCCACGAGGTAGCCGGCGAACTGGGCCTGGGTGACCCATTTGAGCTGCAGCGTCAGCGCGTCCTGCGCCACGGCCGGGAGGGCCGAAAGCGCCAGCGCCCCTGCAAGCAGGCCTCCGATCAACGTCTTCATTCTACACGTTCCCTTCTTCCCTGTTGCTTACGCCCGCCCACCACGGACGGACGGATGCCAGAAGGTGACGCCCCTTTCTATGAGGGCGATCACCCCGTAGAAGGCGGATCCCGCGACCGCCGCGACGGCGATCTCCGCCCAGACCAGGTCGATGGCGAGACGCCCCACCCCGGTCGATATCCGGAACCCCATTCCCACCACGGGTGTCCCGAAGAATTCGGCAACGATTGCCCCGATCAAGGCCAGCGTCGAGTTGATCTTGAGGGCATTGAAGATGAATGGCGCCGCCGCTGGCAGCCGCAGCTTGAACAGTGTCTGGGTATAGCTGGCGGCATAGGTGCGCATCAGGTCCCGCTCGATGACGCTCGCGGCGTTGAGACCGGCGACGGTGTTGACCAGCATGGGAAAGAAGGTCATCGCGACGACGACAGCGGCCTTGGACTGCCAGTCGAAACCGAACCACATGACCATGATCGGCGCGATGCCGATGATGGGCAGCGCCGACATGAAGTTGCCGATGGGCATGATGCCGGCCTTGAGGAATGGCGAGCGATCGACCGCGATGGCGACGAGCAGGCCGGCGAGGCAGCCGATCGCATATCCCGGCAGCACCGAACGGATGAAGGTCTGGACGAAATCGGCCCAGAGGATGCCCGTTTCCGTCGCGAGGCGCGCGGCGATGGCGGAGGGCGCCGGCAGCAAGACCGGCGGGACACCGGCACCGCGGGTGACCACCTCCCACACCACCAGCAGGGTCAGCCCGAACATCAGCGGAATGACGAGGCCGGTGCCCGTCTGCGGGAGCGTGCCGGCGCGGATGGCGGCCGACAGGCGTTCGACGAACAGCCAGGCGAAGGCCCAGGCGGCCAGCAGCGCCAGCCATTGGTACCCGGGCAGTGTCGCCCCTACGGGAAGGGCCAGAATGAGCGCGGCGGCCCCCAGGGCGGCCAGGGCCCCATCGAGAAAGAGGCTGAAGGGCAGGCGCGCGCGCAGGAGCGACAGCGCTCCGACCGCAAAGAACAGGAGCAAGGCGGGTGGCGTGCCTCCGGCCGGAATGGCGAGCAGCAATCCGGCGAGGGCAGCGCCGCCGGCGATGACGGCAAGAGCCCGCTGCAGTGGAGTGAGGGTCCCGATCATACCGCGCGCACCCCCATGCGCCGGTTGACCAGCCGCTCGGCACCGCCCACCAGCGCCACAAGCACCGCGGCGAGGCCGGCGGCGATGAAGAGCGCCGCCCAGATCTGCACCGTCTGCCCGTTGTAGGAGCCGGTGAGCAGGCGCACGCCCAGCCCGCCGCCCGAGGCGTTGGAGAGTTCGGCAACTACCGCACCGATCAGCGAGATGGCGATGCCCACCTTCATCGAGGCGAACAGGAACGGCATCGCGGCCGGCCAGCGCAGCCTGGAGAACACCTGCCAGGGGCTGGCGTCGTAGGTGCGCATCAGGTCGAGCTGGATCTGCTCGGGCGAGCGCAGGCCCTTTACCATGCCGACGACCACCGGGAAGAAGCTGAGATACATCGAGATAAGGGCCTTGGGCACGAGACCGGTGAGGCCGACGGCGCCGAGGCCGACCACCACCATGGGCGCGACAGCAAGGATGGGAATGGTCTGGCTGGCTATGATCCACGGCATCAACGAGCGGTCGGCGGCATCGTTGTGGATGATGATGACCGCGAGCAGCACGCCCAGCGCCGTTCCGAAGGCGAAGCCGAGCAGCGTCGCCGACAGGGTGATCCAGCCGTGATAGGCGAGCGAACGCTTCGAATTGATGTCGAGCGCAACCGTGGCGTTCCAGATTTCGCCGATCACCTGGTGCGGCGCCGGCAGGACCGGCTTGTCCTGCGCCCAGGTCTGCGCCGCAAACTCGGTGAAAGGGACGTTCTCGAGACTGGCGCGGGTGTTGAGCTGGTTCTGCCAGGGCGCGTTCATCCAGACCGCCGCGCCATACCATAGCGCGAGAATGGCGAGGAGGATGGTGAGGACCGGGAAGACGCGGTTCATGAGTTCGATACCCCCACCCTGCTCGCC
>JAEZHZ010000037.1 GCA_023436745.1 Pseudomonadota bacterium | reverse complement strand
GATCTACTCGGCCGGGGACTGGTCCTTGCCGGTGTAGATCTCGTCGACCCAGTACTGGTCGCGCCGGTCGAAGCCGTTGAACGGGGTCAGGGAGGCCTGCGTGTAGGCACCCATCAGCCCGAACTCGATCCAGTCGTCCTCATCGATATCGGCCGGCAGCGTGAACACCTGCGGCAGCACCTCATAGCTGTCGCAGGTCGGACCCCAGATCGTGAATTCCGAGAACTCGCCATTGTTGTCGTGGAGGCGCGGGCCGCGCCAGACGCGGGTCGGCGGCGTGAAGTGCATGCACTTCACTTCCATGAGCGCGCCATAGGCGCCGTCATTGAGATAGACCGACTGGCCGCCGCGCTGATGCTTCACGCGCAGCAGCAGCGAGGTCGAAGAGGTGACGAGCGCGCGGCCCGGCTCGATGATCAGCTCCGGCGCGTTCTTGCCGAAGTGCTCCTTCACCGCACCGGCAATGGTCTCGAAGTAGTAGTCCATCGGAGGGGCTTCGCTGGTCGGGTAGGGGGCCGGGTAGCCGCCGCCGATGTTCAGCCGCTTGAGCTCGATGCCGGCCTCTTCCACGATCCGGGCGGCCGCCGCAATGTGCCGCTCATAGGCATAGGCGTCCTCGCACTGCGAGCCGACATGGAAGCAGAGGCTGGGCGTGTAACCCATCCGCTCTACGGCCGTGACGATCTCCGCCGCGCCCTGTTCCATCACGCCGAACTTGATGCCGAAGTCGTAGGATTTGAGCGCCTTGCCCGCTTTGAAGCGGGTCGTCACCTCGATATCGCGGCTGGGCGACACGACGGCGGCGAGCTGGTCGAGCTGCTGCGGATGGTCGATGGTGAAGCTGCGGACCCCGAACTCCTCATAGGCGCGCTGGATCTCGCGCTTGTTCTTGATTGGGTTGTTGTAGTGCATCACCGAGCCGGGCGCGTAGTCGCGCACCAGTTCCATCTCGGTATTCGAGGCAACGTCGAACGCCGTCAGGCCTTCTTCGTGCAGTTGGCGGATGACGTGTGGGGACGGATTGCACTTCACCGCATAGGTGAGCAGCCCGTCGAAGCCCTTCTTGAACACCTTCACCGCCTTGTGCAGTTCCCGTTCCGAGAACAGGAAGGCGGGGAAGTCCGGCCCCTCGGCCGCGATTAGCGCGGACGTGCTCGGGTAGACGTGCTTCGGCTCGGTGGTCATTGACGACTGGCCTTTTCGGGCTGGAGTGCGGGTGCGAGAAAGCGCTGCATATAGGGCTCGCGCCCCCCTCGCGCAAACGAATATTTGGTACCATTTTACTGGCCCGTTCCGGTGCCATTTTCATGACAGAATCCCGGGGTTTGCAGCGGGTTCCCTGGAGGGTTCTGATGTCGTCGCGTTCCCTGTTCTTTGCTGCCGTTGCCATTGTCGGTCTGGGTGTGGCCGGCACACTCGCCATCTCGTCCCACACACCCGCGCCGCGGGCACAGGTCGCCGGCCAGGCAACCCCTCCGGCCGCGCCCGTCGTGGTGCCGGAGAGCCAGGAGCAGATCAGGCTGAGCTTCGCCCCCGTCGTGCGCGAGGTGGCGCCCTCCGTCGTCAACGTCTATGCCACGCGCATCGAGCAGCAATACGTGTCGCCCTTCGCCAACGACCCGTTCTTTTCCCGCTTCTTCGGCCGCGACACCTACCGCACCCGCCCGCGCGAGAGCCGGTCACTCGGCTCCGGCGTCATCGTCGACCCGGCCGGCGTGATCCTCACCAACCAGCACGTCATCGAAGGCGCCACAGAAGTCCGGATCGCGCTCAGCGACGGCCGCGAGTACGATGTCGAGATCGTGGTCGAGGATGCCCAGACCGACCTCGCGGTCCTGCGCGTACGCAATCCGGGCCAGACCACGTTCCCTGCCATCCAGTTCGCCGACTCCGATGCGCTGGCGGTCGGCGATCTCGTCCTTGCCATCGGCAATCCGTTCGGCGTTGGCCAGACCGTCACCAGCGGCATCGTGTCGGCCCTTGCCCGCACCGGCGTCGAGAAATCCGACTACGAATTCTTCATCCAGACCGATGCGGCCATCAACCCGGGCAATTCCGGTGGCGCACTTGTCGACCTTGATGGACGTCTCGTCGGCATCAACACCGCCATCTATTCGCAGTCCGGTGGCTCGGTGGGCATCGGCTTCGCCATCCCCGCCAACATGGCGCGCGTCGTTGCCGAGGCTGGGGTGACTGGCGGTGAGATCGTGCGCCCGTGGTTCGGGGCCAAGCTGCAGGCGGTCACACCGGATATCGCGGCAAGCCTCGGCATGGCGGCGCCGCATGGCGCGCTCGTCACCGACGTCGCGCCGGATGGCCCTGCCGCCCGCTCCGGTTTCCGCGCGGGCGACGTTATCCTGTCGGTCGACGGCACGCCCGTTGCCGATCCTAACGCCTTCAACTTCCGTCTCGCCACCCGCCGCGTGGGAGAAGCGGCACAGATCGAGCGGCAACGGCAGGGCGAGACCGAGATTGTCACCCTTCCTGTAGAGGCTGCACCGGCGGCGGCCGCCGATGCCACCGCCACTATTACCGGCAACACCCGTTTTGCCGGCACCACCGTGCGAGAGCTGGACCCCGCCCTGGCGGAGGCACAGAACCTTCCCTACGACGCTACGGGCGTCCTCGTCACCGCCATCGAGCCCGGCTCGCCGGCCGACCAGATGGGGCTGCGACCGGGTGACGTGATCCTGTCGCTCAACGACGTGCCCACCGACAGCGCCAAGGTCTTCGCCGACACCGCTTCGCATCGGGTCCGCACCTGGCAGATCATCCTCCAGCGCGACGGCCGCGTCACGCGCAGCATCGTGAGCGGGTGAGGCACGAGGCGCGTGACGACCGCGGCGGCAGGAGGTAGAACCGCCACATGTCCGACCTCTTTGCCGCCGATCCCTCAGAAACCGACAAGGCCCGTCCGCTGGCGGATCAACTGCGGCCGCGCTCGCTCGATGAGGTGATCGGCCAGCAGCATCTGCTGGGTCCCGACGGCACGCTTCGGCGCATGATCGCCTCAGGGCGGCTCGGCTCGCTGATCCTGTGGGGACCTCCCGGTACGGGCAAGACCACCGTCGCGCGTCTGCTTGCCGACGAGATCCACTTCCAGTTCGTGCAGATCTCCGCGATCTTCTCGGGGGTGGCAGACCTGAAGAAGGTCTTCGAGCAGGCCCGCTTCGAGCGCCTGTCGGGGCACCGTACGCTGCTGTTCGTCGACGAGATCCATCGCTTCAACCGGGCGCAGCAGGACAGTTTCCTGCCGGTCATGGAGGACGGCACGGTGGTCCTCGTCGGTGCCACCACCGAGAACCCCTCGTTTGAGCTGAATGCGGCTCTTCTGTCCCGTTCGCAGGTCCTGCGGTTCGAGTCGCTGTCGCCGGATGATCTCGAGCAGCTTCTGGTCCGCGCCGAGACGCTGCTGGGCGCCAGCCTGCCGCTCGACGAGGAGGCCCGCCGGACCCTGCTGACCCTCGCCGATGGGGATGGTCGGGCGCTTCTCGGCCTCGTGGAGGAAATCCTCGCCTCCGCCCGGGAGGGTGAAACGCTGGACGCGGCCAGCCTGCTCACGGTGGTGCAGCGTCGTGCGCCGATCTACGACAAGGCGCAGGACGGGCACTACAACCTCATCTCTGCGCTCCACAAGACCATCCGGGGCTCCGACCCGGATGCGGCGCTCTACTACTTCGCCCGCATGCTCGACGCCGGCGAGGACCCGCTGTTCCTCGCGCGCCGCCTGATACGCATGGCCTCCGAGGACATCGGCCTCGCCGATCCCCAGGCTTTGCCGATCGCGATCGCCGCCCGCGACGCCTATCAGATGCTCGGTTCCCCCGAGGGCGAGCTGGCGCTCGCCGAAGTGGTCGTCTACCTGGCGCTCGCGCCCAAGTCGAACGCTGTCTACACCGCCTTCAAGGCAGCGATGAGCCTTGCGAAGTCCACCGGTTCACCCATGCCGCCCATGGCCATCCTCAACGCCCCCACCAAGCTGATGAAAGGGCAGGGGTACGGCGAGGGCTACATCTATGACCATGACACGCCAGAAGCCTTCTCCGGGCAGGAGTATTTCCCGGAGAAGATCGGCCGGCAGAAGTTCTACGAACCCGTCGAACGCGGCTTCGAGCGCGACCTGCGGAAGCGGATCGACTATTTCGAGCGCCTGCGGGCGAGCAAGCGCGAGCAGAACTAGAGCGACTGCTGCCAGGCGCCTGCCTTGCCTACCTTGTAGCCGTAATCGAACACCT
>JAEZHZ010000015.1 GCA_023436745.1 Pseudomonadota bacterium | reverse complement strand
GTTGAAGATCACCTGCAGTGTGGCACAGCCCGGCTGCTCGAGGCAGATCAGTCCTTCCTCGATGGTCTCGACGCTGGCGCCCCAGTGCCGCACCAGCCCCTCGGCCCGGAACTCGTCCATCCAGCCGAAGATCGCGCCGTCCCGCAGCACCTGGGACGGCACGCAATGCAGTTGCGCCAGGTCGAGCGTCGCCACTCCCAGCCGCTCCGCCGAGCCCATCAGGCTCTGGCGCACGCCCTCGCGTGTGTACTTGTCGGGAAACAGCCCACCCGACCGCCCGAGCTTGGTGGCGACGTGTACCCCGGCGGCCTTGGCGTGGGCGCCGATCCGCCGCTCGCTGAGCCCGTTGCCATAGACGTCGGCAGTGTCCCAGAAGCTGACGCCGGCAGCGTTCGCCGCATCGAGGATGGCGTTGGCGGTCTCATCGCCCACCGGTCCGAAGTCGCCGCCGAGCTGCCAGCAGCCAAGGCCGATCTCGCTGACCTCGTAACCCGTCTTGCCCAGTCGCCGCGTCTTCATCTGCCCTGCTCCACTATTTCTCAGCCAACGCTCGAGGCGCCGACCGGCTGCGTGATGGTCTCGTCCGCCACAAACATCACCTCGGCGCCGGCGTAAAGGCGCATTCGCCCCGCGACTTCGTCAGGTCCCGGCGTAGGCCACCCAGCCGCGGAAGCTGAGCCCGGCATAGAACAGGCTGATGTCTCCGAACCCCGCTTCGCGCAGCAGGCTCTCCTCGGTCTCCGGTGCCAGCACCGTCAGCCGGGTGCGCATTGCGTCGACCGCGGCCTCCGAGCCCGGGTCGCCACCACCGAAGGCGATGTGCCGCCGGATCCACTGCGTGCGCTCCGGCTCCGCCCGGGTAAAGCTGATATGCGCCATGACCAATGGCGCGCCAGGCGCCAGCCGCTCCCGCATGGCCTTGAGAGTGGGCAGGCGCTGCGCCTCCGGCACGAAATGCATGGTGAGAAGGCAGGTCGCGCCATCGAACGGGCCGGGGGGCGCCGCCTCGATATAGCCCTCCACAAGCTCCATCCTCGCCGCATGCGCCGCCACTTCGCGGCCCGCTGCCGCCAGCATCTCGCGGGAAGGGTCAACGCCGGTGAAGCGCCAGCCGGCATGGGCATCGGCGAGCATCCTGAGTTCGAGCCCGCCGCCCGCCCCGAGGACCAGAACCCGTCCCTCCGCCGGCACCCGTTCCGCCAGCAGCAGCGATGTCATCCGGTGCAGCCCGTCGAACCCCGGCACCTGACGCGGCGGACCCTCCGCATAGCTTCGCGCATGAGCCGCCCCGAAGGCGGTTGTCGGCTGTACGCTCATTCGGCACCTTATTGTAACTCGGTGGATTACATATAAGGATCCGGGCGGCCCGGTGTCGAGGTGTACCGGTCGGCCTCCGTGCGTCGAGGCCCTGCCTACTCGAAATAGTCCGGGTGGTCGGCGATCGTCTGCGTGAGCAGCACCTCGGCGCGGGCCAGGTGCGCTCGCATGGCCGCTTCTGCCGCGGCAGGATCCCCCTTGGCCACGGCCTCGGCGATGGCCTTGTGCTCGGTGATGGCGCGCTGGCTCGAACTGGCTCCCAGGGTCAGGTAGCGCACCCGGTCGAGCTGCATCTTGTGATCGTCGATCAGCTGCCAGGCGTATTCCACCCCGGCCAGCCGCGCGAGCGTGCGGTGAAACAGTTCGTCGAGCGTGTGGAAGCGCCGCGAATCCCCTGCCGCCGATGCCTTCTCCTGGTCGACGATCAGCCCGTCCAGCACGGCCGCTGCCTCGGCTCCGGGATTGGCCGCGACGCGCCGAACGATCTCGACCTCGATCGACTCGCGGATGAAGCGGGATTGGCGCACGCCTTCGGGGGAGATCTTCTTCACCACCGTGGCCCGCTTGGGCCGGATCAGCAGCAGCCCCTGCTGCGCCAGTCGGATGAACGCCTCGCGCACCGGCTGCCGCGACACGCCGTAGCGGGCGGCGATGTCGCTCTCGGAAATCACGTCGCCCGGTTTCAGCGCCATGGTGATGATCTCGTCGCGAAGCGCCTCGACCACGCGCAACGCCATCGTCCCTTCGTTGCTGTCGTTCACTTCGCCCTCACCATCCGTGTTGCTGCCCCGCACCATTGTCGCATCGGGCGTACAAAGAAAGTGTACGTGTTCCCCATCTTGTATGGTAGAGCCTTTCCGCGCCATTCTGGCTGGGCGCCTTGTGATATCGAAACCGGAGGAGAATCAATGGCCAAGTCCTACGCAATCGTGGGCACCGGTGGTCGCGCGCGGATGTTCTACGAAGCCATCCTCGGGCCGCACCGCGAACAGTCAAGGCTGGTCGCCCTCTGCGACACGAACCAGACGCGCATGGACTTCACCAACCGGGTGATCCAGCAGGAACTCTCCGGCACCGCCGTTCCCACCTACAAGGCGGCCGACTTCGCCCGCATGATCGCCGAGCAGAAGCCGGACACGGTGATCGTCACCTCCATCGATCGCACGCACCACCACTACATCATCGCGGCTCTCGAGGCCGGCTGCGATGTCATCACCGAAAAGCCGATGACCACCGACAGCGAGAAGTGCCAGGCGATCCTCGATGCCGTCGAGCGCACCGGCCGCAACGTCCGCGTCACCTTCAACTACCGCTACGCCCCGCACAATTCGGCCCTGCGCGAACTCATCGCCCAAGGCGCCATCGGCACCCCGACCTCGGTGCATTTCGAGTGGCTGCTCGATACCCGCCACGGCGCCGACTACTTCCGCCGCTGGCACCGCGACAAGCGCAACTCGGGCGGACTGATGGTCCACAAGTCCACCCACCATTTCGACCTCGTCAACTTCTGGCTGGGCTCCCAGCCGGAGACCGTGTTCGGCATGGGCGACCTCAAGTTCTACGGCCGCGCCAATGCCGAGGAACGCGGGGTCTTCACGCCCTACACCCGCACCACCGGCGTCGAGGCCGCCAAGGACGATCCCTTCGCGATCGACCTCACCAGCAACCCCGTCCAGAAGGGTCTCTACTGGGGGGCCGAGAAGGAAGACGGCTACCAGCGCGACCAGAACGTCTTCGGCGACGGCATTTCCATCGAAGACACGATGAACGTCATGGTGCGCTACCGCAACAAGGCGGTGATGACCTATTCGCTCTACGCCTATGCGCCGTGGGAAGGCTTCAACGTCGCCATCAACGGCACCGGCGGCCGGCTCGAACTCACCGTGCACGAGACCAGCTACATCAACGCCGGCTCCACCTCCGATACAGAAGGGGCGGCCAAGGGCGTGAAGCTCTACCACTTCCCCCTCCACGGCGAGGCGCGGCAGGTGCCGGTCAAGCACGGTGAAGGCGGCCATGGCGGCGGCGACAAGATCATGCTCGAGGAGATCTTCGGGAATGCCACCCCGCGCCCCGGCTACGGTGCCAACCACCGCGACGGCGCGCTGTCGATCCTGACCGGCATCGCCGCCAACAAGTCCTTCGCCACGGGCCTCCCCGTCGACGTCCGCACGCTGGTCAAGCTCTAGCGATCCCTCGGGGCCGCGAGCGCCTCCGCCAGCACGTCATAGACCAGCCGGATCCGCCGGCTGGTCCGCACCTCCCGGTGCGTCACCAGCCATACCGGCACCGGGATGCGCACAAGCTCCGGCAGCACCGGCTCCACCCCGGGCGTCGCCCCCGCCACGGCCTGCAGCATCATCCCCACCCCGAGGCCGCGCCGCACCCACTCCCACGCGACCGCCCCACCGTCGGTCGACCGGGTGAACTGCACCGGCGTGATTGGCACGCCGCGCGTCGTCAGTTCCGCCGCAATGATCCTGCTCGCCTCGCCTCCAGGATCGAGAAACCCGATGAACTCCGCCACGGCTGCAAGGGTCGCTCCGTCCGACGGCCGGCCGATGCTGTCGAGATAGGCCGGGGTGGCGAACAGCCCCGCATGATCGTCCGCGAGCCGCCTGCCGATCAGGTCGGGCTCCGTCGGCCGCACGTGGCGGATGGCAATGTCGGCCTCGCGCCGCGTCAGGTCGCTGATGCTGTTGGAGGCCACGACCTCGATGGTGATCCCCGGCGCCAACCGCCGCAGGTCGACGAGTATCGGCGGCAGCACGAAAGCCGCCACGGCATCGCTCGCCGTTACCCGCACCAGACCCTCGACCGCCTGCGACTGCGCCGAAGCCGCCAGTTGCAGCCGGCCGGCCGCTGCTCCCATCTCCCGGGCGTGGGCGCCGAGCTGCCGTGCCGCCTCGGTCGGCAGCAGGAAGCGCCCCGTGCGCTCGAACAGCGTCACGCCCAGCGAAGCCTCGAGAGCCGCGATCTGCCGGCCGAGCGTCGGCTGCGCCAACCCGAGTTCCCGGGCCGCGGCCGAGAGCGAGCCAGCGTCGAGCACGGTGCGCAGCGCCTTGATGTGGTTCCAGTCGACCGGATCATCCATGCATGGATGTATATAGCTTCTGCTATTCCATGCAATTTCGCCTACTGCACGCCCGGTCTATCCTTGCACCAGTATCTGGAGCCGCACCATGGCCGAACTCGCCACCTTCTGGGATCGCCTTGCCGATCGCTACGCCGCCAGTCCGATTGCCGACCAACCCGCCTACGAGGCAAAGCTCGCCGAGACCCGGCGCCATCTCAGGCCGGACATGGACCTGTTCGAGTTCGGCTGTGGCACCGGCTCCGCCGCCATCGTTCACGCGCCCCATGTGCGCTCCATCCATGCCGTCGATTTCTCGCGCCGCATGCTGGAGATCGCCCGGAGCAAGGCGGAGGCGGCCGGCGTCGGCAACATCGCCTTCGAGCAGTGCGACATCGCCACGATGGCCCTGCCGGCGGCGCGCTACGACATGGTGCTGGCGATGTCGATCCTCCACCTCCTCTCCGACAGGGAGGCCGCCATCCGCAAGGTCCACGAGATTCTGAAGCCCGGCGGGCTGTTCGTATCGAGCACTGCCTGCCTCGGGGACTCTCCCCTGCGCCTCCTCCGCTACGTCGCCCCGCTCGGTCGCGCACTCGGCAAGCTGCCGCAACTCGGCTTCATGACGCCGGCACAACTGCGCGACAGTCTGACGGGTGCCGGCTTCGTGACCGAGCACGACTGGCGCCCCAAGCCCGGCGCAGCGCTCTTCCTCATTGCCCGCAAGCCCTCCTGACCGCTCGATTCCACCCTCCCCTGTGAATCCGCGGCCCCCGCCTCCCGCGAATCGTTACCGGTGTGCTAACTCACTGCGGTTCGAGTGAAGCGTGTTGTCCCGCCTGGCCGACACGCCAGCGGAGAGTGTGCAGTGCAGGTTGCCATCGACATGGGGAAAGCCGCCGGCCCCGGCCCGGCCAACCTCGATCTCGAGGAACTGCTCGCCACGCGCCTGCTGGTGCAGGGCAATTCCGGTTCGGGCAAGTCGCACCTGCTGCGCCGCCTGCTCGAGCAGTCCGCCCCGTGGGTGCAGCAATGCGTGGTCGATCCCGAGGGCGATTTCGTCACCCTCGCCGACAAGTTCGGCCACCTCGTGGTCGATGCGACCCGCACCGAATCCGAACTCACCCGCATCGCCGGCCGGGTGCGCCAGCATCGCGTCTCGGTGGTGCTGAACCTCGAAGGGCTCGACGTCGAGCAGCAGATGCGCGCCGCGGCTGCCTTCCTCGGCGGCCTGTTCGATGCCGACCGCGACTTCTGGTATCCCATGCTCGTGGTGGTCGACGAAGCCCAGCTCTTTGCCCCCGCCGCGGCCGGCGAGGTCTCCGACGAGGCGCGCAAGCTCTCGCTTGGCGCCATGACCAACCTGATGTGCCGCGGCCGCAAGCGCGGGCTCGCGGGCGTCATCGCCACCCAGCGCCTTGCCAAGCTGGCAAAGAACGTCGCGGCCGAGGCCTCGAACTTCCTGATGGGCCGCACCTTCCTCGATATCGACATGGCCCGCGCCGCGGACCTGCTCGGCATGGAACGCCGTCAGGCGGAACAGTTCCGCGATCTCGCCCGGGGACACTTCGTCGCCCTGGGGCCAGCCATCTCGCGGCGTCCCCTGCCCATCGTCATCGGCAATGTCGAGACCTCGGCCCGTTCGTCGAGCCCGAAGCTGACGCCGCTGCCCGACGCACCGGTCGACGCCGCGGACCTGATCTTTGCCGCCGCAGCCGAAGAGGCTGTGCGGCCAGTCGTGCGCCGCCCGCCGCCTCCGCCGCCGCCCACCACCAACGAACTCCTGGCCCAGGTCGCCCGCGCCCGCCCCCCCCTCGAGGAAGCCCCGCAATCGCTGTTTCCCGAGATCGACGAGGCAGAGCGCGACAAGCAGATCGACGACGTCATGGCCGAACTGCTCGCCGATCCCGATGCGGGGTTCCGCACCACCGCCGTGCTCTATCAGGATTTCCTCGTCCGCTGCCGCATTCGCCGTATCCCCGGCGAGCCGCCGGCCCTGCCTGCCTTCAAGCGCCGCCTCGCCATCGCCCGCGTTGCGCCTGAGGCCGATATCGCCGAGTCCGACGGCTGGCAGCAGGCGCTGACGCTCAGTGAAACCCTGACTGATGACGTGCAGGGCGTCTTCCTGGTGCTGGCACAGGCCGCGCTCACCGGCGCTCCCTGTCCGTCCGACGCCACACTCGCGCGCATCTATGGCACCCATTCGGCCAGCCGCGCCCGTCGCCTGATCTCCTGGTTCGAGGAACGGGGCCTCGTGGTCATCCGCCTCGATTTCCGCCAGAACCGCGTCGTGGCCTTCCCCGACCTCGGCGCCGAGACCGCGCCGGGCGACCCCAACGGCCCGGACATGATGATCGATGAACGCGGCGCCGCCGAGTAGCAGCTAACCCACCAGTTCGGCCCTCAAGGCATACCGGCCTGCCGCACCGGGCTTGAGCACGGCGCAGAACGGCCGCTGCTCCAGCGCGTCCGTGCCACCGGCCTCCGCGGCAGTCCCATGCCAGGGCTCGAGGCAAACGAAGGGCCCCGGCTTGCTCCACAGCGCGAAGTTGGGGAGATTGTCCCAGGTAAGGTGCACCTGTTGAGCTTCGGTGCCGTAGCGCGCTCCGGTGCCCGCACCCTCAGGGAACACCATCGCATCTGCCGCGAACAGCTCCCGATCGAGCGTCAGCTCACCGTGCCGGAACGGGCTCTCCTGACGCTCCTGCGTCACCAGCCCTCCGCTCAGGCGGGCCATCGGCGGTTCGCTACCGTTGTCGAGCCACACCTTGTGCTCTCCCGACGCGCCGGGCAGCGGCCAGGCGAAGGCCGGGTGAAACCCGATGCCGAAC
>JAEZHZ010000007.1 GCA_023436745.1 Pseudomonadota bacterium | reverse complement strand
GGTCCGCCACGATCGAGCGCCAGACGCGTCAGTGCACGGGCGAGGTCCGGTACCGCCTTGAGTTCGCTCCGCAGCCGCCCTGCAAGCAGAGTGTCCTCGGTCAGGTAACCGACCGCGTCCAGCCGGTGGTTGATCGCGCTGGCGTCGGCAAGTGGTGCCGCAAGCCGTGACGCGAGCAAGCGCGATCCCGGCGCGGTCACTGTCATGTCGATGCTGTGGCGCAGAGAACCCGCCACCTGCCCGCGCTGTGTCTGCGTAAGTTCGAGGCTCATGCGCGTCGCCGCGTCGATCGCGAGGTGCCGGCCTGCACTGTCGATGACGGGCGCCCTGAGGGCGACCCCTGCCCCTCTCTGGCTGTCGCGCACATAGCCGACTAGCGCCCCAAGGGCTGAGCGCGCTGCGCGTGACAAGGCGCTGGCATCGAATGCGCCTGCCGGAAAACCATCACAAAGCATCTCCGAAGCCATCTGGCTGTCGAAGCTCTCAGGGGTCGTGACGTGCGTCCTCGCGAGGAACGCCGGAGGCAGCAACTGGCGCTCCGACAGCACCTCTCTGGTGGTGGCGCTCATCAGCAACTCGGCGGGATCGATGCGGGCTAACTCATCGAGCACCTGCTCCGCCGTCAGATCTGCCGTGAACGTCTCGCCGGTGGAAATATCGGCCCAGGCGAGGGCAAAGTCGACATCACCATGGCGGACGCTGGAGATGGCAGCAAGGTAGTTGGCGGCACGGGCTTCGAGATGATCATCCTCGGTGAGGGTGCCGGGGGTCACCAGCCGGACTACATCGCGTTTGACCACAGATTTCGAACCGCGCTTCCTCGCTTCTGCCGGGTCCTCCACCTGCTCGCAGATGGCAACGCGATGGCCAAGCTTGATCAGCTTGTTCAGGTAGTCGTTGGCGGCATGGATCGGCACGCCACACATCTGGATATCCTGCCCGAGATGCTTGCCACGCTTGGTGAGAACTATGCCGAGCACGGCGCTGGCGATCTCGGCATCCTCAAAGAAAAGCTCGTAGAAATCGCCCATCCGGTAGAACAGAAGGTAGCCGGGATTGGCCGATTTGATCTCGAAGAACTGCGCCATCATCGGCGTCAGTTGCACGGCGCCGCCGGCCGGGGCAGGTTCGGGGAGAGAGACGTCCATCAGTAAAGGGCGGCCAGTTCGAGGGAAGACCGGACCTTAGGGCCTCGCGTCCCGCCTCACAACCGCAACACGCCGGCTTTGCACCGGCAAGCGGTGTTACTGGAGAGGACGATTAGGGGAGGTGGCGATGGATAGGGGTGACCAGATGCGGGTCGAAGCGGACGAGTTGGCCCGGCGCGTGCACGCTGCGCTCGTCGCGGCAGGCGCCAGCAACGAATCGGCATCGTCGGCCACGCGCGCTATGATGCACGCCTCTCGACACGGCATCGACAGCCACGGTGTGCGGCTGACGGGGCACTACTGCGCCATGCTCCAGGGTGGACGACTGAAAGGCACCCCGGAACTCTGCGTCGAGCGGCGCGCTGCCGGTAGCGCCGTGGTGAATGGCGACGACGGGCTCGGTCACCACGCTGCCTACAAGGCGGTGGAAGTCGGTATGGACCTGGCGCGGAGAGCCGGCATAGCCGGGGTGGGGATCACCCATTCCAGCCACCTTGGCGCTGCAGGCGCCTATGCGCTGGAGGGGGCAAATGCCGGGTTCGTCACGTTCGCCACCACCAACACCGACTCGATGGTTGCGCTGTTCGACGGCGCACAGCGCTTCCATGGCACAAATCCACTGGCGTTTGCGGCACCGGTTCCCGGCTCGCGGCCGTGGCTACTCGACATGGCTACATCGTCCATTCCGATGAACCGTGTCCTGCTGCACCGGTCGCTGGACAAGAAACTGCCGCATGGCGTCGCTGCGGACGGCAGTGGGATACCCACCGCCGATCCGCACCAGGCCGAGATGCTCCTGCCCGTGGGCGGCGAGGACTATGGCTACAAGGGAGCCGGATTGGCAGGGGTGGCGACGCTGTTCTCGGCCATCCTGACCGGCACCACCCTCGATCCCGACTTTATCCCCATGTATGGCTCGGAAGACACTTCCACCCCGCGCAACATGGGCCACTTCGTCATGGTGATCGATCCCGACAAGTTCGCGGGTGCGGCCGCCTTCGGGCAGACCATGATCCGCTACCTCGAAGTGCTGCGCGGCGCGCCCGCGCGTGAAGGCGGTCGGGTGATGGCTCCGGGCGACCGCGAATGGGCCGAAGCGGACCGGCGGGACGTCGACGGCATTCCCATCGATCCGGATACCTCACGATTTCTGGGTTACACCTAGAAGCTAGGTTGCATCGCGTAGCGGAGCAGCAAGAAGAGCAGAACCAGGAGCACAATACTGCCCAGGCCGAGAAGAATGAGCAGGGCCCAGCGCATGGCGCCGTCCTGCCGGCGGGGGCGATGACGTTCAGCTCGTTGCTCGGCCAGGGCTAGCTCGGCTTCAGCAATCAGCACCGGCAGGCGGTTGGCAGCCTCGCCGAATGCGCGCAACTGGTCGGCGATGTCGTTGAGCTTGCCGATCGGGCCAGCCTCGCGGCGGAGCCATTCGCCGACCACCGGCTCAGCCACGGTCCAGATATCGAGATGCGGATCGAGTGCACGCGCCACGCCCTCCACCAGCACCATCGACTTCTGTAGCAGCACCAGTTCGGGCCGCGTCTGCATCGAGAACAGCTCCGTGATGGCAAAGAGCTGCCCGAGCACCCTGGCCATCGAGATATCCGCGGCGGTGCGGCCGTGAAGAGGCTCGCCGATCGAGCGAATGGCAAGGGTGAAGTCATCGACAGACTGGTTCTTCGGCACGTAGCCGATGTCGAAGTGCCGTTGCGCCACCAGCCGATAGTTCCGGGTGATGAAGCCATAAAGTATGTCGGCGAGGAACCGCCGTTCGTGCCGGTTGATCCGGCCCATGATGCCGAAGTCGACAGCAATGATGTTGCCCGTCGCCGGATCGGCAAACAGGTTCCCCGGGTGCATGTCGGCGTGGAAGAACCCATCGCGGATGGCGTGGCGAAGGAAAGCCTGGAGCAGTTGCGCCGCCAGTTTGCTCCGGTCCAGCCCTGCGGCATCTATCGCAGCATGGTCGCGTATCGGAATGCCCGTCATCCACGTTGTCGTGAGGACGTTCTGGGCGGTATGGTCCCATGAGACGGTGGGAATGACGAAGCCGGTGTCGCCCTTGATGTTCTCGGCCATCTCCGAGATCGCTGCCGCTTCTAGGCGGAGATCGAGTTCGAGCCGTGCCGAGTGATCGAGAGTCTCGACGACTTCGGTGGGCTTCAGCCGGCGCGCCGCGGGCATGAAGCGCTCGGCGAAGCGGGCGCCCGCGTAAAAGCTCGCGATATCCGCGCGGAAGCGCTGCGTGACCCCGGGACGAAGCAGCTTGACGGCTACCACCCTGTCACCGGAGCGGCTGGCGATACGTGCCCGGTGCACCTGCGCGATCGAGGCAGCCGCGACCGGCGGGCTGAGGTCGACGATCTCCTCCGCCTTCATCCCGAGCGCTTCCCGCAGGATGCCGGGCACTAGGGACTCATCGAAAGGCGGCATGCGATCCTGCAGGCCGGAGAGGTCGGCGGCGGCCTCCGGCCCGACGATATCGGGACGCGTCGCCAGCGTCTGGCCGAACTTCACATAGGTCGGCCCAAGCCGGTTCAGTGCAGCATTGAGCCTCTCGATCTTGCCGGTGCGCTTGACACTGGGGCGTTCGACAAGCCGGCCGAGGCGAATACCAAGCCGGGCCGGTGCCGGCAGTTCGTTGACCGGCAGGATGGACAGGGCGCCCTCGCGGCTCAGAACCCAGCCAGCATGCAGGAGGCGGAAATAGGCGGCAAGCGGCATGAGGTCAGAGTTTCCAGCCCGAGAACAGGGTGGCTATGTTGCCGGAATAGGAGGTGTACTTCACCCGCTTGAACCCGGCATCGCTCAGCATCGAGGAGAAGAGCTGCGGCGAAGGAAACTTGCGGATCGATTCCACGAGGTACTGGTACGGCTGCCCGTCACCGGTCACGATGCGCCCGATGGGCGGAATGACCCGGTCGGAAAAGACACGGTAAATGGCGTCGAGGCCGGGAACGTCCACCTGGGAGAACTCAAGTACGAGGATGCGGCCTCCACGCTTCAACACCCGGTGGGCTTCCCTGAGGGCAACGTCGATGCGCGGCACGTTTCTGATCCCGAAGGCAATCGTGTAGGCGTCGAAGCTGCCGTCCTCAAAGGGCAGCTGCTCGGCGTTGGCCTCGACGAAGCTGACCTGGGCTGGGAAACGCCAGTTGCGCGCCCGCTCGGCGCCCACCCGCAGCATGTCGGCGTTGATGTCGGAAACGACGACTTCGGCATGGCCGACCGACGCATTGAGGATGCGCTCGGCGATGTCGCCGGTCCCGCCGGCCATGTCCAGCACCCGATAGGGATGAGCACCCCGCCTCGGTGGAGCGAGTTCGGTGACCATGGCATCTTTCCAGAGCCGATGGATACAGCCGCTCATCAGGTCGTTCATCATGTCGTAGCGGTCCGCCACGTCGTGGAACACCTGGTTGACAAGGCCCTGCTTCTCTTCCAGCGACACGGTCCGCTCGCCGAAATGCGTGGTCTCTTGGCGATCGCTCATGGTGGGGCTCGCTCGTTCCGATTTGGCCGGCACCATATATAAGACGCGCGAGGTTGCCCATGGCACAAAGCCGCACATCCGTAAGGAGCCGTGATGCCTGAACTGCCCGAGGTCGAGACAGTCCGCCGCGGCCTTGAACCCTGGCTTGCGGGCGCCACCATAGAAGCGGTGACGCTGAACCGACCGGACCTGCGCTTCCCATTTCCGGAGGGACTGAAGGAGGAACTGGAGGGCGCGACGATTACTGCAGTCGGACGGCGGGCGAAATACCTGCTCATGCCGCTCTCAACCGGCAAGACGCTGCTGAGCCACCTGGGCATGACCGGCTCCTGGCGCTTCGCCGAGCACCCCATCGACAAGCCGCCGCGGTACTATGAACCCACTCTGGCGGAAAAACACGACCACATGGTGTGGACCATCAACCATCCCAGGCACGGGCGCTCGCACCTGATCTATGCCGACCCACGGCGGTTTGGCTTCATTGGACTTTATGACGACCCCGATGAAAGCGCATACCTCAAGGGGCTGGGACCGGAGCCACTCGGCAACGACTTCAGTGCCGATGGCATGGCCAAGGCCTTCATCGGCAAGAAGGCACCTGTCAAGGCGGCGCTTCTGGACCAGCGTGTGGTGGCGGGACTGGGCAATATCTATGTGGCCGAGGCGCTTCACCGCGCTCACATCCTACCCACCGCGACGGCGGGTCAACTGGTCACCAAGGAGGGAAAGCCGAAGCCGGAACTGGAGGATCTAGCCCATGCCGTTCGGCAGGTCCTGGTTGAGGCCATCGAGGTGGGCGGTTCAACCCTGAGGGATTTTCGCAATGCTGATGGTGGTTCCGGCTACTTCCAGCACCGGTTTGCGGTTTATGACCGGGAGGGAGAACCGTGCCCCACCCCGCTCTGTAACGGCACGATCCAGCGGATCGTGCAGTCAGGCCGTTCCACCTTCTTCTGCCCGGTATGCCAGAAGATCCCGTGATGGGCAGGGACTGAATCACAGTTGACGCTAGTCCGCCTTTACCCTATAGACCCGGCGACTTGGCGGCGCCTGTGCCGCCGCTTTCCTTTCATGCCGGATGGATGCGACTTCTAGCGAGGCGCTGCCAACCGGTTGGACGCCAAGAGGACCATTCATGGCCAATACGCCGTCAGCCAAGAAGGCTACCCGCAAGATCGAAGCGCGCACCGCGATCAACAAGTCGCGCCGCAGCCGCATGCGCACCTTCATCCGCAAGGTCGAAGAAGCCATTGCTTCGGGCGACCACGCGGCGGCGATGAC